>DWXK01000067.1 GCA_019119205.1 Candidatus Mediterraneibacter intestinavium
GATTTCCAAGCTTCATGAGAACCTGGGTGCTACGATCATCTACGTAACACATGACCAGACAGAGGCTATGACACTTGGTACAAGGATCGTCGTTATGAAAGACGGTGTTGTTCAGCAGGTAGATACACCTCAGAACCTTTACAATACACCTTGCAATCTGTTCGTTGCAGGATTCATCGGATCTCCGCAGATGAACTTCATGGACGCTCTCTGCACAGTTAAGGGCGATGACGTTACACTTACAGTTGGCGAGCACGTACTGAAAGTACCGGCTTCCAAGAAGAAAGCCCTTATCGATGGCGGCTACAACGGAAAGACAGTTGTTCTTGGTATCCGTCCTGAGGATGTACATGATTCAGAAGCATTTATCAGCAACTCACCGGACAGCGTGATCACATCCACGATCAAAGTTTACGAGCTGCTCGGAGCAGAAGTATTCTTGTACTTTGATGTAGAGGGAACACAGATGACAGCACGTGTTAACCCGCGTACTACTCTGAGAACTGGCGACAAGGCTGTATTTGCTCTTGACATGGAGAAGATCCACGTATTCGATAAAGAAACAGAGTTGACTATCACAAACTAATGTTTTACAATTGAGAGGGCAGCATGGCGGTCAGAATGCTGTATCACACTGGTTGGCATAGCCGAACAGTTTACCGCTTATGAAATATGATATAGAGGGGGCTGCATTTTTTGGTGCAGCCCCTTTAAATATACGGAGAATCTATTATGGAGCACACACAGGAACTTGACAGGGCACTCAGCGAACTGAAACGGGTCACAGGGATCACCATGGATGTCTCAGTGGAGACACCCGAGGAGGCTGAACTCGCGCTCACACAGATCCGCTGTCTCTGCACTGCATACAAAGAAAAATATAATAAAACTGATTTTCTTCAGAGTCTTATGTTAAACGGAGTCCCTTCCTATGACATTGCCGAGAGGGCTTCGAGACTGCATATCGCGCCTGATGAAAAACGGGTCCTTTTTCTCCTGGAAGCCCGTGCTCTGGACGATGCGGTAACTGCGATCCTGAAAAATCTCTTTCCCTCACAGACCAGGACTTATCTCGTTCCCATGAGTGAGACAACGATGGTCATCCTGCGCCCGGTCAAAGCCGGGGAAACGCCGGATTCTATGAGGAAGATCGCCCGGACGATCGTTGATACGCTGAATATGGAGGCGCTGACTCACGTACAGCTTTCCTACAGTTCGGTCATCGAAACGCTTGCCGATCTTTCCGGAGCTTTCAGGGAGACAACCCTCGCCTTAAAAGTCGGGAAACTTTTCTACTCAGAGCAGACCATCTTCCCTTACAATGAACTGGGGATCGGACGGCTGATCTACCAGCTTCCCGTAACACTCTGTGAAAATTTTCTGAGAGAGATATTCGGAGACGATATCCCGCATTCCATCGATGAGGATACCGCTTCCACAGTCAACAAATTTTTTCAGAATAACCTCAATATCGCAGAGACGTCAAGGCAGCTCCATATGCACAGGAACACTCTGATCTACCGTCTGGAACAGGTCCAGAAGCATACGGGACTGGATCTGAGGACATTTGAAGATGCCATGACCTTCAAGATCGCCATTATGGTGATGAACTATCTTAACACAGAAAGGAACCATTAAACCATGAATGATGCTTTATATGAACAGATCGTGGAGCGCAGACCAAAACCTTATGATATGATCATCCGGATCCTCGTGATCCTTCTTATCGTGGCAGTCGCCATCTTTGGCATGCCGCTGGTCGGCTTCTTTTCTTTCTTCATCGCCGTGATCATTGCCATGATCGCATATTATTTTATATTTCCGCGCCTCAATGTGGAATATGAGTATTCTCTTCTGAACCATGATATGCAGATCGACGTGATCTACAATAAGGCAAAAAGGAAATCCAAACTCAGCATTGATATCCAGACTGCTGAGATCATCGCGCCAAAAGACTCTCCGCGGCTGAATTCATTTAAACCTGAAAAGGTGTATGATTTCACTTCGGGAAATCCCTCTTCCAAGGCATATGCAGTCTTCATGCCTATCGACCAGAAAAACACCTGCATCTATATTGAGCCGGACAGCAAAATGGTCGAGCACATGCAGCAGTGGATGGGATCTAAGATGTATCAGAATTAGATAATACCAATTTATTGAGAGCCCTAATAATACAAAAGGCTGCTGTTTCCGTTCGAAGCAGCAGCCTTTTGTATCAGTGGTAACTTCCGCCCGCCATCTTCTCACTGCTCTGCAACATACTTGCACGCTGCCAGGGCTGCCACAGCTCCGTCCGCCGCTGCCGTAGTGAGCTGACGGACTTCTTTTGTCCTGCAGTCTCCCGCTGCAAAGATCCCCGGATGGGATGTCATGCAGTCCTCCGACGCCAGGATGAATCCCGAAGCGTCAAGTTTCACCGTCTCTGCGAACTGTTCATTCTGCGGGATCTGCCCCACTGCGATGAACACGCCCGCCACATCAAGGCGGATCTCTTCTCCTGTCTTCTTATCATTCAGGATCACGCCTTCCACCACAGTGTCCCCCAGGATCTCCTTCACTGTGGCGCTGAGCACAAACTCCACATTCTCTTTTTCCCGGAGACGCCTTACAATGCTCTCCTCTCCCCGGAACTCATCCCGGCGGTGTACCAGATAGACTTTCCTGCAGTAGTTGGAGAGGAACTCCGCATCCTGAAGAGCGGTGCTCCCTCCGCCGATCACTGCCACATCCCGCCCCCGGAAAAACGCTCCGTCGCAGGTCGCGCAGTAAGATACACCGGCTCCTGTCAGTTTTTCTTCTCCGGGCACGCCCAGATGACGGTGTGTCACACCGGTCGCCAGGATGACACTCCGGCAGGGATATTCTCTCCCTGTGGTCTCGATCACCTTGATCCCGCCTTCATCCCGGATCCCAGTGACCTTCTCGACCACGGTCTCCGTTCCCAGCTTCATCGCCTGGTCCAGAAGGTTCATGGAAAATTCGCTCCCGCTCACGCTTGCGATTCCCGGATAATTTTCCACATTCGGAGAGGATGTGATCTGTCCTCCGAAATTTCCTCCTTCTATGATCACAGTCTTCTTTCCTGCTCTCTGTCCATAGATCGCGGCAGTCATTCCTGCTGTTCCGCCTCCTACGATTCCAATATCATACATAGATCCAGCCTTCCTTTTCTGTAATATTTTCCGCATTGTCTGCCCGGCAGTTTACTTTTCCTCCCGGGAGCGTCTGACATATGCCGAAATATTTGACGCGTTTGCCAGTTTTCTGACCTCGCCGTCCTGCACGACGATCAGGGTCGGAGCCTGCATCACTCCATATTTCTGTACAAGTTCCATGTTTTCTTCCGCATCCACCACCTCAAACGGTATGTCTGCCTTTTTCAGTGAATGTGCCGCGATCCGGCAGTTCGGACAGGTCTTTGTGGTAAACAGGAGCGTCATTGTCCTGCCTTCCGTCGGCTGCCCCTGCTCCGCCCGTCTCTCTATCTCCACTGCTGCCGCTGTCGTCCTGGGACGCATATGGGAATTCGTGATGTCATAGACTTTTCTTTCTTTGAATTCCTGGGTCTTCCCGTCATTCCAGTTTTTCACCGGTCTGTAATATCCTGTGATCCTGCTGTAGACCTCGGTCTCATTTCCGCAGTGCGGGCACCTGTACTGCTCGCCGGCAAGATAGCCGTGTTCTTTGCAGATGGAATAAGTGGGAGACATCGTGTAATACGGCAGTTTATAGTTTTCTGCAATCTTCCTCACGAGCGCTGCTGCAGCCTTCCAGTCCGGAAGCTTCTCTCCCAGGAATGTGTGGAACACAGTCCCTGATGTATAGAGCGTCTGCAGTTCATCCTGAATGTCCAGAGCCTCAAATACATCGTCCGTATATCCCACCGGGAGATGAGAACTGTTCGTATAGTAAGGTGTCCCGTTCTTCTCCGCTGCTGTGATGATGTCCGGGAACTGCGCCACGTCATGTTTCGCGAGACGATATGTGGTGGACTCTGCCGGAGTCGCCTCAAGGTTGTACAGGTCACCATACATCTCCTGATAATCAGAAAGCCGCTCCCTCATATGGTTCAGCACATTCTTTGTAAACTCCTGCGTCTCCTTGTGGGTAAGATCTTTTCTGATCCATTTCGCGTTCAGTCCGGCCTCGTTCATCCCGATCAGCCCTATTGTGGAAAAATGGTTGTTGAATGTTCCAAGATATCTCTTTGTGTATGGATACAGCCCTTCGTCAAGGAGTTTTGTGATCACCGTTCTCTTGATATGCAGGGAACGCGCAGAGATATCCATCATCCGGTCCAGTCTCTTATAGAATTCTTCCTCATTTTCAGAGAGATATGCGATCCTTGGCATGTTGATGGTCACCACGCCGACGGAACCCGTGCTCTCCCCGCTCCCGAAGAATCCTCCGGACTTCTTGCGCAGTTCCCTCAGGTCCAGGCGGAGGCGGCAGCACATGCTCCGCACATCGCTGGGCTGCATATCGCTGTTGATATAGTTTGAGAAGTACGGCGTCCCGTATTTCGCCGTCATCTCGAAGAGCAGCCGGTTATTCTCCGTATCCGACCAGTCGAAATCCTTCGTGATGGAATAAGTGGGGATCGGATACTGGAAGCCCCTTCCCTCGGCGTCACCTTCGATCATGGTCTCGATAAACGCCCTGTTGACCATGTCCATCTCTTTTTTACAGTCCCCATAGGTAAAATCCATCTCTTTCCCGCCCACGATCGCCGGAAGGTCTTTCAGATCATCCGGGACGGTCCAGTCCAGCGTGATATTGGAAAAGGGCGCCTGGGTCCCCCAGCGCGACGGGATGTTCACCCCAAAGATAAAGGACTCAATGCACTTTTTCACCTCCGGATAAGAAAGTCTGTCCGCCTTGACAAACGGTGCAAGATAGGTGTCAAAAGATGAGAACGCCTGGGCGCCCGCCCACTCATTCTGCATGATCCCGAGGAAATTCACCATCTGGTTGCAAAGCACGCTCAGATGCTTCGCCGGCGCAGAGGTGATCCGCCCAGGTATCCCGCCCAGCCCTTCCTGGATCAGCTGTTTTAAGGACCAGCCCGCACAGTAGCCTGTGAGCATGGAAAGGTCATGGATGTGGATGTCGGCATTTTTATGCGCCTTCCCGATCTCATCGTCATAGATCTCGGACAGCCAGTAATTGGCTGTGACCGCGCCGGAGTTGCTCAGGATAAGCCCGCCCACCGAATAGGTGACCGTAGAGTTCTCTTTTACACGCCAGTCCGTGACCTTCACATAACTGTCAACGATCTCTTTATAATCCAGCAGGGTGGAGTTCAGGTTCCGTATCTTCTCCCGCTGCTTTCTGTAAAGTATATATCCTTTCGCCACGTCGTCATAGCCTGCCTGGATCAGGACGGACTCCACACTGTCCTGGATATCCTCCACTGAGACCAGGCTGTCTTTTATCTTCGGCTCGAAAGCCGCCGTCACCTTCAGTGCCAGCATATCTATGATATCCTGGTTATAGTTCTTTTCCTGTGCCTCAAATGCTTTCCGGATCGCCTCGCTGATCTTGGTCAGATTAAATTCTGCGATCTTTCCGTCTCTCTTTGCAACCTGATACATCTCCCGCAGCCCCTTTCTTTTTCCTGTTTTCAATCTCTGTACTATTTTATCGATCCTTTGTTCCCGGCATGCAGCCGGTGTCCCGTTCTTTTCCTTCCCGGCTTTTCTAAAACGGAACGTCTGAACCCATTCTATCATCTGCGGACAATGCATGTCAACAGAAACACCAATATCTGGTATCCATCGTCCCCTTGCATTCCAGATATTGGTGTTCCATATTTTCTCCTGTTCTCTATCCGATCCCTCGCAGCTGTGCGTTTGGGACATATTTTTTTACGATATCCAGCGCCTGTTCCATGATCTCGCGGGTGTATCCCCGAAGCCCCGGACGGATCAGATCCCCGGAATCCACGAATCCCTGGAGATAATAGTTCTCTGCCCCGCAGAGCCATTGCCCGATCGCTTCAAAGTCTTCCCGCTTATGGAACTCCCTGACCACGGTAGTGCGGAACTCATAGGGTATCCCGCCCTCCATCAGGTACTTGACGCTTTCTTTTATATTTTCCAGGTCGTACTCGTCAAACCCGATGGTCTGCGCGTACTTCGCCGGCGAATTCTTGATATCCATTGCTACGTAGTCGACGAGGCCTTTCTCCATAAGCGATCCCAGCCGGCCGGCGCTGCTCCCGTTGGTATCCAGTTTGACCAGATATCCCATTGCCCTGACTTTCCTGATAAATGTCTCCAGTTCCGGAGAAAGCAGCGGTTCTCCGCCCGTGATGCACACACCGTCCAGCACGCCGGCGCGCTTCTCCAGAAACTCCAGCACCTCCTGCTCCGGGATATCATTTCCCGGGTCAACATGTGTCACCAGAGATGCATTGTGGCAGAACGGGCAGCGGAAATTGCAGCCCGCCAGAAAGACCGTACACGCCACCTTCCCCGGATAATCCAGAAGCGTCAGCTTCTGCAGTCCCTGAATGTTCATGGCTTCTCCTCTCAGAATATTCTGAAAACTCATCCCAAACGGTGCCGTGTACTTTTACAAAAGTACACGGCACCAGTTAAAAAAATAACGATCTTACAGATTCCTCGACACGTCCGCGCAGGCTTTCATTGCCTCGATCACTGCGCTGCGGAACCCTTCCTTCTCAAGGACCCGGACCGCCTCGATGGTCGTCCCCGCCGGTGAGCAGACCATGTCTTTGAGCTCTCCCGGATGTTTCCCTGTCTCAAGCACCATCTTTGCGCTTCCATAGACTGCCTGGGCTGCGAACGCATATGCCTGCGTCCTGGGCATCCCTTCGGCGACCGCCGCGTCAGCCATCGCCTCGATCAGCATGAACACATATGCCGGAGAGCTTCCGCTGACCGCCACCACAGCGTCGATCATGCGCTCCGGCACGATCTCCACTTTGCCAAAGGATCCGAGGATACGGAGTACATATTCTTTCTCCTCCTCTGTCACATACTGGTTCGGGCATGCCGCAGTCATCCCCTCTCCGACCAGGGCCGGTGTATTTGGCATAGTACGCACGATCTTCACGGGTTTCCCAAACTGCTCTTCAAGCCATGCAAGCGTCTTCCCCGGAGCCAGGGTGATGATGATCTGTTCCTCCCGGATGCAGTCCCTGATCCCGGCGATCGCCTCCTCATAAAACTGAGGTTTCACCGACAGCACCAGCACTTCTGCCTTTTCTGCAGCCTCCCTGTTGTCCGCCGTCACATGGATCCCGTGTTCCTTCTTCACACGCTCTCTTCCGGCTTCCGAGATATCCGCTCCGATGATCTCATCCGGACTGATCAGCCCTTCCCTTATGATGCCTCCCATGATGGCGCCCGCCATATTTCCTGTTCCGATAAATCCAAGTTTCATGATTTTCATCTCTCCTTTGTTTTTTAATCCTTCTGAGCTCCGCCGGCCTGATGTCACCGCACACGGAAGGAACTCTCTTCCTCCAGCGGAATCTCCTTTGTATCCACCCAGTCAATGGTGATAAAACGATTCTGGTTCAGTCCGACGAGCAGCTTATTGATACGCGCCTCTCTTCCCTGGACTTCCATGGTGACCGTCCCGTCATACTCGTTCCTGACCCATCCGGTCAGTTCAAGGGACTGGGCAAGATATTTCGCCGTATAGCGGAAGCCGACTCCCTGGACCCTGCCGTAGAATACGATATGTTTTCTGACATCTGACATTGATGATCCCTCCGCTTTTGTTTTCTTTTTATCTCTGTCCATTATTGTAACGTGAACTTCTGATAAAATCAACAAACCATTCCCTTCCGGATCGATTGTATATCGCTCCCGCGTATGCTATACTGGACAAGGAATCACGTTCTGACTGCAAAGGCTCCGCATTAGGACCACCTGAGCAAAAAGGCGCATAGAATATCGAAAAAGTTTAATGAAGAGAAACTGTTCCTCTTTCTTTTGGTATACCTGCGCTTTGAACGCGCAGGCTTTTTTATTCTGCAGGAAAGTCCTTTTGTCCCTCCTGCAAAATAAAAGATTATCGGCAGGCGCATTCCGAAAACAGACAGCTGTAAGGAGGAAATCTATGGAAACACGAATCGCCCTCATCGGCATCATTCTCGAGACACGGGAATCCGTTGCCGAACTGAACAACCTGCTCAGTGAATACGGGGATCATGTCATTGGCAGGATGGGGATCCCTTATCGGGAAAAGGGCATCCATGTCATCAGCGTCGCCATGGACGCCCCCAACAATATCATCAGTGCTCTGTCCGGCAAACTGGGGATGCTGCCCGGAGTGAGCACAAAGACCATCTACGGGAAAAACATATGATGAGCCAAAGCCACGTACGATCAGAATATCCTGTGGTATCTGAAGCAGAAGGAAAGGCTCTCATTGACCGTCTGGAGGAGGACCGCAGCCTGAGCCGCGGGGAATGGACGGATCTGATCCGGGGACGCACCCCTGCCCTGGCAGAGTATCTCTTCGAACGTGCCCGGAAGATCCGCATCCGGCATTACGGAAAGGAAGTCTATATCCGCGGACTCATCGAATTCACAAACTACTGCCGGAATGACTGCTATTACTGTGGCATCCGCAGGAGCAACCAAAACGCGGTCCGCTACCGGCTGACAAAGGAACAGATCCTGTCCTGCTGTGAAAAAGGATACCGGCTCGGCTTTCGGACCTTTGTCCTCCAGGGCGGGGAGGACGGCTGGTTTACCGAGGACCGCATGACAGAGATCATCTCTGAGATCCGGCGCCGTTTCCCGGACTGCGCCATCACCCTGTCCATCGGGGAACTTCCCCGCGAGAGTTACCGTCGCTTCTTCGAGGCGGGAGCGGACCGCTATCTGCTCCGCCATGAGACCTATGACGGTGCGCATTACGCCCGACTCCATCCGGAAGCGCTGAGCGCATCTCACCGCCAGAAATGCCTCTGGGATCTGAAGGAGATCGGTTACCAGGTAGGAACCGGCTTCATGGTCGGGTCCCCGTACCAGACAGCGGAAAATCTCGCAGATGACATGCTGTTTTTAAAAGAACTGAATCCCCAGATGGTCGGGATCGGACCGTTCATCCCGCACCACGATACCCCATTTGCCCATATGCCCGCCGGCACGCTGGAACTCACCGTCTTTATGCTGGGGCTGATCCGTCTCATGCTGCCCAGGGTCCTGCTGCCCGCCACCACGGCGCTGGGCACCATCGCAGAGAACGGCAGGGAGAAGGGCGTCCTCGCCGGAGCAAATGTGGTCATGCCGAACCTCTCCCCCGGCGAGGTAAGGGAGAATTATCTGCTGTACGACAACAAACTCTGTACCGGGGACGAGGCGGCAGAAAGCCTCAAAAGCCTGGATCAGCGTTTCCGCGCCATCGGTTATCACATCGCCGTCTCCCGGGGTGACTCGCTGAACCGAGAAGCCCCTGACCAAGACTAAGCAGGCAGCGGACACACAGATCAGAAACAAAAAGCAGGAATCGGACGCCAAATAGGAGTCCGGAAAACATATAAAAGGAGGAACCATTACCATGTATGACGTAAATTCAAAATGTGCAGATGATTTTATCGATCATGAGGAGATCCTTGAGACTCTCGCCTATGCAGATGAGAACAAAGAAAATGTGGAACTGATCGACGCCATCATAGAGAAAGCCAAAAAAAGGAAAGGTCTGACCCACAGGGAGGCCTCCGTTCTGCTCGCCTGTCCCATCGAGGAGAAGAACCAGGAGATCTACAAACTTGCCGAGCAGATCAAGAAGGATTTCTACGGAAACCGTATCGTCATGTTCGCGCCATTGTACCTGTCCAACTACTGCATCAACGGCTGCACCTACTGTCCTTATCACGCGAAGAACAAGCATATCCCAAGGAAGCAGCTCTCCCAGGATGAGATCCGCCGGGAAGTGATCGCCCTTCAGGATATGGGGCACAAACGCCTTGCCCTGGAAGCCGGGGAGGATCCCGTCCGCAATACCATGGACTACTACCTGGAATCCATCAAGACCATTTACAGCATCAAACATAAAAACGGGGCGATCCGCCGCGTCAACATCAACATCGCGGCGACCACAGTGGATAACTACCGCCTCCTGAAAGAAGCCGGCATCGGCACATACATCCTCTTCCAGGAGACCTACCACAAGGAGAGTTATCTGGAGCTCCATCCCACCGGTCCGAAGCACGACTATAACTATCACACAGAGGCGATGGACCGTGCCATGGAGGGCGGCATCGACGATGTAGGTCTGGGCGTTCTCTTCGGGCTTGACAAATATAGGTATGAATTCGCCGGTCTGCTCATGCACGCCGAACATCTGGAGGCGGCTTTCGGCGTCGGTCCCCACACGATCAGCGTCCCGAGGCTGAAACATGCGGATGATATCAACCCGGAGGAGTTCGATAACGGCATCGACGATGAGACTTTCCTGAAGATCATCGCCTGCATCCGCATCGCTGTCCCCTACACCGGCATGATCATCTCCACCCGGGAGAACAAGAGCTGCCGCGAACGTGCGCTGCACCTGGGCATCTCCCAGATCAGCGGCGGTTCCCGCACCAGCGTGGGCGGCTACTACGAACCGGAGCCGGAGGACGAGAGTTCCGAGCAGTTCGACGTCAGCGATAACCGCACTCTGGACGAAGTGGTCCGCTGGCTGATGGAGATGGACTATATCCCCAGCTTCTGCACCGCATGCTACCGGGAAGGACGCACCGGGGACCGGTTCATGTCCCTGTGCAAGAGCGGTCAGATCCAGAACTGCTGCCATCCCAATGCTCTCATGACACTGAAGGAGTATCTCATGGACTACGCGTCTCCGCAGACAAAGGCGATCGGGGATAAGCTGATCGACAAAGAGGTGCTCAATGTGCCAAATGAAAAGGTAAGAAATGTGGTCCTTGAAAATCTCCATCTCATTGAACAGGATAACAGGAGAGATTTCCGTTTCTGATCTCTGTTTCAGAAGCGCAAAAAATATCCCGCAGAGCAGTTCAGACATCCTGTGTGCCTGGTCTTGCCCTGCGGGATCTCTTTTTTCTGTTTTCAGGTATCCTCCGGTCGTTTAGTTATTCACCTTATGCTGTGGTGCAAAGGAATCTGCGCTAAGTTCCCGGAATGTATATCCCCTGTTCCGGTAAGACTCAATGATCTTAGGCAGCGCCGCTACTGTCGTGTCCTTTGCGTCAGTGTCATGCATCAGGATATTGATCTGTTTCCCCTGCCCGGAAGAAGCGTTCTTCACCAGTGTCTCCACCGGCACATTATTGCCGGCTGCATCCGTAGAGTCACAGTTCCAGTCAAAATACTGGTATCCCTTTTCCCTTACTTTTTTCGTCAGACTGCTCATGATTCCCTTCGTATACTTTGCACTGACCAGATTGCTGGATCCTCCCGGGAAGCGAAGGAGTTTTGATCTCTCCCCCGTTGTCTTCTCCACCAGATCCGATATCTTCTGAAGATCGTCAAAAAAAGCTTTCTCGGAAGAATAGACTCTGCTGTAGTCGTGGGTATATGTATGAAGCCCGATGGCATGCCCTTCCTCCCTCGCCCGTTTCATCAGATAGTTGTATTTCGGATTATTTCCTGTAACAAAGAAGGTCGCTTTTACATTCTCTTTCTTCAGGATATCCAGGACTTTCTCCGTATTGGCAGAGGGTCCGTCATCAAAGGTGAGGTAAACCACCTTTTCCTCCTTTTCCTCCTTTTTCTTTACCACGATCTTTCTCCGTACCTCCGTCTGATTTCCGGAACGATCCTTCGCCCGGTAGTCCACATAGTATGTACCTGGAACAGACAGATCCAGATTACTGTCATCCACCTCAAGGAGCGGCACCGGATCCATATCATCTTCCACACTGACTGCCTCCTTCGCATCAAACCTCTCTCCCGGAACAAGCGCCCGGTCTTCTGTCCCGCTGATCCTGGGACCATTCTCATCTTTCACCCTGATCAGTTCCGTCTCTTTCTCTGTCCGGTTTCCGCTCTCATCTTCCGCCGTGATCCGTATCTTCCACGTACCTGCATTTTTCCGGATCTCAGGATCCGCAAAGCTCAGCGTCACTTTTGAGATATCTTCTGCCTTTTCTACAAACTGCTCCGGCTTTACTTCCTCCACCTCATCCGTTGTGTAAGAATGTACGGACAGCTCCGGAGGAGTCAAATCCCTTACCTGGAGCACTGCGCTCACCTGTCGTTTCCCATAAGTATAAAGGATGGGATAATCCCCCGGTTTCGTCAGATCTGCTTCCGTTTCAACTTTCACCTGTTCTGCGCTCCCCCCGAAAACAAACCGGATATTATCAAAGGCGTCAAACTGCTCTGTGATCTCTTTTACGACTACCCTGCTCTTCAAAAAGACCGGGAACAGGTTCAGATACAGGAGTGCGGCTCCTGCGGGAATGAGCAGAGCCAGGAGCATCAGGATGACCAGACGTCTCCTTCTTCTCCTTACCCGCTGCATTTTTCTGAAACTGCCGTTTTTTATGTTATGATCTCCTCTGCTGCTGTTGATTCTATCTCTGTTCATACTCCTGCCCTCTTCTGTGATCTCCCCTCATGTATCATATGATCTGCCATCTCGCTGGTGAGAATAAGATAACATCCAGATACTGGAAGGGCAACAGGCTTCCGAAAATCATAACTATTATTAAAAACTCTTATCTTTAATTTTAAAAAAATATTAAGATATCAGGAAAATATCCTCTCATCCCAGCACAAAGATCCGTGAATCGAAATCTCTTCCCTGATGCATCCCCGGCATAGCATCCCCGGCGCTGGTATCCGTTGTGACCAGCCCCGCGTTCATCAGCTCGTCACCGTAAAAGCTGCCGCAGTCTTTCCCCCGCGCTTCGCCTTCCTCGCGCACTGCATATTCCCGGTCAGGATCAAGCCCCCGAAGCTTCAGCCGCATATATGGCATATTCACTCCATTGAGGATCTTATACCATCCCACGATGGCTTTCTTCCGGTCTTCGCTCACCACCATCCATGCCGTGATATTTCCATCCCCTTCGAACGGGCTCTTCAGCCGGTAGAATGTCCCGAACTGGAGCAGTTCCCTGTATCTCTTCATGAACTCCACCTGGCGCTTCACTTCTTCCTGCTCTTCTGCACTGAGCCGGTTCAGGTCCAGTTCATAGCCGAATGTTCCGAAGCATGCCACATTTGCTCTCGTAGAGAGCGGAGTATCCCTCATGACCTGGTGGTTCGGGGACGCGGACACATGGGCGCCTATGCTGCTGATCGGATAGCAGTAGGATGTACCGTACTGGATCTTAAGACGCTCCACCGCATCCGTATCATCGCTTGTCCACCCCTGGGGCGCATAGTACAGAAGCCCTGGATCGAACCTTGCCCCTCCGCTGGCGCAGGACTCGAACAGCACTTCCGGGAAAGCGGAAGTCAGACGCTCATACAGATCGTACACTCCCAGGATATAACGGTGGAAGACCTCACCCTGACGGTCCGCCGGGAGCGCACCGGAATAACACTCGGTGATGCTCCGGTTCATATCCCATTTCACATAGGATACTTTCGCGTTTCCGAGGATCTCCGCCATGCTCTCATAGATATAGTCCACGACCTCTTTCCGTGAGAAATCCAGCACATGCTGGTATCTTCCCTGAGAATGGCTCCTTCCCGGCGCAGCGAGGATCCAGTCGGGATGCTCCCTGTACAGGTCCGAATTTTTGTTCACCATCTCCGGCTCAAACCAGAGCCCGAACTTCATCCCCATATCCTCGATCTTCTGTGCGATCCCTGTGATCCCGTCCGGGAGCAGCTCGGTGTTTGCCTTCCAGTCGCCCAGTCCGGCAGTATCGTCCCGGCGCGCTCCGAACCAGCCGTCGTCCAGCACGAACAGCTCGATCCCGCACTCCTTCGCCGTCTCTGCGATCCGCAGCAGTTTTTCTTCGTTGAAATCCATGTATGTGGCTTCCCAGTTGTTGATCAGGATCGGTCTCACCCGGTCTCTCCAGTATCCCCGCGCAAGCCGTTTCTGATAAAGCCGGTGGAAGACCTGGCTCATATCATTCATGCCCCGGTCCGTGTAGACCATGACCGCCTCCGGCGTCTGGAACTCTTCGCCCGGCTCCAGCTTCCAGTCAAAGCTCTCCGGATGGATCCCAAGGATCACCCTTGTCGTATCATGGGTATCCACCTCTGCCTGTGCAAGGAAGTTGCCGCTGTAGACCAGGCCAAAGCCGATCGCCTCTCCCTGAAACTCGTCCGTTCCCGGGCGTTTCAATATAACAAACGGGTTATGTTCATGGGACGAATGTCCTCTCGTACTCCCGACAGACTGGATCCCCTTCTCCAGTCTCCGCACCTTCATATGCCTTTCTCTCGCCCAGGCGCCGGAGAACTGGACCCAGTCGTACTCACAGTCCGGCAGGTCCATGCACAGGCTCATCGCCTTCAAAAGATGCACTGCACTGCCGCCTCTGTTTATAAATCTGGCACTCCTTGCGATCACGCCGTCTCCGGCGAACAGAGTGTAGAGAAGCTGCAGCTCGATCCCTGTCACCTTATCCTCCAGGGTGAGGATCAGCGTCTGGGCCTCCTCATCCTTTTCTGTATACGTTGCCGGCAGTCCCGGAAGTTTCGGCTTGCCGTCTGTCACAGTATGGCTCTTATAGCAGAAATCCGAGATCCTGCTCCCGTTTTCCTGAAGGATCTCAACCGCCGGGAATCGGTAGTCCGACGATCCGTATACCCCATACTCCTGTTTCACATGCTCAAGTGATAATGTTCTCTTCCCCTCAAACACATAGGAGCCCATGGAACGGGGCACCATCTCCAGCAGATACGTATAATCCTCTTTCTGATGGATCCTCTTTCCGAAATAGAGCTGCCCCATATGTCCGTTGGGGAGCACTCCCATGATATAGCTTATTTTAGAATTAAACAGATGAAATGTCTGACTTTTTTCATTGAATACGATACTCATGACTGATCCTCCTTCTTTTTCTGTATAGCTATTATAAAAAATGCGAAACAAAAAAACAGGTTTTCATGTTGGAGAGAACAGTCAAAATGTTAAAAAAGGACTGCAGTTTTCCCTACAGCCCTTTCATGCGTCCAAGCATCTCCTGCGCGTTCAGCCTGGTCTCTGTCTTCTTCAGATTCTCCTTCTGCTCTTCTTTCTCTTTTCTCCGGTACTGTGACGGCGTGATCCCGTTCTTCGCCTTAAATGCCTTCGAAAAGACAAGGGGATCGCTGTACCCGCAGGAGAGCGCCACACTCTCGATCGAAATGTCTGTTATGGCGAGCAGCTCCGCCGCCTGGGTCAGCCGGTAGTTTGTCAGGTATTCCTGGGGCGGCATACCCAGTTCTTTCTGAAACAGTGTGTACAGATAGCTTCGATTGATGCATACATAATCCGCCACATCCGTGATATGGATCGGGTTGCAGTAGTTGTTCTGGATAAACTCCACCGCTTTTCTTACATAGAGGCTCCCCGCATTCGCCTCCGAGGAGGAGACGATGTCCATATCCTCTGCCAGCACCCCGAAGAAGGCGTACAAAAGCCCTTCCAGAAGGAACTGATCCGACGCTGTATACGTGTTGTGCCGCAGCATATCCATCACAGTCCGCCTCAGCCGCTCTCCGTGGCTGCTGCGGTAGATGAGGCGGTTCTCGCCCAGCCCCATCCCCTTCAGATATTCCTCTGCCCGCGCTCCGTCGAATCCGACCCACAGGTAGCTCCAAGGGGCGCTCTCATCCGCCTGGTAAAAGGTCTGGACCCCGGGCTGGATCAAAAAACCCTGCCCCGCCTCCAGCTCATACCTGACACCGTCAACCGTGTAACTCCCTCTTCCCTCTGTGATGTAGTGGATGATGTAGTTCGGGCGCACAGCCGGTCCGAAACTGTGCCCTGCGCTGCAGTCCGCATATCCGCAGAAACACAGATACAGGTCTGAAAACTGCCGTTCTTTTATCTGCAATACATATGAGTCTTCCATGATGTCCCCGCTTCACTGTCACGATTTCGGCGGCATGAATTTAAGGATCAGTTCCGCAACATTTGATACCGGCATAGTCTGGAGCCACACACGTCCCGGACCTGTCACGACGGTATTGAACAGCCCTTCGCCGCCGAAGACCATATTTTTCAGTCCCGGCACACTCTTGATCTCCAGGCTGCATGACGCGTCCATAGCTGCAAGATATCCCGTATCCACCACTATCTGCTGCCCCGGCTGCAGTTCATACTCTACCACATGACCGTCAAATTCCAGAAACGCCATGCCCTGACCGGACAGCCTCTGCATGATAAATCCTTCGCCTCCGAAGAATCCTGCGCCCAGCTTCTTCTGGAAAAACACAGAAAGTTCTACTCCGGATTCAGCTGCCAGAAAGCCAGATTTCTGCACGATGATCTCATTTCCCGGGCTTATCTGGCGCGCTATGATCTGTCCCGGAAAACTGGATGCAAAAGCGATCAGCCCGTTTCCGCCCTCTGCGGTATATCTGTTCTGGAAGATCGCTTCTCCCGCAAACATCCTGCCCAGCGCTTTCCCAATCCCGCCGTTGGAAGTCGTCTCCATCTTCATGTTCGGCGACATCCAGCTCATGGATCCTCTCTCTGTGATCATCTGCTCTCCTCCGTCAAGATAACAGATCACTACCGGCAGAGTGTCTCCTTTGATCTCATATCTCATTTTCTCGTCCTCCTTCTCTTCTCCCCGTCTCTTTTCCTGTTGAGGAGATTTTTTTGCACGGGATATCCCGCCTGTCAAGACCGCTCCCTGTCCGTTCCACATTTCACCCAGGCAGCCGCAGACAGCTGTCCCCGGACAGAAAAGCCCCTGCATATGACCATAGTATCATATGCAGGGACTGATTTCATCATATTCAGGTAAAATCTTATCCTTCCTGAACGCGTCAGCGCGGCAGGTGCGCATTCGGGCAGCGGTCAGCTGTGAACCGCAGCGCTTCCGCTCTCTTCCGGCTGCGGCGGGACGTTCTGAACCTCCGGCTCCTGCGCGGCTTCATCCGGCATCTCAAGCTTCGGGAGAATGATATCCGCCTTGAAAAGATCTGCTTCCGTCGTGATCTTCAGCGTACCGTGCTGGAGTTCTGCAAAACTCTTCGCGATCGCCAGTCCCAGGCCGGACCCTTCCGTATTCCTGGAGGCATCACCTCTCACAAACCGGTCCGTGATCTCATCCACGTTAAAATCCAGTTCTGCTGAAGAAACATTTTTCATGGAAATGTGCACGCACTTTTCTTCTTCCGTCATCTCAATGTATGCCCGCGTATGCCCCATGGCATACTTCGTGATATTGACGATCAGGTTCTCGAAGATCCTGTAAGTCTTCTGGCTGTCCAGATACATCACGATCTTGTGGTCCGGCAGCTTCCAGCGGAATTCCAGGTTCGCCTCTTTTATCCTTCTGTCGTTCTCAAGCCCGACCTGTTTTAACAGATCCACGATGTCCACTTTCATATAATTCATCTTCACACTCTTGCTCGCAGCCTTGCTGATCTCGAACAGGTCCTCGATCAGCACCTTCAGCCTCAGAGACTTTTTCTCCAGCACTTCAATATACTCACTGCGCTTTTCTTCATCCTTCTCATTTTTCAAAAGGTCCGTGTAAGTAATGATCGCCGTCAGGGGAGTCCTCAGGTCATGGGAGACATTGGTCACGAGCTCGGTCTTCATGCGCTCGTTCTTGACTTCCTCCTCCACCGCCTTCTTAAATCCCTTCTGGATCTTCTTCAGTTCCTCCCGGATCGGATTGAAAAGTCCCATATCTCCCTCGATAGGAGTGTCCAGGTGTCCTTCCGCCAGTTCGTTGGTGGACTTCAGGAGCAGACTGTATTTTTCCTGCAGATCCCGGGTGAACCTGCGCAGGAACAGAAACAGCAGGACCGAATAAATGATCAGAGCGAACATCCCGTAGAACCAGAACAGGCACACGATGGCAAGGATGACAAAGTTGATCACCACGATCCTCAGGATCGTACGGTTCGTCTTATCCTTGAAATCCAGATGCAGGAGCGCGTCATACTGATCCGTAAAGAATCTTTTTACTTTTCTGAACAGGTTTCCGATACCGTCGCGCACTTTCTTTGCATTGCCATCCCCGTACCGGATCTGGCGGATCACTTTCGGAATCAGCATGCGCTCACGCCAGTATGCGCCTTTCATCCGGACGATCGCCCTCAGGGAAGTGAACGCCCAGAATATAACGCCGAAGATGCACATCCACATCGCAAAGTTGAAGATCACCTGTATGAATCCCTGGGCGCTGAGCGAGCCTTCCAGCGTGCTGTATACCACTCGCCCTGCCATCCAGAAAATGTCGCACGCCATCAGAAGAAACAGGACGATCACCGGGATCTCAAAAGGAACACGGAACGCCTTCATCTCACTGATGTCCAGCCTCTTCACACAGGGGAGCAGGAGCGCCGCCGCGATCACCACAAGGATCATGATCTCAAAGAAATCACGGAATGCCGCCGACGTGTACAGCGTATATATATCTGTCGTCTCGGGATATACCGTCTCCGCATAGGAAGCCAGACTGTCTGATGACATGCCATAGATGACCTTTACTCCGCTCGGTTCCGAGATTGAAGTGAGTCCGCCTCCATACAGCACATTTTCTGCTTCCTGCAGATAGGTTGATTCCAGGTCATATGCCTTCTGGGCAGTCAGGCTTTTTCCCTCCACCTGGATGCCTACCAGTTCTCCTTCTTCCGAGAATTCATATTCCGCCCGGAAAGCATAGTACTGTTCTGACCTCTGAAGCCGGGTCGACTCCAGTTCTGTCGTCTCCTCCAGAAGGGACTTTCCTTCGCTGTCAAACACACCGTACTCCATGAATCTTCTGGTCAGGTCAAAATCTCGCTGCCCATACTCATAAAGGATATCGGAAAGCTCTGTCTCTCCGGAATATTCATTATACAGGATGTAACTTCCTTCCACCAGGTCATCCCCGATGGTAAGGAGTGTTTCCATCTGCCGGCTGCTCTGGTCTGTCTCTTCCTCAAGGACCTTACGGATAGTCCCGTAATTGTTCATCATCAGAATTGAGCAGAGCCCCAAAAATAAAACTGTAATGATCACGCCGAGTTTACGGCTGTTTTTCGATCTTGTATCCAACACCCCACACCACCTTTAAATATTTTGGATTTTTCGGATCCAGTTCTATCTTCTCTCTTATGTTCCTCACATGGACCATGATCGTGTCCGTGTTGATCGCTTTCTCCTGCCATACCCGCTCGTAGATCTCCTCAGATGAGAACACCCTCCCCGGGTTCTTTGCAAGGAGAAGGATGATCTTGTATTCGATCGGTGTCAGTTTCACCGGGACTCCGTCCACAGTCACTTCCACCGTGTCCTCATTGATCTCCAGCCCGCCGATCACATGTACATTCTCCTTTGGCGTCAGCTTCTCCAGGAACTTCCGGTATCTTCTCAGCTGGGAATTGACTCTCGCCATCAGTTCCATCGGTGTAAAAGGCTTTGTCACGTAGTCGTCGGCGCCGATATTTAACCCCGTGATCTTGTCAACCTCCTCCGACTTTGCCGACAGCATGATCACCGGAAAGTCATATTTCTCCCGCAGCTTCATGGTCATCCGTATCCCGTCCATCCGCGGCATCATGATGTCCACGATAGCCAGATGGATCTCCTCCTTCTCCATGATCTCCAATCCTTCGATCCCATCCGCAGCCTGGAACACTTTATATCCCTGGCTCTGCAGATAGATCTGGACGCCCTCCCGGATCTCTTTATCATCTTCCACGATCAATATGTTGTTCGTCTCCATTTCCCCGTCTCTCTCCTTCTATGCTCGTTTATTTTTTAACGGGTACCGTGTACTTTTTCACAAGTACACGGTACCTGCTGCATTTGTATGATAAAATCTGGATATTCATTGATACAGCCTCCTTTAACTGTTTACAGGATACCCTGTAAATCTAAAGGAGGCTGTTATAAGATTCCTAAGAAATTCTAAAGATTTGTTGAACCGTTTTTCAGGGAATGACCCGTCCGCCGCTCTGCATCACTCCTGGGCACGGAAATCGATATGTCCTGTCTCCGCATCCATACCGTCCACAATGGCAAGGGACTCCAGCTGATACCCGAGATTCCTTATGATGCGCCCGCCGGACTGGAAACCTTTCTCTATCGCAATGCCGATCCCCTCCACAGTGGCGCCCGCCGACTGGACGATCTGGATCAGTCCCTGCAGCGCGCAGCCGTTTGCCAGAAAATCATCGATGATCAGGACATGGTCCTCCGGCCCCAAAAACTTCTGAGCCACGATCACATGATTGATACATTTATGAGTAAAAGACTCTACTTCCGCCACATACATCTCTCCGTCCAGATTGATGCTCTGGGATTTCTTCGCAAATACTACAGGCACATCAAAATGCTGTGCAGCCACACAGGCGATCCCGATCCCGGAAGCCTCGATGGTCAGGATCTTGTTGATCGGCTTGTCCGCAAACCTGCGTTTAAACTCCGCCCCCATCTGATCCAGCAGTTTGATATCCATCTGGTGGTTCAGAAAACTGTCCACCTTGAGTACATTCCCTTCTTTTACAACTCCGTCTTTTACGATCCTCTCTTCTAAAAAGTTCATCCTCTAACCTCTTCCTTAATTATTCATTCTGTTCTTTTCCTTCAAATACCGTGAACACTCTTCTCAGCAGCCAGGAATCGATCCATGCGATGAGCGATCCTCCGATCAGGAACCACAGCGGGATAGCAAACATCAGCGTCACCGTGTTCCACAGGGACCCCAGCACAGCTGCCACAAGGACCAGGACCATCAGAAATGTATACGGCAGTTTTGCGACAGTCAGGATCAGCGCATTCTTCAGTGTCGCCCCGATCGGGTTGACGTATCTCGCCGTCAGCGGGAATGCATATGTCATCACCGACAGGAGAAGGAAGCCCAGCAGCAGGAAGAACGCGCGTATCACAAGACTGAACTGTCCCGGAAGCGAGCCGGCGAAATTAAAGTCCAGCCACCACACGATCCAAAGTACGGCAAACAAAAGCCACATGAGTGTGCTCTGTTTAAAGTTCTCTTTAAACGCCTTGAAAAAGCCCCGGAAAATATAACCCTCCTCATTCTTCACCATTTTCAGCATAACAGAATACAGCGCAGTGGTGGACGCTCCGATCGTCACGATCGGGATGCAGCATACCAGCCAGAGGATATTCAGGCATACCATGTCGCAGATCTTTGAAAGTGCACGGGTTACTGCGTTATCCGCAAGATTAAATCTCATTTTATCATCTCTCTTTTCACTGATTTTCATAACGGTCCGGCCATGCAGTGAAGGCTGAACTGTTAGTGATTATCTTACAGTATAGCACAGGGATATAGATAGATACAATCTAAAAAAGAAGAGATATGTCGAATAATGACCAAAGCCAGTACAATCCGCCAAAAGAGAGCCTGAAAACAGTTTTTGCCGCCACCCCTCCGGAATGACGGCAAAAAAATAGAGCGGGTGATGAGAATCGAACTCACGTATCCAGCTTGGAAGGCTGGTGTTCTACCATTGAACTACACCCGCATCATCTCTGACACGAGTAGTATAATATCACAGTTTCAAAGCAGATGCAAGTATTTTTTGAATTTTTTTAAAATATTTTTCCGGCTGCTTTTCAGACCAGCCATGCCTCCCGTTTCTCCTCTCCTTAACTTTGACTTCCGCCTCTCTTCGTTATATAATGTCCAAAGGGCATTTTCTCCAGAAAAGAGTTCTGCCCTGCACTATCAAGAAAAGGAGTTATCATTATGAGCAGAAGAACAGCGAAAAAAAGACTCAAAAAAATAAATCAGGTTCAGGAACCGGCTCTCCAGTCTCCGGTCTCCGAATCAGCTGCAGCGGCTCCAGCATCTGCAGCCCCCACCCCTGCGGCAGAGCCGAAGGCTCCTGCATACGAAATGTTCCTCCAGTACCAGAACTGCGAATTTGTGATCGAAGAGATCGGTCAGCGTATCCTGGACAAATGCGCTGCAGACGGTATGGACAGCAGCGCTCTCAAGATCTACGTAAAGCCGGAGGACCACAAAGCCTACTATTCCTGCGCAGGCGGAAACAGCTTTATCGAATTATGATCTCCACTTTATAAAATGTGGAACAAACTCAGAGCCAGCCTGGATCCGGGTACTCCCCGGTTCCGGCTGGCTCTTTCTCTGTCCTGTATCCTCCAAAAACAGCTTTCTCGATCATTTTTCTATTTTTCGTTGTATTAACAACATAATTCTCTTTCTAAATCTTGTAGAATACTCCCTGTAACGCACAAAAAGCGATCAGCAAAAGAAAGGATTCAGACTATCATGATAAGAAAGATCATACACATCGACGAAGAAAAATGTAATGGCTGCGGTCTCTGCGCAACTGCCTGTCACGAGGGCGCTATCGGCATGGTAAACGGTAAAGCCAGACTGCTGCGCGACGACTACTGCGACGGTCTGGGCGACTGTCTCCCTGCCTGCCCTGCAGGCGCGATCTCCTTTGTAGAAAGAGAAGCGGCTGCATATGATGCCGAGGCGGTAAAAAAGCACATGGCCTCCAGGACTCCCTCTTCTCCGGCGCGCACCCGGCTTGGCCAGTGGCCGGTACAGATCAAGCTGGCCCCGGTCAGCGCCCCCTATTTTGAAGACGCTTCCCTTCTCGTGGCAGCTGACTGTACCGCTTACGCTTACGCGCGTTTTCATGAGGATTTCATGAAAGACAAGGTCACACTGATCGGCTGTCCGAAGCTGGATGCCATCGACTACTCCGAAAAACTCACTGAGATCCTGCGCCGAAACGAGATCAAAAGTGTGACCATCATCCGCATGGAGGTTCCCTGCTGCGGAGGGCTTGAACACGCTGTGAAGAAAGCTCTTCAGGACAGCGGCAAGTTCCTCCCCTGGCAGGTAGTAACGATCTCCATCGACGGAAACATACTGGACCGTTGACCTGTTATCCCATCACTTCTTTATAAGAAGCATGTTTCTCAAGGTCCTGCGTCAGCTTCGCCATCTGTGACAGATCCCCGATAAGGATCACGCCGCACAGCCTGTTGTTGAGGAAATAATATTTGTAATACTGCCCTTTCCCCATATCCTGGAATTCCACCGTCTTATAGAGAAGGTTCGGATTCTTCCCATTGTCTCCCGCTGCAAAAAGCGCGGTATTCATCCCATGGAAGGTAAGGGCAGCGGCCACAGGCTGGTATTCCAGCTCTTCTCCGGCGGCATTCGCCCCGGCAGTCTTTCCCTGTTCCACCGCTTCCGGCCAGATCGCATAGTTCACGCCCTGATACTGGGCACAGTCACCGCAGGCATATACACCCGGCACGCTGGTCTCCATACGTGAATTGACCACAACACCGCGCTCTGTCTCTGCCCCGATGGTTCCCGCGAGCGCCGCGTTCGCCCGGACTCCCGCAGAGACGATGACCAGATCTGCCGGGAACGTCTCGCCCCCTGCGATCCTCACTCCGGTCACATGCTCCGTGCCCTCGATCGCCTCCACACTCACACCGGTGCGGATCTCCACTCCGTTTCGCATCGCAATGTTTTTCAAAAGTTCTGCCGATCCTGCATCAAGCTGCCGTCCCATGAGGACCGGAGCCACCTCCAGGACTTTCACATCCAGTCCGCCTTTTTTCAGCTCCCAGGCAGCCTCAAGCCCCAGCACTCCGCCGCCGATCACCACGGCGTTCTTTGCGCCTGACATCAGCTTCTCCACTTTCTCCACATCGGAAAGCCTGCGGATCGCCACGACCTCCGGAAGGTTGCTTCCCTCCATAGGCGGTATGAAGCACTCGCTCCCCAGGGCGTAGACCAGCTTTGTAAAGTGTACCTTTGATCCGTCATCCAGGATCACTTCTTTCGCCTTCATATCGATCTCTGATATATTCTTTCCGAGCATCTGATATACCTTGTTCTGCTCGTACCAATCCGGTCCCTCGATCGCGATCTGATCCGCGCTCAATCCGGCAACGATCGATTTCGTCAGCATCGGACGGTTATATGCCGGATAGGGCTCGTTGGAGATCATGATGACCGCCCCGGTCTTGTCTCTTTCCCTGATCGCCTTTGCCGCATTGAATCCCGCAGCGCCGTTTCCGAGGATCACGTAGTACTCTTCTGTGTTGTTTACAAAACCGCTCTCTTCTGCATCCACCGGGACAAAATTTTCTTTTCCCACGCCGCAGACCGGACAGATCTCCAGAGAGGAGTCAAAGATCTCGCCGCACACGAGACATTTCACCAGGCTCCTTGCGCCTTTCTTCTTCGGTTTCACAGGCTCTTTGTCAAGGACTCTGCACCCGAACTGATAACCGTACTCATACGCACTCACCAGATCTGCCTCGGAAGGTTTGAACCGGACGCGGAATCCCTCCGACACTTTCATCTTGAGCTGCTTTAATCTCTGTGTGATATTCGGAACTCCCTCGCCGCTCCAGCCGTAACTCCCGAATGCCCCTGCGTATTTCCCGCCATGGGTTGCCGGGAACATACCAAGTGTCAGGTCCCAGATCGGTTTCAGGGCCTCTCCCACGATCGTCGGGGTACCCAGAAGGATGCCGTCCGCAAACAGCAGTTCTTCATTCACCTTCGCCGCATCCGCTTCCACCATATCGTAAATACGCACGTCGATCTCTCCGCTGTCACGCACGCCTTCCGCGATCTTCTCGGCAAGCATCCCGGTGTATCCGTAAGCGCTCACATAAGGCATGATCACTGTCCTTCTCTGATTCGGGTTTACAAGGGTGGACCACTCTCTGTACTGCTTCATGACCGCTTTGATCCTGTCGCCCACTAAGACCGGACCGTGTCCTGTGCAGATCATGCTGATATCCATATCTTCCACGCGGTCCAGCGCTTTGAGCATGAACGGCTTAAAGGGGCCGATGATACAGTCATAATAATACTTCAGGGCTTTCTGGTAATCCTCCTCATTTTTGATCTCCGTGGAGACCACTTCCGGCAGACAGTAGTGAGAGCCGAAAGAATCGCAGGTCACAAGGATCTGTTCCTCCTCAATAAAAGTGTACATGGTATCCGGCCAGTGCAGGTTCGGGACGAACAGGAAATGAAGCGTCCTCTCCCCGATCGTCATCTTCTGCCCGTCACGCACGGCAATGCTCACAAAATCCCGGTTTACGATCTCTTTGAGGAAGCCGATAGCACATCCTGTCGCGAGGATCTTCATCTGGGGACTGTAGTCCAGAAGGCGCTCCACGCTTCCTGCGTGGTCCGGCTCTGTATGGCTGACCACCAGATAATCGATCTTTGTCACATCAATGACTTCTTTTAACTTTTCCAGATATTCATCGAAAAATTTTGCCTTTGCCGTCTCGAACAGTACAACCTTGTCTCCGGTCTTCATCACATAGGAATTATAGGTTGTCCCGAATTCCGTGTACATGATGATATCGAACACTCTGAGTTTGTCGTCGATGATCCCGGTCCAGTAAAAGTTTTCACGCAGCTTCACACTATTCATTTTGTTTTCCTCCATTTTCTGTTCTGTTCAATTCCCTTTTTCAGGGCAAAGAAACTGCCGCAGCAGCGAGGGCTCTTCTGCGAAAATCCCTGTTGCTGCGGCAGTTCCCGATACTGTCATACATTTTCCGATAACTTATATCATCTCGTCCTGCCTGCAAGACGGCTTTCTTCTTTTTTATCTCTGCGCTTGGTGCCAAACAGGAATGTGGTCCTGTTTGCCTCCTTCAGACTCTCCTGACGAAAATATCTCGCCTTGTCCATCACCTCGAAGAGCCTGTTCCGCCAGGCTGCAAATCTCGATGACATCCCTGGTCTGTTCAGCTCATCCTCCAGACTGTGGCTGTCCTCATAAATCTGAAATTCTGTAACAACCCAGCAGATGAGAAGAAATGTAACCGCCAATAAGATCGTTGCGATATAAACTTCTGTCATAGTATCCTCTCCTTTCTGCTATACTTACCTAGATTTTAGAACTTTTCAGAGGGATAGTCAATATTTTCAGAAATTTTTATCATCTTTTTCTTTATTGTCGTTACATATTCGTGCTATCTTTATACCCCGGCCTTTTTACAGATATCTGCAAGGCAGCATTTATCGCAGTAAGGCTTTGTCCTCGCTGTGCAGACATCCCTTCCGTGGTATACCAGCCTGTGGCAGAAATCGCTCCCTTCCTCCGGAGGGATGATCTTCCAGAGCGCCATCTCCACCTTCTTCGGCTCTTTGATCCCGTCTACCAGCCCGATCCGGTTGACTAGTCGGATGCAGTGGGTGTCAGTCACGATAGCCGGTTTTCCGAACACATCGCCCATGATCAGATTGGCGCTCTTCCTCCCAACCCCCGGCAGTTTCAGCAGGGCGTCAAAATCATCCGGCACCTTTCCGTCATACTCGTCCCGGATCATCTTCATGCAGGCGCTGATGTCTCTCGCCTTACTCTTCCCGAGTCCGCATGGGCGCACGATCTCTTCGATGTCATTCACATCCGCATCCGCCAGTGCATTAACGTCCGGATATTTCTCATACAGCCCTTCCACGACCACATTGACTCGGGCGTCTGTACACTGCGCCGCCAGCCTGACACTGACCAGGAGTTTCCACGCCTGGTCATAGTCCAGAGTGCATCCCGCGTCCGGATACTCCCGTTTCAGTCTCTCGATCACTTCAAGCGCACGTTGTTTCTTTGTCATCTGTTGTCATCCTCACTATCATCTCTGTTTTCATCATCCGTTTTACGTTCCGGGATCTGTTTTCCTTCTTCGGACATTCTCCTGAGTTCTTCTACCGCCTCCTTGAACCGATCCGAAACTGCCGTCGGATTTCTCCTCAAAAGGCTTACCGCATGCAGGTAATGTCTGTCTGTCCGCTCTCCCATCTTCTGGAATTCCCGGTAAATACTGTCGCGGATCTCAGAGAGTTCTTTCCTCCGTTCTTCCCCGATCAGTTCATCCACTTTTGACGGAAGTTCCTCCTTTAAAAGGAAATCAGCCCGGGCAGCCAGTTCCTCCAGCAGCTGTTTCTGTATCTCACGCCGCTCCTGTATCCCTGCGAGCAGCATCGACCGCTGTCCGGATACTGTCCGGCGCACCTCTTCCGAACGCTTTCTGTAATCCTCCGCGACTTCCTCCGCAGACACCTTCAGCCGTTCCTGCATCTGCCGGATCTGCCGTTTGCTTTCTTCCAGCCGGCCCAGGACATGCTTCATATCCATCGCCTCGTTGAAGGACTGGGTAAAATCAACCGCAGCCGCAATACTTAAGATCAGAGCGGCATACTCCATGATGTTCAGCGGGATATCCAGCACCAGCCGTTCCACCGGGGGATGGACCACCTCCGTCATCAGTACGGAAAAACATCCCCAACACAGAGACGCCGCCGGACAGATATATCCGTTCAGGTTAAACCTCACATTGCTGTAATCCCAGTATCTGACGTGGAACAGCCGTTCCATCGCAGCCCCAGTAAAGTATTCGAGCACCGTCGCCGCGACCATCCCAAGCAGGAATACAAACACGATATTTCCCCGTACCGGTATGGTGGCGATCAGGATGACCACCGCCCCCGAACCGTAGAGCGGCAGCATGGGACCGTGCATGAACCCCCGGTTCACCCAGCGCCGTTTCTTTGCAGATACATAGCAGCTCTCCCAGATCCATCCCACAAAACTGTATAGAAAGAAAAAAATGATCCACTGTGAAAGATAATATGACTGCATTATTTCTCTTCAATCTCCATGATCATGTCGACTCTGCGCTGATGACGTCCCCCTTCAAACTCCGTGTTCAGCCAGGTATCAACGATCATCTTCGCAAGTTCCGCGCCGACTACTCGCGCTCCAAACGCAAGGATATTGCAGTTGTTGTGCGCTCTCGCCATCTTTGCCGTGAACGGCTCACTGCAGACGGCTGCCCGGATTCCCTTTACCTTGTTCGCTGCAAGGGATATCCCAAGACCGGTGCCGCAGATCAGGATCCCCTGATCTACTTCTCCTGCCGCAACAGCACGGGCAACTTTTTCTCCATATACAGGATAATCACAGCTCTCCGGTGAATTCGTGCCGTAATCTACAACTTCATGTCCTCTTTCTTTCAGAAATCCAACGATCTCCGCTTTCAGTTCCAAAGCGGAATGATCATTTCCTATCCCAATCTTCATGTGCTTTTCCGTCCTCTCTTCATATTGTTATGATAGAAAATCTTTATTTCCAGGTCATCTTTTCTGACCTTCTCTTATCATATCAAATTCCCTGTGCGATAGCAATTATAAAAGAGGCCGTTCCTGTTCTTCCCTAACTTCGTCACGCCGTTCTCGCCTTTCCTGCGCACGCCGCCTCGAATTCTTTCAGTTTCTGCTTTGCAGCCGGATCAAGATATCTGGGCACCTCGATCTGCACCGTCACATACTGGTCACCGTGTACAGACGGATCTTTCATGGAGACGATCCCTTTTCCCCTCAGACGGATCTTCGACCCGGACTGTGTCCCTTCTTTTATCTTGCACAGGACATTTCCATACAGCGTGCTCACCACAGCCTCTCCGCCGAATACCGCCGTGGTGAACGGAATGTTCACCGTCGTATACACATCCATTCCCTTCCGCTCATATCCGGATTTCCCGGAGACCCGGACCTTAAGGAGCAGATCCCCGTTCTCTCCCCCGTTTGTTCCCGGCATTCCTTTTCCTCTGAGCCGGACACTCTTCCCCGAGTCGATCCCGGCAGGGATATGCACCTTCAGCGACTGTACTGCCCCGCTTCCCGGATCCTGGATCCGGATGACCTTGTCGCATCCAAATGCCGCTTCATCAAATCCTACGGTCACTTCAGCATGCAGGTCAGAGCCTTTTGCCCGGAAGTCCTCTCCGCCGAATCCACTATGGAATCCGCTGTAGGCTCCGCCGCTAAAACCGCTGTTCTGGAAGCCCCCTTTGCCAAAGCCCTGTGTTCTCCCGTGTTTGAAGATATCTCCGAAAATATCGTTGAACATATCATCCATATTACTGCCTTCAAAATGATACTCCCGATATCCGCTGCCCGGACCTCCGTACGCCTGTCGGTATGTGCCTCCATACGGATCTCCATAGGCTCCGCCTCCCGCGCCCGTCTCATCGAACGCCGCGTGTCCGAACTGATCGTACAGTTTCTTCTTTTCCGGATCGCTCAGGATGTTGTATGCCTCCGTGACCTCTTTAAATTTCTTTTCTGCTTCCTCATTATCCGGATTCATGTCCGGATGATATTTCTTCGCGAGTTTCCTGTACGCTTTTTTGACCGCTGCCCCGTCCGCGCCTTTTGTCAGACCGAGCACTTCATAATAATCTCTTTTCACTGCCATATCCATCACCCTCTTGTCAGATCATTTCTGTCATCATTTTCCTGTAACTTTGGCTCATCACCGTCAGAAAAAGAAAGCCCCGGGAACATCCCGGGGTCAGAAACCTGTACTTTAATTTTTCCTGCTGTATCGTCAATCTTCCTTTCCTTTCCGGAACGTCCATCGGCAGAACACTTCTCCTCATACAAAGCTCTTAGTGTTCTACATGTAATATAGCAGATATGTTTTTTGCTGTCAAGCCGGATAACTGTCATTTTATCTTAAATCCTTCTCCGAACACTTCACTGGTCTCGGTAAACATAAGAAATGCTTCCTGATCCGCCTCTTCCACTGCACTCCTGATCAGATATGCCTCCGCCTTTGTGCATGCGCAGAGCAGCACATCTTTCTTCCTTCCTGTATATCCGCCTGCAGCCGGGATGGACGTGGTGCCCCGCCTCACCGTCTCACTGATCCGCTCCGAGATCTGTTTTCCCTTTCCTGTGACAATGACCGCAAGGGTTCCAGCCCCAAAGCCATACATGATCTTATCGATCACGACCGTACAGATGCCGGTCGATGCCACACCGTAGAGCACTGCATCCACATCACCGAACACCGGCCATCCCAGGAAGATCACTGCCAGGTCGATAAGAAGGGTGATCACCCCGATCGACAGATGGGGCTTCTTTTTCTTGATCGTCAGAGTGAGAAAGTCAATGCCTCCGGAAGATGACCCGCGCACATAGAAGAGCGCCATGCCAGCTCCCAGACAGATACCGGAATAGACCACCGCCATCATCCGGTCCCCCTCATACATCGGCGTGAACGGAAACACCACATCCAGGAACAGCGACGAGATCACCATTGTCTTCGCGCTCTTCATCAGAAGCTGCTTTCCCACAGTCTTATAGCTGATCACAATAAGCGGTATATTGAAAAAAAGAGTCATCGTCCCCACCGGGAATCCTGTCAGATAGTTTAAAAGCAGCGCAAGGCCGGACACACCTCCCGGAGCAAATCCGGCATTTCCCGCAAAGGTATAAATGCCGGCAGCATAGAGGATACTGCCGGCGATATCGTAAAAGATGTCTGCTCCTGCACTTTTCACATCGATCTTCTTTCTGGACCCTTCGTTTGTTCTCTCAGTTCTCATCGATCATCCACACCTGTTTTTTATCATCAACAGTATGTGCAGTATGGAAAAAACTATACTTTCAGAAATATCTGATCTCTTCGCATCTTTTTTCCTCCAGTATATGTATTTATAATAAAGATACTTCTAACATACAAAATTTCACCGCCAGTTTTAAAGCGGCAGTCATATCATACAAGGAGGTAAAATGCATTGAGCGACCAGGAACTTGACCTGATCCGGCGCCTGAAACGCAGGGATCAGAAGGCGCTCGAAGAGATCATCCGGCTGTTTAACCAGTATGTAGCTGCCATCATATGCCGGATTCTGTATGGTCTGGCTGACCAAAGTGATATACAGGCTCTTATCAATCATGTATTCTTTCTTCTCTGGGAAAATGCAGACCACATCGACACTGCGAAAGGTGATTCGCTGAAA
>DWXK01000068.1 GCA_019119205.1 Candidatus Mediterraneibacter intestinavium
CTTTCATGAAACAACCCTGTATCCCGCCTCGATGATATGACCGAAGAATCTTTTCTTATGCAGAAAGGCGGAGCCATCTGCATGGTCCGCCTTTTTGATCCTCCGATCATATGTAACATTTCAGCCCGCGCCATTTGTAAAGCCGCACGGTCACGATCATATCATTCCACTGTCACGATCTTTCCGTCCTCATCCCAGAGGTCATGCCAGTCTTTCGCACCTTCCCACAGGAACACCTGTCCTTTTACAAGGCGGTTGTTCCGCTCCAGAGTCGCGATCGTCGCCATTTCCTCGTCAGTCAGAGGATCCTCTGTCATTGACTTTAAGTTGCTCACATAGTTTGCCTCGTGGACAGAGAATGGGATCGGGATCTGCCCTCTCTGATGTGCCCACTTCAGTGCGATGAGCGCCGGATGGCAGTTATGTGCCTTCGCGATCTCTTTCATCTCCGGCATCTCCATATCCGCGATGTCTTCCGGCATCATGTCCCTCTCCGGTCTCTTGGGTGATCCCAGAGGCATGTAGCCGATAGGCTGAAGATCATGTTCCACCAGGTAATCAAACAGCTCCTGCTGCTGGAAACAGGGGTGCAGCTCCAGTTCACATGCCACTGGTTTGATCTTCATGAGCGGCAGCACCGCCTCCAGCTTCGGAATCGTCATGTTGGAGATCCCGATATGGCGGATCAGGCCTTTCTCCACCAGGCTCTCACACTGTCTGTATGTGTTCATGAACTCTTCCACGCTGAAGGGCTTTGAATCCGGATTCCGGGAATCCACATCACATCCCGGTGCGTGATAGTTGGGGAAGGGCCAGTGGATGAAAAACATGTCAATATACTCGCACTGAAGGTCTGCAATGCTCTTCCTGCAGGACTCCTCCACTCTCTCGTGCATGTCATTCCATACCTTTGTCATAATGTAGAGATCTTTTCTCTCTACAACGCCCTCATCGAACGCTGCTTTGAACACCTCTCCGATCTGATGCTCGTTTCCATAGCATGCAGCACAGTCAAACATCCTGTAGCCGCAGCGGATCGCCCCCGCCACTGCAGCGGACACTTCCTCCGCTGAAAAACGGTCGGAACCAAAGGTCCCCATCCCGATACATGGGATCTCCTCTCCCGTATACACCTTCACTTTCGGCACGATCGCCGGATCGATAAATCCTCCCATTTTCTTCCTCCTTCTTTTTTATCTGTTTTTCTTTTAATGTTGCTTTTCCCCTGATCCAATATATTGTATGCTATGATATTTTTCCAATTTTTATCAGAGTGAATATCCGTTCCATATCCTCTCTCACAAAGAATCCGGTCTCCTCCCGGAGCGCTGCGGCAGCTGAGATCGCGCTTGCTTTTCTCAGAGTTTCCTCCACCGAAAGCCCTTCGCTTAAGCCCAGGGCAAATCCGGCGATCATGGAGTCGCCGCATCCCACTGTATTCACCGCGTCGATCCTGGGAACGCGGGCGCGGTATATCCCGTCCCCGCATACGACAAAGGATCCTTCGCCGCCGAGTGATACAGCCACGATCTCTACGCCTTTTTCGTGGATCGCCTTTGCGGCCTCCACCATATCATCCATATCGTCACATTTCTTTCCGGTCAGCATCCGGATCTCATCCAGATTAGGCTTGATCATAGTGGGCTTCGCCTCGATCCCCATCTCCAGCAGTTTCCCGCTGGTATCCAGGATCACCTTTTTCCCGGCCGCTCTGCAGATCTTCACAAGCCGCTGATAGGCGGTCCCGTCAAGCCCTCCCGGCACGCTCCCGGACATGGCGATCACGTCCGCTTCACGGACCAGTCCGGAAAAATGTTCCTCAAACCGGCTAAAGTCTTCTTCCGTCACCGTGAACCCCGGCTCCAGGAACTCCGTCTGCACGTGGTTTTTCTCATCCCAGATATTGATGCAGGACCGGCTCTCCTCCGCCATGTGGTAAAATTCACTCCGGATCCCGAAAGGCTTCAGGGCGTCCTCGATGTAGTGCCCCGCATGTCCCCCTACAAATCCTGTCGCGACCACCTCCGCTCCGGCGATGGCTGCAGGCTTGGAGACGTTCAGTCCCTTTCCGCCCGGAGTGTAAGCGCACTCCCTGACCCGGTTCACCTCGCCGACCCGGAACCCATCCACAACATAGCGTTTGTCGATCGCCGCGTTCAATGTCACTGTCAGTATCATATCTATCCTCTCAATCCTCGTTGACCAGCATCAGTTTTCCTTTTACCAGCCCCGGCGTCTTAAACATCTGGAAGGCTTCCTGAGCCTGGCTCATTGGCATTTTTTTGTAGATAAATCCGGAATCAAATTTCAGCTGTCCGGTAGCGAAATAGTGTGCGGTCAGCTCCCACTCCTTTCCGGGGAAAGGAGAACTATAAGACATCCAGGATCCGGTCAGCTTGAACTCTTTGCGGTTCATATTCTCCCACTGCGCCGGAGTAAATGACAGTTCCTCATGAGGTGTCCCGATAAAGCATACATGAGCCTTGTTTGCCGCCAGCTCAAAAGCCATGTGCATGGTCGGGACCTGTCCTGCCGTCTCAAAGACATAGCCATATCCCTTTCCGCCGGTGATGGCAAGTGCTTCTTCCATAAAGTTTTCTTTCGTCGTGTTGATCACCTCGTCTGCTCCCAGGCGTTTTGCAAGTTCCAGCCGCGCGTCGCTGATATCAAATACGACCACCTTTTTGGAACCGTAGATCTTGGTCCACTGCATGGTAAACATGCCGACGGTCCCGCCTCCCAGGATCGCCACATACTGTCCGCCCTGATAGTCGTTCTGGTATACTCCGTGGAGCGCCACTGTGGCCGGCTCGAACATTGCCGCCTGCTCATAGGGGATAGACGGGTCGTATACGACCGCGTTCTGCTCCGGGATCACCACATAATCCGCGTTGCTCCCCTGCTCCCTGGACCCGATAAAGCTGTAATGCTTGCAGAGCGAGAAGTTTCCGTTCTGGCAGTCGTCACATTTCATACAGGGCTTCAGCGGTGCGCCGGACACGTGGTCTCCCACTTTTACTCTCGTGACGCCCTCGCCCACTTCCACCACGTCTCCTGCGAACTCATGCCCCAGCACGATCGGATAAAAATGAACGCCGTGGTTCAGCACCCTGGGGATATCCGACCCGCAGATGCCGGAAGCCTTCACCTTTACTTTGACTTCTCCCGGTCCCGGCGAGGGTTCCTCATAATCCAGATACTGTACATCTTCATTTGCACATACAACAGCTGCTTTCATGTCATCTTCCTCCTCTTTTTTTCATGATGCCTTTTAACTGTTCGTAAAGTTCTATGTAAGTCTGATAGTCTTCTGCATAACGTCCTGATACTGACGGATCAGGTTCATGTCTCCGCTTCTCCCGGACGGTCAGGCGCACCGCCTCGTCAAAATCACGGTACATCCCTGTCCCCACTCCCGCAAGGATCGCCGCTCCCAGCGTGGTCGCCGTATCTGACGACGGTACGATGATCGGCTTCCCTGTGATATCCGCTTTGATCTGGGTCCAGAGGAGAGAGTTTGCCGCTCCGCCCATGGCACGGAGGACATTCACTGATGCACCCGCTTCCTCTGCCACATCCAGGTTGTGTTTCAGGGCATAAGCCGTCCCTTCCATTGCTGCACGGATAAAATGTCCCTTGGTCTTGCCAAAATCAAGCCCGTAATACACACCCTTTGCATCCGGATCCCAGATCGGAGTCCGTTCTCCCGCCATATATGGCAGGAAGATCAGCCCGTCGCTTCCCGGCTGCACGGATGCCGCCTCCTCATTGAAAAGGTCCAGAGAACTTTTACCCTGCCTCTTTCCCTCTTCCCGCTCGTAAGCCCCGAACTCTTTTTCCAGCCAGCGCATCACACCGCCGCCTCCGGTAGTGCCTCCCTGGAGCAGCCAGTGTCCGGGCACTACATGGTACCCGAGGATCAGCCTCTCGTCAGCCCGGTAAGTATCTGTACAGATACTCATGCCTCCAGCCTGGCCTCCCTGTTCCTGGGTCTCACCGCTGTGGATCACTCCGGCGCCCAGTGTGCCGCACGCCGCATCCAGTCCTCCTGCCGCCACCGGGGTCCCTGCCGCCAGCCCGGACTGCTCAGCTGCTTTCGGAGTCACTGTCCCGATCACGGCATGGCAGGGATAGATCTCAGGCAGGATCTCTTCGGAAAATCCAAATTCTCTGCACATCTCCTTATCCCATATACCTCTTCGCATGTCAAAACAGTGAAGCCCGTATCCCTGGGACAGATCCTGTGTCATCACTCCGGTCAGCCGGTAGGCGATGTAGCTGTTGGACTGCAGGATCTTATAGATCTTTTCGTAAATCTCCGGGAAATTCCTCTGATACCAGATGATCTTCGCGGTGGTGTACGACGGCTGGAGAGAATTTCCGCACAGTTCAAAGATCCGCTTCTCTCCGATCTTCCTGTTATATTCTTCACAGAGATCCGCCGCCCTGGTATCCATCCAGATCGGGGTGCGCATGAGCACATTGCCGTCTCTGTCTACAGGGATCGCTGACCAGCTCTGCCCGTCGATCCCGATCCCCTTTATCTCATCCGGAGCGATCCCCGCCTGTTCCAGTACAGACGGGATCGTCCTGCAGACCGCATCCCACCATTCTTCCGGATCCTGCTCTGCCCATCCGGGATGCGGATAATATACGGGATAGTCGCCGCTGCCCGACGCCATCACCTTTCCTTCTCTGTCGAAGACAGCGATCTTACAGGCGCTCGTCCCGATATCGATTCCCAATAAATATTCTCCCATCACGTCCTCCTCGAAACGTTTCGGTTTAAATGTGCCACAGTGATGCAGCTTTGCAGTTTCAGCTCAGCTGCGCCGCATCACAATTGTTTTACGGATCTGCCTTCCACAAATCCGGTCTTCAGTTTCACCGTCTCAGACTTCCCGGCCTCTCTGCGTTTTACCTGCTTTTCTCCTGACTCTTCTGCCGTCCCGCCTTCCACCGGCCTTACTTCCGTCTCGCCTTCCAGCTTCCTCAGAAGAAGTTCTGCCGCGCACTTTGCTATCTCTCCTGTAGGCTGGGTCACGATAGAGAGCCTGGGAACAGATGCCTTTGCAAAGTCTGTATTGTCAAATCCGATGACGGAAAGTTCCTCCGGGACAGAGATCCCGGAATCATTGATCTCCATCATCGCTCCCACAGTCATCTCATAATTTGAGATAAACACTGCCGTCATCTCAGCATTCTGTTCTTTCAGCTGGTGCATCGCCCGGGCGCCTCCCGCGATCGTGTAATCTCCTCTCGCCACCAGGCTTTCCTCCGGTTCCAGACCTCTTTTTTTCAAAGCACTGCGATAGCCTTTCAGCCTCTCTTTGGCAGTGTAGACGTCGCTCGGACCGGCGATCATCCCGATCTTCCGGTGTCCTGCCTGATACAGCCTTTCCACAGCCTCCGCCGCAGCGCCCTCATTATCCACCAGCACGCAGTCGCAGTCCACCTGATCCATCTTACGGTCGATCATCACTACAGGTTTCCCCGCGCGCAGAAATCTGGAAAGCCCGTCCGCACCGTTCCCGGCAGGCATGAGGATCAGCCCGTCCACCCTGCGGTGGAAGAGAAATTCTTCAGCCTCTGCCTCCCGCTTCTCATCGGACCGGCAGTCGCAGATCATGGTCGCATACCCGTGGTTTCTCAGGATGTCCTCCGCCTCGGTGATGATCTCTGCAAAGAAAATGTTGTTCAACTCCGGGATGATGATCCCGATCGTCTTTGTCCGGTTCGTCTTTAATCCCCTGGCGACCTCATTTACCTCAAAATGGAGTTCTTCGATCGCCTCCTCTATCTTGATCCGGTTCTTCTCACGGACATTTCCCCCGTTCAGATAAGAAGAGATCGTCGCAAGCCCGAGCCCTGTGCGCTTTGCGATATCTTTCATCGTTGCTCCCATGTATGTCTGCTCCCTTCTCCCTGCATCTTCTTATCATGCGTCAGATCCTTCCGCACCGAAAGTCTTTTTCCTACTCTGCCTTTCCATCGCATCCGCACATCTTCATGCGGATCTTTACCTGCTCTTTGACCGCTTCCATCGCCGCGGTGCCGAATTTCTTCGGATCGTATGTCTCCGGTTTCTCCTCGAGCAGCTTCTTCACCGCCGCAGTGTACGCTGCGCGCAGCTCTGTTGCAAAATTCACTTTGCACATTCCCCGCTCAACGCATTCTCTTACATCCTCCTCGCTTAAGCCGGATGCCCCGTGGAGTACCAGCGGGACTGACACCACTTCCCGGATCGCGCTCACCCTGGGTTTGTCGAGGACTGGTGTTCCCACATAAAATCCGTGCGCCGTGCCGATCGCAACTGCCAGTGAGGACACTCCTGTGCGCTCCACAAATTCCTTCGCTTCTGCCGGATCTGTGTTGGTGTCCGCATCTGCCTCCAGATCGTCCTCTTTTCCTCCGACCTTTCCAAGTTCTGCTTCCACCGGGATCCCGATCGCCTTAGCCACATCGACAACCTTCTTCGTCACCGCGATGTTGTTCTCAAAATCCTCCCCGGATCCGTCGATCATAACAGAAGTGTACCCTGCTTTCATGGCTCTGACAGCGAGTTCAAAACTGTTCCCATGATCCAGGTGCAGGCAGACCGGTACAGACGCCTTCTCCGCCTCCGCTCTCACGATCGCCGCGTAGGTCTCCACGGTCCCGTACTTGATCGTTGACGGTGTGGTCTGGAGCATGACCGGAGCTTTCAGCTCTTCTGCTGCTGCGATCACAGACTTGACCATCTCCATATTCTCCACGTTGAACGCCCCCACGGCATAATTTCCCTTCTGCGCGTCCAGAAGCATTTTTTCCGATGTAACTAATGGCATATCATTCTCCTCCTTATCATAAAACCGAAACGTTTCGGTTTTGCTATGTATTTATCTTAATACAATTCAGCATATATGTCAATATAATAAGAATTTTTTTGTTTGTTCACAGTCATGCAGTAAGAGAGGTGCGATCGTTACCGTGTAAGCCGGCTTACATAGTAACGATCCCACCTCTCTCATTACATGACGGTCCCTCTCGGCGAGAAGGAGCTGCATAGCTGAAGTGTTGCACTTCAATGTGTACTTCACCGTTCCAGCATCCCCTGCCGGATCCTTTCATGCATATCACCTTTATGATACGGGATCCCGTGCGATGCATCGCCAGAAGATGCCAGCAGATGGATCTCCCCTTTCTGTATCCCGCATGCTTTCGCGATAAAGTTCTGTTTTATCTCCAGATACTGGATCTTGTCATATTGGATGGAAATATAAGTTTTCCCGAAATATCCGTGACAGAGTTTCAGAAAAGTCTCATCTGCCCCGCTTCCGTCTGTGATATATTTGAGGATCATCCCAATAAAGACCGTCAGGATCAGAGCCGCTGCTCCCAGCCAGATAAAGAGCCGATGTTCCGGTATGACTGCCGTACACAATGCCGCCGACAGCCCCACTACGAGTACATATATCATGCCCGGCAGAGACCATGCCGTCCACACCGCCCCCGGCAGGCGTTCGGTTTTCTGCTCCGCTGTCGGGGCGAACTCCGGAAGGAGGAGTTCAAGCTGTTCTTTCATCCTCTTCTCTGTAGAATAAAGTATGAGAAATGAATTCTGCTCTTCTTTCTCATCCCCCATGCCCACATTCACGATCTCTGCCATATACCTGCGGAAGATCCTCGCCACAAAGGACTGCCGGATCTTGAGTGCCTGGATCTTGTCTACAGGGATAGTATATTCCATTTTTTTCAGAAAACCGTATCCGATATAGATCTTGTCTCCCCGGCGTTTCGCGCGGAAATCATAATAGCGGATAAAGTCTTTCACTGTGTCCCAGAGTGCTGACAGAACGATGCCGGCTGCCACGATGATCCCCGCCGCAGCCCCCAGAAGAGAACCGAGCAGATCCGGCTTTTCCAGTATCTGTACCACGGTCGCTGCTGTTCCCGCAAAAGCTCCGATCAGAATGAGCAGGGAAAAGATATTGACCGAGAAAATGCCGTGGGAAAAGATGTCGCCAAATTCAGCCCTGATATCAAACTCCCCGTCCTCTTCCCAGGATGACAGGACCTCCATACCGTCAGTCCCTGTTTTCCCTCCGGCCAGGTCGCGGTCCTCTGTATGTACACGGTTTTCTGCCGCATGAGCCCACGCAGGATCCTTTCCCGATATCTGCCCTGATGATGCCCCGTACGTCTGTCGGTGCATCTTCCTTGTGATCTCTGCCTTAAACTTTGCCGCATCCGCTTTTTTCAGAACGATCTTTACATCTGTGCTGTCCGCCGTGGACCGGCTGTTTGTATCCAGCTTCACCTTACAGGTGCCCAGGATCATCTCGAAAAGATTCTGCTCGATATTGATATTGGAAATGTTCCGGATCCCGATCGTATTTTTCTTCTTGTTTACTTTTCCACGCTCAATGACAATGGCATTTTCTTCTATACATATGTATGTATTCGCCCAGGCAAAAATACGGTTTCCCACGGAGACTGCCAAAAGTCCCAGCATGACCAGGATCACGATCAGCGTCTTTCCATGAAGAAAGCTAAGATCTGTTTCTGCCAGTTCCTCTGCACTCTGAAGCAGGATCGACACTGCCAGGACCGCAAGAGCCAGGATCCCGCCTCCGATCTGTTCGATGATGATCGAGATATGATTTCGAAATCTTCTGTTATCTTCCATCTTCTTCCCTCTGCTCCTTCACGATCTCATTGATCCTCCTGCGGAGATTTTCCGCGATCTTCTCAGCTTTCTCCTCCTCGACAAAGGAAAGGGTCACATCTCCGCCACCGGTAGTCACGATCACTTTCGCCACTTTAAAGATCTGGTCAAAAGGACCCTTGGCAGTCTGCAGTTTATGGATCCGTTCTATGGGAACGATGCTCCGTTTCACAAAGAGATATCCCTCAATGATGTCTATGCACTCCTCATTGATGCTGTACCGGTAACGGTGATACCGGAAATACGGGCTTGCCAGAACGTCCAGCAGTGTCAGTACCACAAGCGCCAGGGAGATCCATTTCCCCACCGTTACATCTTCCGGAAACAGCCATAAAACATTGACCGCTCCGATAACGGCAAGAACAATGATCCCGCCGATGATGCCCGCCAGATACATGCAGTGGAGCGCGCGCTTTGAAAGCTTTTCATATTTTACTTCTGCCCCGTGTCCTGTATCTTCATATCCTCTTCCCATTTTTCCCTCCTGCACATCAAAAAATATCTTATTTTTGTATTATCAATTTAATACAATAGTACAAGAAGCAGCTTCTTTTGTCAACAATACTTTGTCAAAGGGGACAGCCCTGTCCGGAAATGGTTTTGCTGCCGGCGCATTTCCACATGTCCCCTCTGCTCTGTATTCTCTGTTTCACTCCAGGGATATCTCTTCCCCCAGCTTCTCTTCAATCCTGAGCAGCCGGTTGTATTTCGCCACCCGCTCCGAGCGGCAGGGCGCTCCGGTCTTGATCTGCCCCGCATTGAACGCCACTGCGATATCCGCGATCGTTGTGTCCTCTGTCTCGCCGGACCGGTGGGAGATGATCGTGCGATATCCCGCCTCCTGTGCCGTCCGTATCGCTTCGAAGGCTTCCGTGAGCGTGCCTGCCTGGTTCACCTTGATCAGGATGGCGTTTCCTGCACCCAGTTCGATCCCCCGCTTCAGCCGTTCCGTATTTGTCACAAACAGGTCATCCCCCACCAGCTGGATCTGTTTCCCCAGTCGCGCGGTGATCTGCTTCCAGCCTTCCCAGTCCTCTTCATCCAGAGGATCTTCTATAGAAACAATGGGGAATTCCGACGCCAGATCCTCAAAGTAATCTATCATCTCCTCCGCCGAGCGTTCCACCGTCCTCCCCTGCATCCGGCTCTCTCCCGGAAACCTGTATCTTCCTGCTGCCGGATCAAAAAGCTCTGACGCCGCCGCATCCAGCGCGATCTTTATGTCTCTTCCCATCCTGTATCCCGCTTTCTCTGCTGCATCCCGGATGATTCGGAGCGCCGCTCTTGTGTCTGAAAGATCCGGAGCGAACCCTCCTTCATCCCCTACCGCCGTGTTCAGTCCCCGGGCTCTCAGCAGGGCTTTCAGGGCATGATAGACCTCGGCGCAGACTCTCAGACGGTCACGGAAAGTAAGTTCTCCTGCCGGTATGATCATAAACTCCTGGATATCAAGAGAATTGTCCGCGTGTACTCCGCCGTTTAAGATATTCATCATTGGGACCGGCATCTGTTTTCCCCTGACGCCGCCAAGATAGCGGTAAAGCGGGACTTTAAGAGCAGACGCGGCTGCATGTGCTGCCGCCATGGACACGCCCAGAATCGCGTTTGCTCCCAGGGCACTCTTATCCGGGGTCCCGTCCGCCCGGATCATTGCCCGGTCGATCTCTTCCTGGTCAAACACGTTCATGCCGATCACTGCCGGTGCGATCCTGCTGTTCACATTTTCCACTGCCCGCTCCACGCCTTTTCCTCTGTAACGCGCTCCGCCGTCCCGCAGTTCCACCGCCTCGTATTTTCCTGTGGACGCGCCGGACGGGACTGCTGCCCTGCCCACGATCTCCTCCCCTGCCAGCACCTCGGTCTCTATCGTCGGATTTCCCCTTGAATCCAGGATCTCTCTGGCATAGATATCCAGGATCTGCAGATTTCTGTCCATGTTCTTTCTCCCTCCATACTCCTGTCAGCCCTCAGCAGGAAAAAGCTGCAAAGCAGCAGATCCGAACTGCATGGCTGGACTGTTACGGTAATCTATTATTTCCGGCTGCCTTCCCATTAATGCGTTGACTTTTTATATTCCAGAGATTACAATTCGTGTAGATATGTTTTGGGGGAGGATACAACAAATGAAGAGCAAAATAAAATATTTTCTGCTTCTGACATTCAGTACGCTCATCATGGCGGTGGGAACGTACTTTTTCAAATTTACGAACAACTTTACATTCGGCGGCATCACCGGTCTCGCGGTCCTGGTGGCAAAGACCGGATTTATATCCGCCGGCGACTTCAACCTGATCGCCAGCATGATCCTGCTGGTCATCGGTTTTTTTGTGCTCGGGAAAAAATTTGCAGCAAAGACGGCTTACTGCAGTATCCTGCTCTCCGTTGCCCTCTCGGCGATGGAGCGGATCTGTCCTCTTAACGCGCCGCTGACGGATCAGCCCATGCTGGAACTCTGTTTCGCCATCGCGCTCCCTGCACTGGGCTCCGCTATTTTATTTAACATCGGAGCTTCCAGCGGAGGCACGGATATCATTGCCATGATCCTGAAAAAGTATTCCAGCTTTGATATCGGACGCGCCCTGCTGATCACAGACGCAGTGATCACCGCGTTCAGTTTCTTTGTATTTGACGTGGAGACCGGACTGTACTCGCTCCTGGGGCTTTCGATCCGTTCCTTTATGGTGGACAACTTTATCGAAAGTTTCAATCTGTCGAAATATTTCACTGTCGTATGCGACCATCCGGAACCGATCTGTGACTTCATCGTCCATACGCTTGTCCGCAGTGCCAGCGTTTTCGAGGCACGGGGAGCCTACTCGGGGCAGAACAAGCATATCATCCTGACCGCCCTGAACCGGGTTCAGGCGGTACGGCTCCGTAACTTTATCAAGGAAAATGAACCCGACGCTTTCATCCTGATCTCAAATACAAGTGAGATCATCGGAAAGGGATTCCACAGCGTATAGCTTTCCGGATTCCTGAGACATCGGGGATTTTACCAAAGCAATGAATAAATTATCTGACAGACAGGAGAATTATCATATGAAACATCTTGTGATCGCAGAAAAGCCGTCCGTGGCAAGAGATATCGCACGGGTCCTCGGCTGCGGAAAGAAAACGAATTCTTATATGGAAGGGAAAGACTATATCGTCACATGGGCGCTGGGTCATCTCGTGACCCTCGCTGACCCGGAACAGTACGGGGAGCAGTATAAGACCTGGAATATGGACACTCTGCCCATGCTTCCCAAACACTGGAAACTGGTAGTCATCAAACAGACCTCAAAGCAGTATCATGCGGTGAAAGAGCAGATCTTCCGCAAAGATGTGTCCGACATCATCATCGCCACGGACGCCGGGAGAGAAGGAGAGCTGGTAGCGCGCTGGATCCTTGACAAGGCTGGGAACCAGAAACCTCTGAAGCGTCTCTGGATCTCCTCCGTCACAGACAAGGCGATCCGGGAGGGATTCGCCCATCTGCATCCCGGGAAGGATTATGAGAATCTGTATCACGCTGCTGTGGCGCGGGCTGAATCAGACTGGGTGGTGGGCATCAATGCCACTCGCGCCTTAACCTGCAAATACAACGCGCAGCTCTCCTGCGGAAGGGTACAGACGCCGACCCTCGCCATGATCGCCGCGAGAGAAGACGAGATCCGCAGGTTCAAACCTCAGACTTATTACGGATTAAAGGCTTCCGCCGGAAAGATCACATTTACCTGGGCAGACAGCAAAACAAATTCCGGACGCACTTTTGACCGGGAAAAGATCGATGCCATTTACCGGAATGCAGGAGGCAGGCTCCATATCACAGAGGTAAAGAAAAAGTCAAAGAAGACCTTCTCTCCCGCGCTCTACGACCTGACGGCGCTCCAGCGGGAAGCGAACCAGAGATACGGTTATTCTGCCAAGATGACGCTGAACATCATGCAGCGCCTCTATGAGAATCACAAAGTCCTCACCTACCCGAGGACTGACTCCCGCTATCTCACCACAGACATGGTGGGTACGCTGAAGGAGCGTCTGAAGGCATGTGCGGTGGGCCCCTACCGGAAAGCGGCAGCCCGGCTTTCCATGCAGGAGATCAAAGGAAATAAATCTTTTGTCGATAACGCAAAAGTTTCCGATCATCATGCGATCATCCCGACAGAGCAGTATGTCCAGCTGGATCACATGACCAGTGATGAGAGAAAGATCTACGACCTGGTGGTCCGCCGTTTCCTCGCTGTCCTCTCCCCAGCCTGTGAGTATGAAGAAACATCCATCACCGGGACTATTGGAACAGAGCAGTTCCACGCAAAAGGAAATGTGATCCTGAAAGCAGGGTGGAAAGAGGTCTATGACGCGGACTGGAAGGATGTGGAGGAAGACGAAGACGGAGAGGATCTTTCAGGCTTCTCTTCCGGTCTGTTCTCAGGACACGCCCCGTTCTCCCCGCAGGATCCCGGTGCAGGGCTTCCTGATATCCGGGAGGGCGCGGACCTGACCGTCACCGCCCTCAATATCACGGAGGGAAAGACCAAACCGCCGGCATATTTCACTGAAGGGACCCTCATCGCCGCCATGGAGAATCCGGTGAAATATCTGGAGCATAAGGATAAAAAGATCGTCCGCACACTGGGCGAGACCGGAGGACTGGGTACGGTTGCCACCCGTGCGGACATCATCGAGAAGCTGTTCAACAGTTTCCTGATGGAGAAGAAAGGAAATGAGATCCACATCACGTCAAAGGGCCGCCAGCTCCTCTCCCTTGTCCCTGCAGACTTAAAGAGCCCGGAACTGACCGCCCAGTGGGAGCTGCGTCTCCAGGCGATCGCAAAGGGGAAGGAATCCGACCGGAAGTTCATGTCTGAGATCGAAGATTACACAAAGGCACTGATCCAGGAGATCCGCACCGCATCAGGCACCTTCCGCCATGACAACCTGACCCGGCATAAGTGTCCCCAATGCGGGAAATTCATGCTGGAAGTCAACGGAAAGCACGGAAAGATGCTGGTCTGCCAGGACAGAGAATGCGGATACCGGGAGACCATCTCCCGCCACACCAACGCCCGCTGTCCGGTCTGCCACAAGAAGATGGAACTGATCGGGAAAGGCGATGCCCAGCGGTTCGTCTGCTCCTGCGGGCATAAAGAGAAGCTCTCCGCTTTCCAGGAGCGCCGGAACAAAGAAGGGAAAGGCGTCAGCAAGCGGGATGTCGCCAGCTATATGAAAAAACAGGCGAAAGAGGCAAACGAACCGATCAACACTGCTTTTGCGGATGCGTTTAAGAATATCAAATTGTGATTTTTTTAACGGGTACCGTGTACTTTTGCAAAAGTGCACGGTACCCGTTGGTATTTTCTGTCTTTTAAGAATATTCAGTCTCTGATCATAAAACATAGTAATGTGGGATGATATCTTCATAAGTCCCGTCTTTCATCCGGAACCCTCCCGGTATGATCCCCAGCTGCACGAACCCGAGTTTTTTATAAAGTCTCAGCGCATATGTATTACTGCGGACCACCGCGTTAAACTGCAAGATCTTAAATCCCAGGGTCTTCGCGGTCTCCAGGCAGTGGGTGACCAGTTTTTCCCCGATATGGCAGCCTCGCACATCTCTTCGCACTGCATAGCTTGCGTTGCAGATATGTCCGCATCTTCCTACGTTATTCGGATGCAGGATATACAACCCGGCAATCTCGCCGCTTTCCTCATCGTATGCGATCCCAGTATAGGACTGTTCTTTAAAAAACTCCCTTCCGGTCTCTTCGTTCAGCATTTCCTCCTGGGGAAATGCTACACCATCCTCGACCACCTGATTCCAGATTTCTATGGCAGCAAGGGTATCCTGTATGGTATATTTTCTCACTTTGATCTTCATTTCCTGTTTCCTCCAAAATCAAGACAAAATCTATGCTGGTCTGTATTGCGTACAACTCGATTATTATACCATACAGAACGGCTCCCGATAAGAGCTGAATATTCTTATCAGGAGCCGTTGACTTCATATCGATTTCATATGTCTGTCCGATCAGTATCTGTTAATAACTGTTTGATATTTTTAATGGAAATAATGGTCTCCGATCTGCATTCCCCAGCCGCCTGTGCTGAAGTAAAGGCAGTCGCCCACCGGGTTGCTTCCCGCAAGTGCGTCTTCCGCCGCCCGCATCGCAGACTCGGTATATCCGCTGCTCGCCCGGACGGAGTCAAGCCATCCGGTCATCGCCGGTGTGAACTGGCCGGACTGATAAATAACGTCTGAGATCGTATCCGGATAGGAACCGCTCTTCACACGGTTCATAACTACTGCGCCGACCGCCACCTGTCCTTCGTAGGGCTGGTTTCCCGCCTCACAGAAGATCAGGGAAGCCAGAAGTTCTTTTTCTTCCTGTGCCGCAGCTTCTGCAGCAGCCTTCTCTGCAGCAATGCGGGCAGCTTCTTCTGCTGCTTTGCGTTCTTCTTCCTGTTTCTTGATATAAGCCTGCTGCGCTTCCTCTGCTGCCGTTTTTGTCTCTGTAAGGACTTCCTCATGCATCTCCCCTGCAATATCAGAGAATCCCCAATCTGTCGTCTCCTCACCGGAAACTGTAGTCTGGATACTGATCGGCTCTGTTTCTGCAGCCAGGCTGGTAAAGCCGGTCAGAACTGTCATACTTGTTACGGCGGCATACAAAGACATAAGAATCCGCCTGTTTTTATGTTGTTTCATATACTCCTCCTCTTAACATATTGCAATATCTTTACATATATCTTAATTAAAACATATGCAGTTGTTTTCATTTTTATTACATATATTACAAAATTGTTACGGAGGATATTCTATTATAAAAATCTTAATTTGTCAACTTTTTTATTTCCATTTTTCTCTTTCTCCGGTTTTTACCAGAAAAATTAAAGCAGACCTTCCTCCAGGTCTGCTTTTTTCACAAAAATCTCTCTACATATCTGCTCTTTTTTTGGCAGATCAGTGCATTCTGAACACCGGACTGATTTTCTTATAGATAAGAAATACAATGACTGAAACAAGGATTCCCTTGAGTAGATTGAACGGTGCAACGGCAAACATCACAAATGTAAACAGGTTTGTAATATTTGAGTTCACAGCTGTCCCCATACTCACCAGTGCATTGATCGGCATCCCGAACGCAACAGCATATGTTGGAAGGAGGACAAAAGCATTGATGATACATCCGATCACCGTCATCGTCACTGTCCCGACCACCATGCCGATCAGTGCACTTTTCCGTGTCCTGTTCCTGCGGTAGATCAGCCCTGCCGGAACACAGAGGGAACAACCGATGATAAAGTTCGCGATCTCTCCCACCCCTGCGGTGTCTGTTCCTGTTATCACAAAGTTCAGAAGAATCTTCACGAATTCGATCAGGGCTCCTGCAAAGGGTCCCATCGCAAAGCATCCCACAAGGACCGGAACCTCACTGAAGTCGATCTCATAAAATGACGGTGCAAACGGAAGCGGGATCTCGAAAAGCATCAGGATGACCGCCACTGCCGCGAGCATTCCGATCTTTACAAGTGCCTTTACGCCCAGTCTGGGCTCCGAATGAACTGCTGCTTTTGTTTCTGTACTCATTTTCCATCTCTCCTTTTTCTTTTTGCATCCGTTCTTAAAACGGACACTTTGATAATGTCTGCGCCAGATCGCAGACAGATAACTGAAAAAAGGAAATCTTCCAGGAAATCCCGTCAATAGGGTTCTCCAGAGTCCGCCTGATAACGGCATCTCTGTATCCCCGGCATAAAAAACCCCAAACCGTAAGGTTCGGGGTTACATATGCGTTCATGACATTTCTTATTGAATTTTCTTCAATAAAAAGTGAATTTCTTCTCTCATCCAGACTATACTGTCGGTACCGGAATTCTCTGTAACGAGTCACCGGTTCAGCCGCTTGAACAGCGGGTCGCGGACTATACCGCCGGTTGGGAATCACACCCGACCCCGAAGATTTATTACTTTTTCCATCTATTAATATAACTCGTTATAGTGGTGATTTCAAGAGATTTTCAGAATTTGTTATATTCTTTTCAATACACAAATTCACTCATCCCCTTATCTTACGACAGTCATCCGTCGCAGACAGTACACTGCTGTATAGATTCATTATGCAAAAAGAGTCGTATTCGTTCCCAGCATCTTCCTCTGCCATATAACATTCTCAATAATTACTTTTTGGAAGGTTTTTTAGATTTTTCGTCTTCTTTATCGCACTTTTTTTCAAACAATCTATCTGCACTTTTTTTAATATCTACTCCTGCCATTGGTGCATACATATGATTACCTGCAATAACAGCTTGTATCCAACGAACTATTTTTCCCATATGTGTTGCCCCCCCATTTTTTTAGAAATAAATCCCGAAATACCATTATATAATTTCGATTTTTTGAATACGATCTCTTTTTTCTGATTTTTATCCGGTCATCAATATTATATACTGATAATATCGCTTTAGCAAGAGAAACATGTCGCTGGACAGACACTGAATTTTTTTATTCGCGCATGAAAAATCTCCCCTTGGACTATAGCTGAGATTTCATAAATTTAACTTCTTCCTCATCAACAATGTTCCCCCAAAAATTCATCAAGCCCCTTTCGCCTCCTCCCAGGAAATTCCCTGACAGCAATCATCATGTCTCACTTCATATCGAGAAATCCCATGCGGGATAATATCTATTGCCTTATAATTTTAACCAAACAACGAACTATTTCTTCCTCCTGAACTCCATCCCCTCATAAACTCTCACCGGATTTCCTCTCACGATCCGGTTATGTTCCCTCCATGCGGAATGCATCTGCTTCCCGCTTTCCTCTTTTTCTTTCTGCTCCAGTATCGCGTTCAGCTTATTCAGCGCATCCCTCTTGTTTGCATACTGGCTTCGCTCTGAGGCAGAGGTCACGGTGATCCCGGTAGGAATATGGATCAGTCTTACACCTGTCTCCACCTTATTGACATTCTGACCGCCCTTCCCACCAGAATGAAATCGCTCAAAACGGATGTCCTGATCTTTACACACATTCTCCATCTCCGGTATGATGCTCACATCGACAAACCAGTTTTTTCTCTTATGATTCGGTCTGAA
>DWXK01000069.1 GCA_019119205.1 Candidatus Mediterraneibacter intestinavium
TTCAATACTTTACCATCAGGTGCATCTCATTTTCCAGCCTCTACATATTAGGAGACAAAGGACTCTACGGCATTGTTCGGAAAAACCCGTTGAACTCGTCGTAGAGCTGTGCCGCAAGCGTCTTATTGTGGGTGCTTATAAGAGTTGGCTTATTTAATTGCTGGATGACATTCGCCATTGCAAAAGTTTTTCCGCCCCCGTGACGCCAAGGAATGTTTTTTCCATTATAGCAAACGGCACATAAAAAGTATAGGGGTTTTCGAATGTTTGTTCGCTTTTCATCTCTACCTCATTTCTCCCCAGTCAGAAACACCCGGGGCAGATCCTGCTTTACACACACGATCTGCCCCGGGGCTTCCTTTTATATATTTATATCTTTTTCAATTTTATATAAAGAGATTTCCAAGCAGGGAGCATCCTGCCTGTTTTTTCCTCATTCTTCTTCCGGATACTCCACACCCTCCGGAAGCGGATCCCATTCGTTGAGTCCGAGTCTCTGTTTGAATTTCGCCTGTTCCAGCGTCAGATGCGGCGGATCCTCCGCAAGGTAGTCCATCAGTTCATCAACACCTTCGCGGGTCACATTATTTACCATGAAGATGCGCTCACATCCTGCATTGACCAGCCACTGTCTGACCATCGGGATGTTTGCGTACGGTGAATCGATCTTCGTGATGATACCGATCAGCGGGCGCTGGATAAAAGCTCTGCTGCTGTCACCAAAGAGATTAAACGGCTCATCTGCAGCCTGGACGATCGCCACCACATCAGCTTCAAAAGAAAAGCATGCAAGTCCCACACTGAAACGTTTGGATTCCGCATACTCTCCCGGTGAATCGATCGTATCTTCCTTGGAATAGGTATATTGCGTCTTTACATAGTGAAGTTCTTCTCCTTTCAACGCCTGTGTTAAAGAAGTTTTTCCAGCTTCACTCCTGCCCATCAGAAACATTTTTTTCATCTTATACCCTGCCTATGTATTTTCAGCTCCTGTGAATCTCACAGGTCTTGAATCCCAGTACCTGGTCGAAAAACCGCACCACTTCTTCCACTGCAGTCTGTACCTCAGCCAGTCCTCCCGTAAGGATTAAAGATCCGCAGAAACGGTCCATAAACCCGATCTCAACATGTGCGCTTTTCACCGCCACATCTGCAGCGACCACAACCGACTCCCAGGGCGTAAACCGGATCAGACCGATCGACTCTCCCGTATGGTCTTCTCCTTCATGAACACCGATATGTAACGCCAGATTCTGATATATACGTGCATCAGAAGGATTTATGACATGCGCAAGGCAGACCTCTTTTCCCGGAACACGCACACGTGTCATACGCAGCTTTTTCCCTTTCAGATTCCGGTAATCGTCATGGAACAGTTTTTCCAGAAATTCTTCCTTCGTCATTTTCGCCATGACAGCACTTCCTATCTTTTTGTAATGTTGCAGACTACATATCCAAGTGTATCACGGAAATAATCTACGATTTCCGTCAACGCAGAAGTAACATCTGAAATCTCTCCCGTGACGATCAGAGTTCCTGTAAAACGGTCCGCAAACCCCAGATAGACATTACCGCTCTTCACTGCGATATCAGATGCGATCACCGCCGACTCCGGCGGAGTCATGTTCATGATCCCGATAGCCGATGCACTGTAATCCACCTGAGGGTTCAGTCCCAGTTTCTGATATATGATCGGAGCCGGGCCTCCCATTACATGTGCAAATGTGATCTCTTTTCCGGCTACTGTTTCCTGTACGATCCTAATCTGTTCTCCATGATCAACTGCCATATGCCGATCCCCCGTTTCCAGAAATTTCCATTGTATCTGTTGTACAAAACAAACTCATCCTGTAAAAATCATACTATCAATTATAACTTATGTCAACCCTAAATCCAACATTATTCCAACATTTTAAAGGCTGAATTCAACAAAATCGGTCATCATTTCAACAAAAAACCACATTTTCTACAAATAAGCCCGATCCCTTTGCAAAAGGATCAGGCCCATATTTAAATATATGATCTAAAGCAGTCTTTTCTTCACTCTTCCAGACACTCCAGTTTGCTCACAGAAACTTCGTATGCCGTTCTCGTCTCTGTCTCTGTCTCTGAAAGTTTCTTCACATAATCCCTGCTCTGTATCCTGCCCAGGATACGTACATGTTCTCCCACCTCAAATCCCGACGCATATCTGGCATTCCTGCCCCAGCAGATACATGGTATGTAGTCCGATTTTCCGTACGGACGGTTCACAGCCAGCAACAGATCTGCGATCTCCCTTCCCAGAGGGGTCTTGCGATAGACCGGTCTTTTACACATATAGCCTTCCAGAAGGATATGATTCGTCTTCGCCCCATCCGGCTCCTCGTCGATAAATTCAATCTCCCTCGCAAACACAGACAGTACCAGCCGGTTTTTCTGTTCCTCATGACGGTTGTACGATCGGAACTGTCCCGACACCATGATGCATGCTCCTCTGTGATCCTGCGTCACATCGACCAGGCGTTCTGATACCATGACCGGAATCCTGTCGCTGGAACTGCTCAGCCGCTTGACACGGATATCCACCATATAAAAGCCCTCTCCAAAAACCTCATGGCTGTAGATAAATTCCGACACCACCTCACCAATGACCGTCACCTGATTGTTCTCAATGATCTTATCTGACATAATTTGTAGTTCTCCCTTCCTCTTTTCGGTATTTTCGAGTCACTACTAAATGTATGAGATAAGCCTGACGTTTAGAACCTGTTTTCCCGCAAACCGTTCGACCCGTTACTACAATTTCTGATATGAAAGAGGAAACCCATGCCGGCGCCAAACAGCATCCAGAATACCGGACCTGTCGCAACAGTGCTGTTATTGACGATCCCTGTGATCTGAAATGCGATGATCCCGAACGGCCCCATCATGCCCGCCGCCTCTGACTGGGGGATAATAAAATGATAATTCCCCATGTTTTTCAACATAATATTGTATAAAAGTAATATTTTATTTTATTATTACGTAATTTGTATACTAAAAAACACGTTTTATGGACGTTAAAATAAATATCATCTATATAAAAGAGGCAGTCCCGGCGCAGCCTTCTGCCGTCTTGATGTTCAACAGAGGAGATGTTCTTATGGGCGAAAATGATATACTGGAGAAGATCAGAACATATATGAAACTGCAGAACTGGACGCTGTACCGGCTTGCCAAGGAATCCGAGATTCCTTACACTTCACTTCACAGCATGTTTGAGAAAAATACACAGCCTACGCTTCCCACACTGAGGAAGATATGCAGCGGGCTTGGTATCAGCCTGAGTGATTTTTTTGCCGATGACCTGCATCCGGTCTCTCCAAACAAATATACGGAAGATGAACTTGAACTTCTGGAGATGTACCGTCATCTTTCTGCCAAAGACAAGAAACTCCTGCTGACACTATGCCGCCGTCTTCCGCCCCTTTGCAGAGACGGAAAAGACGACAAAAACATCTGAGATTTTGCCAAGGGGGGGATAAAAATGTATCGGGTTTTCTGTCTTATCTTGATCGAGATCGTGCTTTTCGGATCCTCTTATCTTTCATGCGGGATCTTCCTTGAATCCAGAAATTTTAAAAGGGGACAGCGTGCATCCATGCTGTTTCTCCTTTTTCTGTGCCTGATTGCCTTCGGCTGGGTCTTTCCAGATCTGCTGTATGATAAAGTTGCTTTTTTCACTCCGATCCTTCTCGTCCTTCCATGCGGGATCTTTTATCTCGGAAGTTTTCTTGAAAAACTGTCCGTGATCCTGATTCTCTATCTCGCTTCGCTCGGCGCGGATGTAGCTGCCGCTACAGCGTCATTTTATATCGAGTATTTCATAAAGGGGGAGACGGTATCCGGTAATCTGCTTCCGTCAGCGCCGGTGCACACGCTTTTTACATATATTGTTCTTCTGTCCACAGCCCTGCTGTCCATACATTTTTTCATCTTCCCGAATATCAGGCGCTATATGACCGTATTCCGCAGGAAATTATTTTTCCGGCTGACACTCCCGTTCATCCTGATATACATTGCTTCTAACCTCTTTCTTTCCTTAATAAATGTATCTTCAGTACCACTTTTTTTCACTGCTGCCGCAGGATTTGCTGTCATTATCGCTGTCCTGGTGAAACTGGCGCTCCGCAGCGTCCGTTTCTTTATGAAAAAAGGACAGGAACGGGACCTACTTCTTATCGAGCAGGAACAGTTCGATCAGCAGAGAGCTTCCTCCGAGATGCTGTATGACGAATACAAAAGACTCCGGCGCATCAGCCACGATATTTCCGGGCACTATCTTTCACTCTCCAGTCTGATGGACAATGAAAAGTGGCAGGAGACAGAAAACTACATACAAAAACTTTTTGAAAAAAAGGAGTCTTCAACATGAAATATCGTGTGATATTCCTGATCGATCTTCTCATTTTCCCAATAACAGCCTGCCTCCTCGTGTCTGTTTTTATATCCGCAGACGGAGATAAGATCCCTTACCTCGCTCTGAATGGGATCTTAACCTTTTCCATCCTCCTTTCACTGGTCCTGTTCTATCTTGCACTCGGCTGGACCGTATCATCGCTGGAAGCTGAAAAGAAAAGGGAACTGTTAGAGCAGCATCGCGAGATCCTGCGCATACGCGACAGAGAGATCAAAGAACTGAGCAGCAGGTCCTCTGACAAACTACAGGATTTTTATGTCCACCTTGCCCGTCTGGAAAGTCATATCAGCAGAAAGGAATACCCAGAAGCAAAAGCATACATAGAACAGCTTTCCAGACAATACCTCCCCGGAAATCCATCCCGTTTCTGTTTCGATCCCTTTCTGAACACCCTTTTGTCAGTCAAGGCGGAAGAAGCAGAGAAAAACCATATTCAGACAGACTTCCAGATCTTTCTCCCTCCGGTAAACAGCTTCGGCCGTCTGGATCCGCCGGAATTGTCAAGCATTCTTTTAAACCTACTGGATAACGGGATTGAAGGATGTCAGGATTCCGGATCTGCTCAGCCATTCCTCCGGCTGGAACTTTCCTGCAGATCCGGTATCCTGCGGATCCGCATGGAAAACAGTAAGAATCCTGCTGTTACTTTCACCGGAACAACCACAAAGTCCAACAGAAGTTTTCACGGATTTGGTCTGAAGATCATTGAACAGATTGTGAAAGACCACCGTGGAGAGTGCATATGGCGTGACAAGGGCACCTGCTTTGAATCACAGCTGATACTCAACACAAATGTTTAACTGTAAAGGAGTATGATAAATATGATCCATACAGCAATACTTGAAGATAATCCGGTCCACAGAGACAGGCTTAAAAAAATTCTCGAAGATATCTATGGAAATGCTTTCTCTGTTTCGCTTTTTTCGTCTGGAGAGGAATTTATCCGCGCACTGAGATCTTTCAATCCTCAGTTTGATATCGCCTTTATCGACATTGAACTCGGTCAGGATTCCGGGATAAAAGTCTCCGAACAGGCTAACACAGTCTGTCCACGTATGCAGATCATCTATACCAGCCAGTATCTGGATTATGTCAGTCCGGTCTATGACACTGTACATACATATTTCATCTACAAACCTGAACTGGAAACCTATCTTCAGCCGGCGGTCGAGAAGGCACTCCGGACACTGAAAAAAATTGACGAGCGTATCCTGACTGTCTCATGGAATCGGGAAGATTTTCATATTCGCGAAAAAGATATCATCTATATGGAACGCACCCTGCGCACCACCACTATCTATACTGCAAGCAGTCAGTTCCTTACTTCAAAAAAACTTTCAGATATCATCACTGACCTGGGTGAGAATTTTGTCATGTGCCAGAGAAGTTTTATCGTGAACCTGGAATATGTGTCAGCATACCACACTTCACAGCTTTTCCTGTCCAACGGGAAGACGGTTCCGGTGAGCCGTTCCCATTTTAAAGAGGTACGTGAACGGGTAGAGCAATTCCTCTTTCAGTGAATGCTTTGCACCTTTTTCGATAGACTCTTTCAATAAATGCTTTGCAATACCCCTTGTAAATTCAAGATTTTATGATAAAATAAGGGAGTTGTATTGATTTAACAGAAACATATTATAATAAGGAAAGAGTGTTGAAGTACTTATGAAGACAAAACGTGAAGATGTAAGAAATATCGCTATCATCGCCCATGTCGATCACGGAAAGACGACACTGGTGGATGAGCTTTTGAAACAGAGCGGTGTGTTCCGCGAAAATCAGGAAGTCGCAGAAAGGGTCATGGACTCCAACGATATCGAGCGTGAACGCGGGATCACTATCCTCTCAAAAAACACCGCCGTCCATTATAACGGCGTCAAGATCAACATTATCGACACCCCCGGCCATGCGGATTTCGGCGGCGAGGTGGAGCGTGTCCTCAAGATGGTGAACGGCGTCATTCTCGTTGTCGATGCATTTGAGGGTGCCATGCCGCAGACAAAGTTCGTTCTCCGCAAAGCCCTTGAACTCGATCTTCCGGTCATCGTCTGCATCAACAAGATTGACCGCCCCGAAGCGCGTCCTGACGAAGTGATCGATGAAGTCCTGGAGCTTTTCATTGACCTTGGAGCTTCCGACGATCAGCTGGAGTGTCCCTTTGTATACGCTTCGGCAAAGGCAGGCGTAGCTGTGCTGGATCTCTCTGACGACGAAAAAGATATGAAACCTCTGTTCGAGACGATCCTGAAATACATCCCTGCTCCGGAAGGAGACCCTGAAGCGCCCACTCAGATCCTGATCAGTACGATCGATTATAATGAATACGTAGGTCGTATCGGGATCGGGAAGGTAGACAACGGTACGATCGCAGTAAATCAGGAGATGGTCCTTGTCAACCATCATGATCCTGACAAGCAGCAGAAGGTGAAGATCAGCAAACTCTACGAATTTGACGGACTGGAAAGGATTGAGGTCAAAGAGGCGACTATCGGCTCTATCGTTGCGGTCTCCGGCATCGCCGATATTTCCATCGGTGACACGCTCTGTTCCCCGGAAAATCCGGAGCCGATCCCATTCCAGAAGATCTCCGAGCCGACGATCTCCATGCAGTTCATCGTCAACGACAGTCCGTTTGCCGGTCAGGAAGGAAAATATGTGACTTCCCGTCATCTCCGTGAAAGACTGTTCCGTGAACTGAACACCGATGTCAGCCTGCGGGTGGAAGAGACAGACAATACAGACAGCTTTAAGGTATCCGGACGTGGAGAACTCCATCTCTCTGTTCTCATTGAGAACATGCGCCGTGAAGGATATGAATTCGCTGTCAGCAAAGCCGAAGTCCTTTATAAGACAGATGAGTCCGGCAAAAAACTTGAGCCCATGGAAGCTGCTTATATCGATGTCCCGGACGAATTCACCGGCGTCGTGATCGAGAAACTCGGTCAGAGGAAAGGCGAACTGAGGAACATGCATCCCTCTAACGGCGGATACACACGACTTGAATTTTCCATCCCGTCCAGAGGGCTCATCGGATACCGGGGCGAATTCCTGACAGACACCAAAGGAAACGGGATCCTGAACACAAGTTTCGACGGATATGCTCCTTACAAGGGAGATATCCAGTACCGCAAACAGGGCTCTCTGATCGCATTCGAGACAGGGGAATCCGTGACTTACGGACTTTACAGCGCTCAGGAGAGAGGCACGCTCTTCATCGGGCCGGGAGAAAAAGTCTACTCCGGAATGGTCATCGGGCAGAACGGAAAGGCAGAGGACATCGAACTGAATGTCTGCAAGACAAAACACCTTACCAACACCCGTTCTTCCAGTGCCGATGAAGCGCTCCGGCTCACACCGCCGCGTATCCTCAGCCTGGAACAGGCTCTCGACTTTATCGACACAGACGAGCTTCTGGAAGTAACACCGAAATCTCTGCGCATCCGCAAGAAGATCCTTGACTCCAGAATGCGGAAACGAAGCAATATGAAATAAGATTTATTCTATACATTCATGCTGTTCCATGATATAATATGTCCATAATACAGGTGGTTTTTGACACTCTTCCTGTATAATATGAACAAAAGGAGTTGAACAGCATGAATTTTATTATCAGTGGAAAAAACATCGAGGTAACTTCAGGCTTAAAAGATGCTATTGAACAGAAGTTGGGAAAACTTGAAAGGTATTTCACTCCTGAAACAGAGATTATCGTAACGCTCAGTGTGGAAAAGGAGCGCCAGAAGATCGAGGTGACGATCCCGGTAAAAGGCAGCCTCATCCGCTCCGAGCAGACAAGCAGTGACATGTATGTATCTATTGACCTTGTGGAGGAAGTCATCGAGCGTCAGCTTCGGAAATATAAAAACAAACTGATCGCCAGAAGCCAGGGACACCCCACTTCATTCTCCACAGAGAACAGTTTTAAGAAAGAATTCTTTGAATCCGAGGAAGAATCTCCCGAGGATGACGAGATCCGCATCGTCCGCACAAAAAAATTCGGCATCAAACCGATGTATCCGGAAGATGCATGCATCCAGATGGAACTCCTTGGACACAGCTTCTTCGTCTTCTCCAATGCTGAGACCGATGAAGTAAACGTAGTCTACAAAAGAAAAGACGGCTCCTTCGGACTGATCGAACCGGAATTTTCATAAACCAGTCCACTCATGAGGCAAGATAGGCGAGCAGCGCCATTGCAAGCGCGCTTGCAAATGACGCTGTTTGACTAGCTTGACATATGGCGGACGCCATGAGCCCGGAGGCGCTGCATCGCAGTGTCTTCGGGCTTCCGCATGAGTGGACGGCCCCTCTCCGGCAGGATAGGCGGGCTGCGCTGTCGCAGCACTCACCTCTTCTCAAACCAGCACTCTTCCACCGTCTCGATCACCGCCTGCCCGTTGGTCCCTTCCATAACTTCTTTTCTCAGTTCTTCCACCTCATCTTCCGACACAAGAAGTTCCAGTTCTACCTTATCGGTGTAGGAGCACTCTTCCGGCGACAGATTTCTCTTTCCAAGACAGTACTGTATCTTCCCCCAGTCACCGTATTCTATGATCATGTGAAGTTTAACTCCGTAAATTCTGGTAATAATCTTACTGTCTCCGATCCCTGCCAGCGCAGCAGCCGTATATGCGCGCACCAGACCGCCAGTCCCCAGCAGAGTCCCGCCGAAATACCGTGTCACGACCACGAGCACATCTGTGAGTCCCTTCCCGCGTATCACTTCAAGTATGGGTTTTCCTGCTGTGCCTGCCGGTTCACCATCGTCACTCATACGTTCTGTGGGCGGATTTCCGCCCAATACATACGCCCAGCAGTTATGCCGTGCATCCCAGTGCTTTTTTCTGGTCTCTTCCAGGCGCTGAAATGCCTCTTCCTCCGAGGTGACAGGAAAGACATTTGCGATAAAGTGGGATTTCTTTTCAACGATCTCTCCCTGCCCTCCTGTATATACTGTATTATAAGACTTCATGTCATCCCTCCCAAATACTGACTGTTCTTACTATAACTACAGGAAGAGGAAACTGCAATATATTCTTAAGATTTCCTTGTAAAATGTGAAGTTTTTATTTTCTTCTTTATTTAGAATAGTAAATTTGCTATAATCAAAAGAGTGTAAAGGAGGATGTTATTCGTGAATTACGGAAAAAACAATCTTTCGCGAAGAAAGAAAAAGATCTCTTCCAAGAAGAAGATGCAGAAAAAGCGGGTTGGAGTCCGTCTGTTCAAAGCGGTCATAGTCAGCCTGCTGCTTTTATGCGTCATCGGCGTTGCCGGTGCCGGAGTATTTGCTTATCAGATCATACAAAACACCCCGGAAGTGACCGCAGAGGATATCATGCCTCAGGGCTACACGAGTTTTATCGTAGATCAGAACGGCAATCAGATCGAACGTCTCAATGACTCCAGTTCGAACCGTGTTTACCGTACCTATGATCAGATTCCGGAATATATGGCGCACGCCTTCGTCGCTATTGAGGACGAGCGTTTCTATGAGCACAACGGGATCGACCTTCAGGGTATTATCCGCGCAGGTGTTATAGGCATCACAAACGGCTTCAATTTCACGGAAGGTGCAAGTACGCTCACACAGCAGCTCATCAAGAACAATGTATTCCCTGATTTTGTCAATGAGGAGACGCTCTTTGACCGAGTAGAGCGTAAGCTTCAGGAGCAGTATCTCGCTCTCCAGATCGAAAAGGACCTGAGCAAAGAGGAGATCCTGGAAGCATACATGAATACGATCAACCTCGGCCAGGGGTGCCTGGGAGTTCAGGCTGCATCGACACGTTATTTCAATAAAAACGTTTCAGACCTTACGCTCTCTGAGTGTGCAGTGATCGCAGCCATCACACAGAATCCTACCAGATATGACCCGGTAAAAAATCCGGACGACAACGCAGAAAGGCGTCAGAGAGTCCTTGATAACATGCTGGAACAGGGCTATATCTCGCAGCAGGAGTACGATGAGGCCGTCGCAGACAATGTCTATGACCGTATCCTTGAGACTGCTGCCGCGACGACAAACGATGAGCCTTACTCCTATTTTGTTGATGCTCTGATCGAGCAGCTCGTAAATGATCTGATGACCGAGAAAGGGTATTCAGAGGCACAGGCATACAACCTGATCTACAGCGGCGGTCTGACCATCACAGCAACTCAGGATTCTGAGATCCAGAAGATCTGTGACGAAGAGGTTGCTGATGTGGGAGATTATCTGAGCGTGACAGAATACGGCCTTGAATACGCCCTCACCATCCATCGCGAGGACGGTACAGCAGAAAACTACAGCCAGGAACAGCTGGCTTCCTACATCCGCGATAAATATGACGATGATTATCCACTTGTCTTCAGCTCTGAAGATGCTGCAAACGAGATGATCGCCGAGTACAAGAGCACTCTGAACATTGGGGAAAATGATACTGTAGATGAAAATATCAATCTCACACTCCAGCCTCAGGTTTCCGTTGTTCTCATGGACCAGTATACCGGTCAGGTAAAAGCGATCGTCGGTGGCCGCGGAGAGAAAAAGACCAGCCTTTCTCTGAACCGCGCAACAGGTTCTACGAGACAGCCCGGTTCCTGTTTTAAGATCCTTTCAACTTATGCTCCTGCATTGAATGAATGCGGCATGAACCTGTCCAGTCCTATCGTGGATGAATATTATGAATATAAGACCGGGCAGGAGGTCAGAAACTGGGATCTTACACACGTCGGTACTACAAATATGCGCTATGCAATCGAGCATTCGATCAATGTATGTGCAGTCCGCACTCTGACTGAAGTTGTAGGTGAAGAAAAAGGGTTTGAATATCTTGAAAACTTTGGTATTACAACTCTTACAGACGAAGACAGGACCTCACAGGCAAAAGCTCTTGGTGGTATCACAAACGGTGTATACAATATCGAACTTACAGCTGCCTATGCTGCGATCGCAAACGGCGGAACTTACACAGAGCCGATCCTCTACACCCAGGTTCTGGATCACGACGGAAATGTCCTTCTGGATAATTCCACACCAGACACTCATGAAGTTATCAAAGAGTCCACAGCATATCTTCTCACAAATGCGATGGAAGATGTGATCAACCAGGGAACGGGTACATCGGCAAGACTGGACAACATGCATGCTGCCGGAAAAACCGGTACGACTAACAGCAGTACAGACCTCTGGCTTGCAGCATATACACCTTACTATACTGCATCTGTTTGGGGCGGCTATGACAGCAATAAGCCTATGGAAAACCTCAGCCAGTCCTGGCATTCCAGACTGTGGAAAGCGATCATGGACAAAGTTCACGAGGGTCTTGAGGACAAAGAATTTGAAGTGCCTTCTTCTGTCGTAGAGGCTTCCATTTGTTCAGAGACCGGTCTCCTCGCAGTTTCAAGCTGTCCATCTTACACGGATTATTTTGCAGAGGAAAACGTGCCTACCCAGAGTTGTTCCGGACATTACGTTGAGCCGGAACCGGAAGAAGAGGCTGTCGAGGAAACACCGGAGGAAGGGACTACAGAAGAAGTTCCCGCTGAAGGTGCCACAGATCCGAACGGCGGAACCGTGGAAACTCCTTCTACCGAACAGCCGGTGACTCCGGAAACTCCTGCGGAGCCGCCCGTGGAGGAGACACCACCTGCAGAGACACCGACTGATCCTGCTGCTCCCGCACAATAGGAATTTCAGCTTTATATCTAAATAACAGTTCAAAGGGAGTGCCGCTCCTTCATTGAAGAATAATGTTCAATGAAGGAGCGGCACTCCCTGTTATACTCTTCTGTCCTTTGACAGGTTGACCTCCATTTTCTATTTACGCTTTCCTTTTACTCTTTCTGCTTTGCGCTCTCATTTACGCTTTGTCGATCACCAGTTTTGCGGCGCCGCAGATACCTGCGTCATTTCCCAGTGTTGCAAGTGTAAAACGGACATTCTGGTTCGCAAAAAAGGCACGCTCCATATACGGCTTCTGTATGTACGAGATCAGGACTTCTCCTGCTTTAGAAACACCTCCGCCGATCACAAACACCGCAGGGTCTGTCACTGCCGCCAGATTAGCAAGGGCATGTCCCAGGTAGGTCCCAAATTCCGCTGCGATCTTTTTTGCGATCTCATCCCCCTCTTTCACTGCGTCAAACACATCTTTTGCTGTGACGTCTTCTTTGTTCAGACATGTCGGACGGAGATCCTGTCCCAGCTTTTTCTTTGCAAGTCGCACAATGCCTGTCGCTGATGCATACTGCTCCAGGCATCCCCGGTTTCCGCATCCGCATTTATCTGTCTCCTCATAGTTCACACAGAGGTGTCCGATCTCTCCACCTGCTCCGTTCTGACCGACAAGCATCTTTCCGTCAATGATGACTCCGCCGCCTACTCCGGTCCCCAGCGTCACCATGATCATATTCTTTTCTCCGGCGCCGCCGCCTTTCCACATTTCTCCAAGCGCCGCAACGTTCGCATCATTTCCTATCTCTGCGCGCAGTCCGGTCAGTTCTTCCAGTTCTTTTTTGACTTCCTTATAATTCCATCCAAGATTGGCGCTGCCGTTCACGACTCCATCTGCAGTGACCGGGGCCGGGACCCCTGCGCCGATTCCAAGGATATCTTCCTTATCAAGTTCATGTTCCCCGAGTTTCTTTTCAATAGACGCAGCGATATTGGGAAGGATCGCCTTTCCTTCATCTGAGGTATCCGTAGTGATCTCCCATTTGTCAATGATCGCTCCGCTCTCTTCGAACAGTCCCATCTTCACTGTAGTGCCTCCGATATCCACCCCAAAACAACACTTCATTTCTTTTGCCCTCCTGATATTCAGATCATTTTTTATTTACTTCTTTTTGCAAGATTTTCCTGAACTCTCTTGTAAAGTTCCTGAGCTGCATTGTAGCCCATCTGTTTCTGTCTGTGGTTGACAGCTGCCGACTCAGTGATAATAGCAAGATTTCTTCCCGGCCGGATCGGGATCCTGTGACATACGACTTTGTTTCCCAGGAATTCTGTGTATTCCTCCTCCAGGCCCAGACGGTCATACTCTTTGTCTCTGCTCCAGTCTTCGAGTGTGATGACAAGGTCGATATTCTGCGTATCTCTGACGCTCTGTACACCGAACATGGACCTGACGTCCACAATGCCGATCCCCCGCAGTTCGATAAAGTGCTTTGTGATATCCGGAGCCGATCCTACAAGAGTCTCGTCGCTCACTTTCCTGATCTCCACCACGTCATCCGTAACAAGGCGGTGTCCTCTCTTGATCAGTTCCAGCGCAGCCTCGCTCTTTCCGATCCCGCTCTCTCCCATGATCAGTACCCCTACGCCATAAACGTCCACAAGCACGCCATGGATCGAGATGCACGGCGCCAGCTTCACATTCATCCATCGGATGATCTCCGCCGTAAAATCAGAAGTCTGCTTTGTAGTCTTAAATACCGGAACGCCATATTTTACCGCTTTCTCGATAAAACCATCTACAGGGTCCATATCCCTGCAAAGTACAACACAGGGAATGGGATGCTGCAGCAGCTTGTCAAAGATCTCTTCTCTGCGCTCTTCTGTGAGTGTCTGCACATAAGTATGCTCAACATTTCCTATGATCTGTACCCGGGTTGAATCAAAGTGATCAAAGAAACCGGCAAGCTGCAGTGCCGGACGGTTGACATCCGGTACATGAACTTCCTTCTCTGTCATCTCCACCTCCGGAGTAAGGTTCTTCAGATCCATCTTTTCTACGATCTCACTTAATCTAATGCCATGTCCCATATATTTTCTCCTTTTCGCTGTTTGTGTATATCATATCACTAATGAAAAAACTTGTACACCGATTCCGCCGCTTTTTCATTCATAGACGGGATTTTTGCGAGTTCCTCCACTGTTGCTTCCCGTATCGCATCCAGACTGAGATACTGTCTCATCAGAGCCTTCCTCCTTGCCGGACCGATTCCCTCGATATCATCCAGGATCGAGTGGACCTGTCCTTTTCCTCTCAGCTGCCGGTGATACTCGATCGCAAACCGATGGGCTTCATCCTGTATCCTCGTGATCAGGCGGAACGCCTCTGAAGATTTATCGATCGGGATCTCTTCATTGTGGTAGTAGAGTCCTCTCGTGCGGTGGTGATCGTCTTTCACCATGCCGCAGACCGGGATATCCAGGTACAGTTCTTCCAGTACCTGGAGTGCGATGTTCACCTGACCCTTTCCTCCGTCCATCAGGATCAGATCCGGAAATGCGGTGAATTTTCCCATCTCTGTATTTTCCTGCCGTTCTCTCAGACCGTGTGTAAAGCGCCTTGTAAGGACTTCTCTCATGCTTCCGTAATCGTCGGCTCCTTTGATTCCCTTGATCTTAAACTTGCGGTAATCATTTCTCTTTGGTCTTCCCCTCTCATAGACTACCATGGATCCCACAGACTCAAAACCGTTTGTGTTGGAGATATCATATGCCTCCATCCGGGTGATCCCGTCCAGGTCAAGAAGAGCTGCGATCTCTTTCACTGCTCCGATCGTCCTTCCCTCTTCCCGCTTCAGCCGTTCTTTGTCCTTTGTAAGGACCAGTCTGGCATTCTCCGCTGCCAATTCCACCAATTTTTCTTTTGTCCCTTTTTTCGGGATACGAAGAGTCACCTTCTGACCGCGCTTTGCTGTGAGCCACGCCTCCAGCAGTTCTCTCTCTTCCACATCCTCCTGGAGCATCAGTTCACCGGGAATGAACGGGGTGCCGGCGTAATACTGCTTGATAAAGTTGTCCAGGATGCTGCTCTTCTCTTCCCCTTTTGAGATCCGAAGATAAAAATGGTCTCTTCCGATCAACCTGCCTCCCCGGATAAAGAATACCTGTACCACTGCATCTTCTTCCTCTGACGCCACAGCGAGCACATCCCGGTCCTCGCCGCTGGAATCCGTGATCTTCTGTTTCTGCGCCACTTTTTTTACGCTGCCGATCAGTTCGCGGTACTCAATGGCACGCTCAAATTCCAGCTTCTCGGAAGCATCGTTCATCTTCTCTTCCAGGTCTTTGAGTACAGCGTCATAGTTTCCGTTAAGGAAACGGATCACCTCATTGATCAGTTTTCCATACTCTTCCCGGGAGATATATCCCTGGCATGGCGCATCGCACTGCTTGATGTGATAGTTCAGGCAGGGTCTCTCCTTCCCTATGTCCCTCGGAAGGCTGCGGCTGCAGCTCCTGACATGGAACAGTTTGTGGATCAGGTCTATGGTGTCACGCACAGCCTGTGAGCTGGTAAACGGGCCGAAATATTTTGCCTTATCCCTGAGCATCTTTCTAGAAAGGATCACTCTGGGGAAAGGTTCGTTAGTCGTCACCTTGATAAAAGGATAGGTCTTGTCATCCATGAGCATGGTATTATATTTCGGACGGTGTTCCTTGATCAGATTGCACTCCAGGACCAGCGCCTCCAGCTCCGAATCCGTCACAATGTACTCAAAACGCCGGATATGAGTCACCATCTGCTCGATCTTGACTCCTTTATTCCTGCTGCTCTGGAAATACTGCCTGACCCGGTTTTTCAGGCTGATCGCCTTTCCAACGTAGATGATATTATCTTTTTCATCATGCATGAGATAAACCCCCGGTCTGCCCGGGAGTTTTTTTAATTCTTCCTGTATATCAAAATTATTATTCGTTTCCATGGTTAACATTATACTGTTTTGCACGAAAAAGGACAAGGGAAAAATCCCCTGTCCTCTGTATTCGGGAACACTGTTGTGCCCTCCTATTTTTGTCCGTAATATGCATTTGCTCCGTGTTTTCTATAATAATGCTTGTCCTGGAGTTCCTGCGGAGCAGGCTTCACCTCCGGGTTTATGATCTCGCTGCGTGCAGCCATCTTTGCCACTTCCTCAGTGACGACCGCATTATGCACGGCCTCGTGCGCATCCTTACCCCATGTAAATACTCCATGATTTTTGCAAAGCACTGCCGGGACTGCGATATAATCCTTATTTCTCAATTCAAACTCGTCTGCGATCAGAACACCTGTGTTTTTCTCATACGCTTCCTCGATCTCATCCTTTGTCAGATTTCTGACGCAGGGGATCTCTCCATATATATAGTCCGCGTGAGTTGTCCCATAGCATGGGATATCCCGTCCTGCCTGTGCCCAGCTCGTTGCCCAGGAAGAATGTGTATGTACGATTCCTCCCACCTTCGGGAACCTGTTGTACAGTACAACATGGGTCGGAGTATCTGAAGACGGATTATAATGTCCCTCTACTTTATTTCCCTCCAGGTCCACAACTACCATATCATCCGGTGTCAGCTTGTCATACTCCACTCCGCTCGGTTTGATGACAAACAGCCCGCTCTCCCGGTCGATCCCGCTGACATTTCCCCAAGTAAATGTGACCAGCCCGTACTTCGGAAGCAGCATATTTGCCTCATAGACTTCTTTTTTTAACTGCTCTAACATTCCTGTTTCCTCCTGCTTATTTTTTTATCTCTTTCAAAAAGTATACAACTTTTTCCAGACTCAATCCAGCCTTTTCCGATTCCCCGGGAGTTAGCTGAGCCGATCCAGTATTGCTGTCATCTTTGATACGGCAAAGTCCAGATCTTTTTCCCACTCCGGGTTCCCTGTATACCAGAACTCTGTCACATACCGGCGTACTCCCAGATCCCAAGCTTTCCGGATCCCGGACTCAAAATCCACATGTCCGGTCCCAAAAGGAATCTCGCGGAATTTTCCAGGCACAGTCTCTTTCAGGTGCATCGCCACGAGACGTCCCTTTCCCGTCTCAAGGTCATCAAGCACATTTTTGCCATAAGACACGGCTGCATTTGTAATGTTCCCGAGATCCGGATACACATTGAGATAAACCGAGTCCACTTTATTCACATAGTTCATGGCTTTCTCCACGGTATTCATAAACTCTGTCTCCATAGTCTCGAATCCCATAAGGATCCCTTTTGCAGCTGCCATCTCCACAGCCTTTTTCAGATTTTCAAGAAAATATGTCCGGGTTGTCTCATTTCCTTCCTCATAGTATACATCGTAGCCTGCAAGCTGGATGATACGCACTCCCAGATCTTCTGCAAGACAGACCGCCTTCTCCATGATCTCCATTCCCCGGGCTCTTGTGGCATCATCGCTGCTTCCCAGAGGATATTTTCTGTGCCCGCTTAAGCACATCGTCCGGATTGGGATTCCGGTCTCATACATCAGGGACTGAAGTTCAAACCTTTCCTCGCTGCTCATATCCAGACGGCTCAGCTTTTCCTCTGTCTCATCAATGCTGATCTCGATAAAATCATACCCTGCTTTTTTCGCCGCCAGCATCTTTTCCCTCCAGTCCAATGTGCCGGGCATTGCCTTTTCATACAAACCGATCGTGTATGCTTTCATCTCTCATAATCTCCTTTTCTTCTCGGCATTCTCTTCTGTCCTGCCTGAGACATTTTCTTAATGATACCATTTTCTGCCTGCTTTGTCTCTATTTCCTCCAAAAACTCTTACTTTCCTTTTCCAATATCAAAGAAAGGACGGAAACAGCACATTCTGCGGCGCTTCAAAACGTTCCCTTTCTTTTATTACATGAAAAAACTCTGCGAGATCCATCCCAGAGTCTTTTCCTGTTACATATATCCTGTTTTGTAAACTCAGTCTTCTGACCCAGAGACTGTCGTCTGTTCTGCGTCATCTGCAGAACTCTCCGCATCAGCTGCTGCCGTGCTGTCTTCAGGACTCACGTCTCCCTGTGACAAGGGTGATGATACCGGCTTCATAGCGATCCGCTCTGCTTTATCCTCTCCATCTTTCGTATCCTCCTCCTGCTCCGGGATTCCCTTCACCTCGCGGAAGATCTTCATAAATTCTTTTCCTGTGATCGTTTCTTTCTCGATCAAGAACGCCGCGATCTTGTCAAGCGCTTCTCTGTTCTCTGCAAGGAGCCGCTTCGCCTCCGCATAAGCCGCTTTCAGCATCCGCATGACTTCCTCATCGATCTCGCTGGCTGTCGCCTCGCCACAGTTCATCACAGCGCGTCCGTCCAGATAGCGGTTCTGGATCGACTCAAGACCCATCAGCCCAAACCGTTCGGACATTCCGTACTGAGTGATCATCGCTCTTGCGATCTTTGTCGCCTGCTCGATATCGTTTGCCGCGCCTGTCGTCACAGTATCAAATACAAGTTCCTCTGCTGCCCGTCCGCCCAGGGCAACAACGATCATCGCTTCCAGTTCCTTCTTCGTATTTAAGAACTTCTCTTCTTCCGGCGTCTGCATCACGTAGCCCAGAGCTCCCATCGTCCGGGGCACGATCGTGATCTTCTGCACCGGCTCCGTATTCTTCTGGAGAGCGGTCACCAGGGCATGCCCCACTTCATGATAGGAGACGATCCGTCGTTCTTCGCTGTTCATGATGCGGTCCTTCTTTTCTTTTCCGACAAGGACGACCTCTACAGCTTCAAACAGATCCTGCTGGCTAACCACCTGTCTGCCATGCTTCACGGCATTGATCGCCGCCTCATTGATCATGTTGGCAAGATCCGATCCCACAGCTCCTGATGTTGCCAGGGCGATCGCTTCCAGATCCACGCTTTCATCCATCCTGACATCTTTCGCATGTACTTTCAGTATATCGATACGTCCTTTCAGATCCGGTTTATCCACAATGATCCTCCGGTCAAACCGTCCCGGCCGCAGAAGCGCCGGGTCCAGGATCTCCGGACGGTTTGTGGCCGCAAGGATCAGAAGTCCTTTGTTCGTATCGAATCCGTCCATCTCCGCAAGGAGCTGGTTCAGTGTCTGCTCACGCTCGTCATTTCCGCCCAGAGCGGTGTCACGGGTCTTTCCGATAGCGTCGATCTCATCGATAAATACGATGCAGGGTGCCTGCTGCTGCGCCTGTTTGAACAGATCGCGCACACGGGAGGCTCCCACACCAACATACATCTCCACAAATGCAGATCCTGACAGGGAGAAGAATGGGACTTTTGCTTCTCCTGCCACTGCTTTTGCGAGGAGCGTCTTACCGGTTCCCGGAGGTCCGACGAGAAGGGCTCCTTTCGGGAGTTTTGCGCCGATCCCGGAATATTTCTGGGGATTGTGGAGGAAATCCACCACTTCCTGAAGCGATTCCTTCGCCTCATCCTCCCCCGCCACATCCTGAAATGTGACTCCGGTCTCTTTCTCCATATACATCTTGGCATTGCTCTTCCCAATGCCCATCATGCCGCCGCCTTTTGTCATCTTCCTCATCAGGAAGTTGAACAGGACGACAAGAAGTACGATCGGAAGGATCACAGTAACGACGATCTCAAAGATCAGAGAGCCTGCAGTGTCCGGCACTTCCGCGCTGAATGTGACCCCTGCATCTTCCAATCTCTTCGCAAGCGTATCGTCGCTCACCACCCCTGTATAATAATCCGGTTCTCTCTGCTGTCCGCTGCTCTGGCGTGTCTGCTCCTCGATCTGGCTGATCAGGTCGTTCATATCCGAAGCCTGATCTGTGCTGCTGTCTGTATTTCCGCTTTCCGAGATCTGACTCCCCGAAGCGCTGCTGTCAGAGCCTGCATTTCCGGTGTTCCCGTTTTCAGCGTCACTGTCAGAGGTGCCCGTGCTCCCGTCATCTTCCTTCAGAGTGATATAGATACGGGTGCTGCCAAGTGTGACCTCATCCACTTTTCCATCATCAACAAGTTCCAGAAATTTATCATAACTGATCTCTTCCGGGCTGGATCCCTGCATAAGAGAATAAAGCCCCATGACAACAAAAGTGATCAGCAGGGTCGTTGCGAGGATGATCCCCCAGCCCTGCCGATTGTTGTCGGGGCCGTTGCCTTTATTGTTCTGATTGTCCATCCTTTGCCTCCTAAAATCAACTATTTCCATTATAAAGACAGCGTTTCCATAAATCAATAAAAAGATTATGAAAATATTGTAAAACCAGCGCCTTTTATAGTATACTGGATAAGTAATATGTCAAAAAACGGGGGACAGAAAATGAGAATTGGTTTTGATAATGAAAAATATCTGAAAATGCAGTCTGAACACATCCGCAACCGGATCAGCCAGTTCGACAACAAGCTTTATCTCGAGTTCGGAGGGAAGCTTTTTGACGACTACCACGCTTCCCGGGTGCTTCCGGGATTTGCTCCGGACAGCAAGCTTCGCCTCTTAAAAGAACTGAGCAGCCAGGCAGAGATCGTGATCGCCATCAGCGCGAAAGATATCGAAAAGAACAAGATCCGGGGAGATCTTGGCATAACCTATGACTCTGACGTGCTCCGTCTGATCGAGACATACAGGGAGCAGGGGCTCTATGTAGGCAGTGTTGTGATCACCCAGTTTTCCGGTCAGGAGAGCGCCACTCTCTTCAAGAACAGGCTGGAAAGCCTGGATATCCCTGTATATCTCCACTACAATATACCCGGGTATCCGTCAAATATCCCGCTCATCATCAGCGATGAAGGCTACGGCAAAAATGATTACATCATCACTTCCCGTCCGCTCGTGATCGTCACGGCTCCGGGACCGGGAAGCGGAAAGATGGCGACCTGCCTGTCTCAGCTTTATCACGAGCATAAACGGGGCGTCCATGCCGGCTATGCAAAATTCGAGACGTTCCCGATCTGGAACCTGCCGCTCAAACACCCGGTGAACCTTGCGTACGAAGCCGCGACAGCAGACCTGAACGATGTCAATATGATCGACCCCTTCCATCTGGAAGCTTACGGAGAGACAACCGTAAACTACAACCGGGATGTGGAGATCTTCCCGGTCCTCAATACGATCTTTGAAAAGATCTATGGCGAAAGTCCTTACAAATCCCCAACAGATATGGGAGTCAATATGGCGGGAAAATGTATCTGCGATGACGAGGCGTGCCGTGAGGCTTCCTGCCAGGAGATCATCCGCCGCTACTACGCTGCATTGAACTCACTGCTCAAAGGGGATTCCACAGACAAGGAAGCTCAGAAGATCGAACTGCTCATGAATATGGCAGGGATCACCGTCGCGGACCGGAAAGTTGCCGTGAAAGCTCTGGAACGGTCAAAGGAGACAAATGGCCCCGCTGCAGCGCTCGAACTCGAAGACGGGAGGATCATCACCGGAAAGACCAGCAACCTGCTGGGAGCATCCGCAGCGCTCATTCTGAACGTACTGAAGGAACTTGCCGGTCTCGACCACGAGCTGCACATCATCTCTCCCGAGTCCATCGAGCCGATCCAAAAACTGAAGGTGGATTACCTGAAGAGCAAAAATCCGCGACTCCACACAGACGAAGTTCTGATCGCGCTGTCTGCCAGTGCTGCGAACAGTGCAGATGCAAGGCTGGCGCTCTCTCAGCTGCCCAAGCTTGACGGCTGCCAGGCGCATACCTCTGTGATGCTCTCGGATGTAGATATCAAGATCTTCAAAAAACTGGGAGTCCAGCTCACCTGCGAAGCAGTGTATGAACACGACCATTTATATCATCAGTAAAATAATTTAAAAAAACTCTGTATTTTTCCTGAAAACAGGTGTATACTGAGAAAGTATTTTTTTAGAACAGTTCAGCCATATACATTTGGATCCGTGCTGCAAAGGCGCAGCACAAAGTCTATGGCTGGACTGTACTCTTTTTTACAGCGAGTTGCAGTCCGGTCTGCTCTATGTGCAAAACCGGACTGCCGCAGAGAAAAGTCTTTGGACTTTTCCGTCAAAGTCGACCAGTCACACAAAAAGCAGGAGGAAAAGCAATGGCAGTAAAATATGTATTTGTTACAGGCGGCGTCGTATCCGGTCTCGGGAAGGGGATCACCGCCGCATCACTGGGACGTCTTCTGAAAGCGCGTGGTTACACTGTTACCATGCAGAAATTCGACCCTTATATCAATATCGATCCCGGAACCATGAACCCGGTCCAGCACGGAGAGGTCTTCGTCACGGACGATGGCGCCGAGACGGATCTGGACCTTGGGCACTATGAAAGGTTTATTGATGAGAGCCTTACCAAAAATTCCAATGTCACCACAGGAAAGATCTACTGGTCTGTCCTTCAGAAAGAACGCCGCGGCGACTTTGGCGGGGGCACCGTACAGGTCATCCCTCATATCACCAACGAGATCAAGAGCCGTTTCTACCGGAATCCGGCGACAGAAGGGACCGAGATCGCGATCATCGAGGTGGGCGGTACTGTAGGTGATATCGAGAGCCAACCGTTCCTCGAATCCATCCGCCAGTTCCAGCATGAGAAAGGCCGTGAGAATGTGATCCTGATCCATGTCACGCTGATCCCGTATCTGCGTGCCTCACAGGAAATGAAGACAAAACCCACGCAGGCAAGCGTCAAGGAACTGCAGGGAATGGGGATCCAGCCGGACATCATCGTCTGCCGCTCCGAGCATCCTCTGGATCAGGGAATGAAGGACAAGATCTCGCTGTTCTGCAATCTCCCTGCAGAGCACGTGCTCCAGAATCTGGATGTGGAATACCTTTATGAAGCGCCGCTCGCAATGGAAAAAGAAAGGCTGGCTCAGGTAGTATGTGAATGCCTCCATCTGGACTGCCCGGAACCGGATCTGAAAGACTGGACGGAAATGGTTGACAAGCTGCGCCATCCCACCCAGGAAGTAACTGTAGCCCTTGTCGGAAAATATATCCAGCTCCACGACGCTTACATCAGCGTTGTAGAGGCGTTAAAACACGGCGGGATCTACAGCCACACCACAGTAAACATCAAATGGGTAGATTCAGAGACGGTCACTGCGGAAAATGCAGGAAAGATCTTCTCCGGAGTAAGCGGGATCCTGGTTCCCGGAGGCTTCGGTCACCGTGGGATCGAAGGCAAGATCGAGGCGATCAGATATGCCCGTACCCACAATATCCCTTTCCTCGGCCTCTGCCTCGGAATGCAGCTTGCCATCGTAGAATTTGCCCGGGATGTAGTCGGTTACAATGACGCTCACAGCATGGAACTTGACCCGGCTACCACTCATCCGGTCATCCACATCATGGAAGACCAGATCGGCGTGGAAGACATCGGAGGTACGCTGAGGCTTGGAGCATACCCCTGTATCCTCAAAGAGAACTCCCTTGCCAGCCGTCTGTACGGCACCAGGGAGATCAGCGAACGCCACCGCCACCGCTATGAGGTGAACAACGATTACAGGGAAGTCCTCGAAGAAAACGGGATGTCTCTCTGCGGTCTGTCCCCGGACAGCCGGATCGTGGAGATGATCGAGATCCCGTCTCATCCCTGGTTCATCGCGACGCAGGCACATCCGGAACTGAAGTCCAGACCGAACCGTCCGCATCCGCTGTTCAAAGGTTTTGTGGAGGCAGCGCTCAAGAAGCAGAACGAGAAATAGAGTTTTGTCAGACAAATAAGTTTTATCCACAAATAAATTGCATATCCGAAAAAGCCGCAGACCAGACAGGTGCTGCGTCACAGTGCAGGCTTCACTCTACCTCATCCCCTGGACTGTCTGTAACAAAAAATGAAATGCTCGTTCATTGGAACTTGCATTTCATTTTTTTAACAGGCAGAACCAGGTGTATTCGGAACGTTCCGCTTATCGCACTGTTCACGCAGCACCCGCCCGGTCTGCTTGTTTATTCCGGTAATCACTTTTCCTTCGTGCCAGAAGTCTTACCTGTCCGAAAATCTTTATTGTCTCCGAAAAACTTCCGACAAGGGCAAATTTTATCTATAAGACTATGTACAATATTACTGAGACTATCGTGCTTGTCAGACCTACGCATGCCTCAAACGGAATCAGTTTCATTCTTTCGTTTATCGTCATGCCGGCAGCACCACCCGTCGCATGGAAAAATGATCCGTGAGGGAGAGAATCTATCACGGTAGCTCCCGCATGCACCATGGCCCCTGCAGAGAGTGCCGGAACTCCGGCTTCTGTCAGTATTCCTGCAAAAGTCTGAGAGGCAATCGTTGAGCCGGCAGTTGTAGAAGCTGCTGCCCCGGCCATCAGTATTCCCGCACACGGCGCCAGCAGAAATACCGGCAGATTTGCCGCTTCCAGGACTCTGATCACATCATATTGGAGGGCAGACGTCTGGATGATTCCGGCTATTGTTCCGGTCCCGATCAAAAGAACAGATACCCCTATCACCTTTTCCAGACCGAATTCTGCATACTCTCTGATAAATTTGATATGTCCGCACGCCAGAGCACATACGATTCCTCCTGCCGGAAGCGCGATCAGAGGATCAATCTCTATCGAAGCGACAGAGCGGAGTCCAAGAAGTATGATGACGACCGCTGGGCCTGCGATTGCCTGCAAAAATGACGGAAGCTCCTTGTTCTCCGTAAAATCAGAATCTTTTCCTGATGCTTCCGATACGTTTACCCTGCTTCTTTTTGCAAGAAATGTTGCAAGTATTATAGTCATAATAAGAGCACAGGCTGCGGGAATGGCATTCTTTGCCATAAGCGATGTGAGATTTACCTCAAATGCTTCTGCTACTGCAATTGTATTTGGATTCGGAGAGATTATATTTCCCGCCTTTCCACCGCCTATCATTGCAAGGAGCAGTGAAGCCCTGTTGTATCCTGCCCGCTGTCCTATGGACAGTGCGATTGGAGCGACTGTAATTACGGAAATATCGATAAAGACTCCCACAGCACAGATAAGCATAGTTGCCAGAGCCACCGAAAACAGCGCCCTTTTGGCTCCGAGTTTTTCAACGATTACCTCGGCTATTTTTTCTGCGGAACCGGTTTTGATCAACACTCCTGCAAGTATTCCAGAAGTCATGATCCTGAGAACAGATGAAATCATGCTCTCACCTCCCGTAACCATTGCCGAAACCGTGGTCACAAGGTCTCCTCCACTTCCTATAATGCCGCCAATCAGTGCTCCCAGAATAAGACTGTATGCCGGCTGTACCTTTTTTATGATCAGAATGATGGATACTGCCAATCCAAGCAGTGCTCCCAGTGTTGAGAAATCGTAATTCATCTATCTATTCCTCCTATTTCAGTGTAAACAGACGGTATACCTGTTCTGCCGTATCTGCCATATTCGCTTCTGCGTTTTCTCTCTTCATCGCCTCTTCCAGAGAGACTGCACCCTGTACAATTGAAAAATACGCCGTGATCCCCTCGCTGTTGCATGCCTTTGCATCTCTTGTCACGCCACCTGCAAAAGCCACTACGGGTTTCCCGTATCTTTTTGCAAGCCTTGCCACTCCCACCGGAGCTTTTCCCATGGCGGTCTGTCCGTCGAGCCTTCCCTCACCGGTGATGATCAGGTCGGCCTCTTTAATGTACTTTTCCATCCCGGTTTCTTCCAGGACAATATCGATCCCGGACTCCAGCGAAGCGTTTGTAAAGGTCAGGAACGCAAATCCAAGTCCACCGGCTGCCCCAGTTCCTTCTCTCTCCGGATCGGCGCCGGGATATTTTTCTTCTGCCATGGCAGCATAATGTCCAAGCCACTGATCCATCTGTGCGATCGTAGACGGTGTCGCCCCTTTTTGGGGCCCGAAAACCGCGCTGCATCCGTTCTCACCGCAAAGGACATTCGTCACATCACATGCAATACGGAATCTGCATTCCTCCAGTTCCGGGATTACAAATTCATCTGTAATCATCTCCAATTCCCTCAGACCTGCTGCTCCATACGGTATCTGGTATCCTTTCCTGTCAAGGAAACCATACCCCAACGCCTGGAGCATCCCAACACCCCCGTCATTCGTGGCGCTTCCTCCGATTCCTACAATGAACTTCCTGCATCCCTGCGTGATCGCGTCACGGATCACCTCGCCAACACCGTATGTCGTAGTGTAAAGCGGGTTCCTTTTTTCCTCCGGAACAAGTACAAGACCTGCCGCTCCTGCCATCTCGATTACCGCAGTTCCCGTCTCTTCGATCACTCCGTATCTACAGTTGACCGGATCACCCAGAGGGCCTGTCACTTGTATTTCCCTGATTTTCCCATTCATATTACTGATCAGGGCCTCAACCGTTCCTTCCCCTCCGTCCGCCAACGCCTTTACTGACACATCCGCCGACGGATTGGCACGGAGGATCCCCACTGAGGCCGCTTTTCCAGCTTCCAGGGAGGTCATGCTTCCCTTAAATGAATCAATTAATATCAGTACTTTCATTTTTTTCCTCCTTTATTTTCTATGAACAATATATCAGATAACAGCCTTTTTACACATGTTCTATATAACTAAAATTTATTTATTTTATATAGTATATTGTTACTTATAACATATTCGATTATAATTTAGATATATCATTTTATTTCTCAGAAGAAAACAGGAGGATAATTTCAGTGATCACTTCAGTTGACAGTACGCTTGCACAGCAGATCGTAAGTACAGTAAAAGATGTCTGTGGATATGATATTAATTTCATCAGTGAAAACGGTGTGATCTTTGCCAGCACGAATCCTGCGCGGATCGACACCTTCCATGAAATCGGAAAAAGAGCTGCTTCTTCCGGAAACACGATTGAGGTAAACGAGAACGACAGCTTTACCGGCACACAGCAGGGGATCAATATGCCTGTTTATCATAACGGGAGGCTTCTCGCTGTCATCGGGATTACCGGAATTCCTGATGAAGTCAGAAAATACGCCTATCTGGCCGAGCGGATCACAAAGCTTCTGATCCGCGAGCAGGAACTCAACGCATTCAGCCGCAGCCAGGCGGACAAGAAGAATTTCATTGTCACAACACTTATGCGGGAAGAGAAGCAGTATCCCGGTTATCTTACTGATTGTCTGAAAGAATTTGGAGTCAATCCGGAAACGCGGAAGCGTTTCCTTGTGATACAGATTAATCCCAGATATAATCTGATGAATCTCTCGCTTCTGGAACAGAAAATCGGACAGATGTTCGCGCAGGCTGGCACAGATCTGTTTACATTCAGCTATCCACGGGAATTTCTTGCCGTTATCGAAGACACAGAGTACAGAAAAAATGCATTTATCCTGCAGACATTCTCGCGAAAGAATCCGGAGATCGTCAAAATCGCGGCGGGTAAATCCTGTTCCCTCTTCCAGCTTCACATGTCATATGCTTCCGCCAGAACGGCATTAAAAAGCCTTGACAGGACAGAGTACAGTTTTGTCTCTTTCGATGACCTCACTCTGGAGATCATCATTTCTTCCATTGATGAAAATAACAGGAACGAATTTCTCAGGAAAACAATAAGTCTGCTTTCTGAGGAAGAGTTAAAAATAATAGAAGCATATTTTTCCGAGGATATGTCCCTTGCAAATACATCCAGGAAGCTTTACATCCACAAAAATACGCTTCAGTATAAATTAAATCATATTTACGAAAAAAGTGGTCTTAATCCCCGCCGTTTCCAGGACGCTGTTCTTCTGTACCTGGCTCTCAGGATTCGGAATCCACAGGATATTTCTTAATCAGCTGCCTGCTTCTCTTCTTTCCTTCCTTTCCTGTTCCGAAGAATTTCCTGAAGTTTCCAGCCGGTCCAGCCTGCGAAGATGCCCACCACCGCTCCGCCCAGCACATCGCTGGGATAATGGACTCCGACATACAGCCGGGACAGTGAGATGAGAACGGCAAGAACGATACAGGCGACGCCCCATTTTCGGGGAAGCGTGTGATATAGCGCGCAGGCAGCCGCAAGGGACGCACAGGTATGCCCCGACGGGAAGGAAAAATCATGCTGGCGCTCTATGAGCAGGATCAGTTCTGTGATCGTATCATAAGGCCGTATCCGTGCTACGATATTTTTGATAGCTACATTTGTAATAAGAGCTCCGATCCCCATGGCGAACAGCGCAGATATGCCTGCTCTCCTCGTCCGCTTCGGGATGAGCAGTATCAACGCAAGAATGATCCAGAATATTCCTCCGTCCCCCAGATGGGTGATCGTCGACCAGAATCCGTTCATCCAGTCCTGTCGGATATATTCCTGGATAAAGAGCAGGATACTCTCATCAATCTCCTGAATTATTTCAAACATGACTCTGTCTTCTCTCCTCTCTTCTGTTTACTGCGGGAAACGTACCTCTGAATTCTTTCTGAAGACTATGTGCAGCCTTCACAACGCTCATACAATACCTTCTTCTGTGCACCTGAAATCTGAGAGATCCCTGCTCTCAAAAAATTCGTCGATCACCTTCTCATATACGGCGCATTTCTCACATTTCCTGATCTTTTTTGCGTACTTTTTATAATCTGAGAACAGCGGTGCCATATAAGACCACATCTCTTTCATTTTATAGAGAATGGTCCGGTCTCCCGACATTTCTCTGCAGTACCCCGCATAGACAAGATCATGGAATCTTCGGAGTTCTTCCTTGTCCGCTTTTTCCCCTCCTCGGATCTCCCGGGCTAGGGCCGGGTCCGCGAGGACTCCCCGTCCTGTCATGATACATTCTGCTCCCGGAAATTTCTCGCGGAACCTGTGATAATCCTCTGTGGAAAAGATATCTCCGTTATAGCATACCGGATTCCTGCTCTTTCCAAGCGCCGCTTTGAACACCTCCAGATTCGGGGTATTTTTATAGAAGTCTTTCTGTACCCTCGGATGGATGATCAGTTCTTCCATGGGATATCTGTTGAAGATTTCCAGAAGATCCGGAAACTCATCCCCATCTTCCATCCCGATCCTTGTCTTGATCGATATCTTCAGTCTGCACTCCTGAAAAATAATGTCCAGGAACTTCTCAAGCCGCTCCGGATATGCAAGAAATCCTGCACCTCTTCCTTTGGTCACAACGGTTCGGGACGGACACCCAAGATTAAGGTTCACTTCTTTGTATCCATACTCCTCCAGCTTCTCCGCCGTCCGCAGGAAATCCTCCGGACTGTTTGTCAGGATCTGGGGCACTGTGTACGCCCCCTCGTTGTTGGCGGGCAGGATATCCTTTTTCTCCCTGGAACTGAAGTGTCCTTTCTGGTTCGGACTGATAAAGGGCACAAAATATTTGTCGAACCCGCCGAAACACTCCCTGAGCGCGCTCCGGTAGATCCATCCGGTGATCCCCTCCAGCGGGGCAAGATATATCTTCATTATATATGTCTCCTGTACATCAATATAGTAAACGCTGTAAAAAACATACAGAATCATTCCCGCCTTGTCAAGAGAAAACCGTTGTGCTAAGATGGTTTTGGTTTTTAAACATATGAGGAGGATCATCATGCAGACGATCAGAAAATTCATTCATTATTACGCACCGTATAAAGCGGTCTTTTTCATTGACCTGCTGTGCGCCACGTTTATCAGTCTTGCCGACCTGGCATACCCTCAGATCCTGCGCACGGCGACAAATACATTGTTCACAAAAGACAGCAGCACCATCTTAAAAGCGCTCCCGCTCATCGCAGCAGGACTCCTTGTGATGTATGCCATCCAGAGCCTGTGCAAATATTATGTCAGCTATCAGGGACATATGATGGGCGCGCATATGGAACGCGACATGCGCCAGAAGCTCTTTGACCACTATGAAAAGCTGTCCTTTTCCTACTATAGCAGGAACAACTCCGGACAGATGATGAGCAAGCTCGTATCCGATCTGTTTGATATCGCGGAGTTTGCACACCATGGACCGGAAAACCTCTTTATCTCCGTGGTAAAGATCATCGGCTCTTTCATCTTCCTGTTCCTGATCAACTGGCGGCTGGCCCTGCCTCTGGTGGCGCTGGTCATCTGCATGTTTCTCTTTTCTTTCCGCCAGAACGGACGGATGCAGGAGACTTTTATGGAGAACCGCCGGAAGATCGGCGATGTGAACGCAAGCCTGCAGGATACCCTTGCCGGGATCCGCGTAGTCCAGTCTTTTGCGAACGAGGACATTGAAAGAGAAAAGTTCAAAAAGAGCAACCATGCTTTCCTTGTCTCCAAGGATAATAACTACAAATGTATGGGAAGTTTCATGGGATGGAACCTGTTCTTCCAGGGGATGATGTATCTGGTGACTCTGGTATACGGCGGCTATCTCATCGCCCGGGGGCTCATGGCTCCGGCGGACCTCGCCATGTATGCCCTTTACATCGGGATCTTCATCAGCCCGATCCAGATCCTGGTGGAACTGATCGAGACGATCCAGAAAGGGCTCTCCGGCTTCCGCCGTTTCCTGGATGTGCTGGAGACCGAACCTGATATCGAGGACGCTCCGGATGCCAGAGATCTTACAAACGTACACGGGAGAGTCTGCTACGAGGATGTCTCTTTCCATTACAGTGATGACGACACTCCGGTCCTCTCCAACGTTTCTTTCGAGATCCCGGCTGGAAGATCCGTTGCCCTGGTCGGGCCTTCCGGAAGCGGAAAGACAACGATCTGTTCTCTTCTGCCCCGTTTTTATGATGTGACGGGTGGAAGAATCACCATAGACGGGCAGGACGTCCGGACGCTGAAACTGAAGAGCCTGCGAAAACAGATCGGTATGGTACAGCAGGACGTCTATCTGTTCAGCGGAACGATCCGCGAAAATATCGCTTACGGCAGACCGGGCGCTTCCATGGAGGAGATCATCGAGGCAGCAAAACGTGCCAATATCCACGAGTTCATCGAGGAACTCCCTGACGGATACGACACCTTTGTGGGCGAGCGGGGCACCCGTCTTTCCGGAGGGCAGAAACAGCGTATCTCCATCGCCCGCGTGTTCCTGAAAAATCCGCCCATCCTGATCCTGGACGAGGCTACCAGCGCGCTGGACAATGAAAGTGAGCGCTGGATACAGAAGAGCCTGGAAGAACTCTCCAAAGACCGTACCACCATCACGATCGCCCATCGTCTTTCCACTATACGGAATGCTGATGAGATCATCGTCATCACAGAGGATGGGATCGCAGAGCGCGGAACACATGAGAGCCTGCTGGAAAAAGGCGGGATCTACGCGCGGTACTACAATATGTGACCGGATCCGGCGGGGTGGGGAGAAGTCCGCGGGGAAAGGATATGCCGCCTGCGGACACGCTCCCGCTCGGAAAACAACACAGCGGTACTAGGCACGCAAAGAACGCGTGCCAAGGACCGGTGTTGTTTTAACGGTCCTTAGGCAGCATATCTTCTCCCCGCTGGGCTGATCCCTCACTCCGACGGATCCGGGGTCGGACGGGAGGGGCGCGCCCGGTGGGCGCTGCTCCCTGGCTCGTCCCCCGCTGCTTTCAGCGGGGAATACTAAGGACTTCCCAATAGGATAAAAAGAGAGGGCTTCCTGCGGACAGATGGACTGTCTGGCTGGAAGCCCTCTCTTTTTCTGTATTGCTGCCACCTTTTGCAGAAAATATCGGTGCAGTCGGTAATCTTTCCGGGTCCGCCGCAGGGACTGCCGGACGGAGTACAGCAGAAAACCACGGGGACGGTTTCGGGAACCTTTCGCAGGGACATCGCAGACGGAGCAGATGACTTTGAAGGGATCCGAAGAAATAGTTGGAGCCCTGTGTTCTGGCGTTGAACATTGCAGTGGCGATTGTCTGAGCCGAAGGCGAGTTGCGCCATTGCAATGTTCGTTTTTAGCCGGAGCACAGAGCTCCTAGTATTTCACGGATACCGGAACGGAATCTGAGCCGTCTACGGTGTCTCCGCGAATACGTTTTCCAAAATCATTCCCCGCGGTTTTCGGACGTTACCCCGCCCTCAGCCCTGCGCCGGATCCGTCATCACTCCACCAGCGCGATAAAGCTCTCCAGTGACTGTCCCAGACTCATCCTGACCCTGGGGAGCAGAAGCGGATCATCTCCCGGTTCCGCCCTTCGGTTCTCCGTGGTCACCGCGCAGGTAAACCCTGCGTCCTGCACTGCTGTGCGGCAGTCATCGGTATAGTCTCCGTAGGGGTAGGCAAACGCATCGCCGTGGCCACAGATCTCAATGGACTTTTTCAGATCCGTCACAGCGTCGTCATGGCTCATTGCCGTAAAGATCCCACCGTGACCAATGTTTCCGCCGGCACGGTGCATATTGTCCGAATGGGACTGGAAGGTCACATGATCGCTCTGATACTCTCTGACCTTATTTTCCCCCTCTTTGCTTGTAATAAGGAAGGAGGTTGCCGGTACCTGATATTTCTCAAACACCGGGATTCCCAGGTCAAGAAAACTTTTCGCTCCGTCGTCAAAGGTCAGGACGACACTCTTCTCAGGAAGGAGCAGATCTCCCTCTACATACTGCCGCACTTCCTCCCATGTTGGGAAGTAGTAGTCATTTTCTACGAGATACTTTATTTCCTCTTCCAGTGCGTGAACCTCGATATAATTATTGTTCAGGTCATCCGGAGGATCCGCCTCATCATAAACGTAATGGTACATACAGATCGCCAGTCCATTTGTCTTGTGATGTTCCTCTGTGGCTGTATTTTTTGCTGTCTGTGTCTCTTTTGTCTGATCATCTTCTGACTGTGCATCTCCGGACGAAATATCCTCGTCGCCGCCGTTCCCCTGCGGCGTTTCTATAGTGATGTCCTTCGCAGTATTCTCCGCGCCCTCATCCTCGGCACCGCTTCTCAAAAAGGTCCGCACGGCAGCAGTGATCCCTGCTCCCAGAAGAAATACAAGAGTCAGAAGAATGCACAGCACAGCGATTCTGACGATTCTCTTTCTCCTTCTTCGGCGTCTCGCCCCGGCACTTCTGCACCGTCGCTCCGCAGTATTCCTGTGCCGGCGCTCCTGCGGCCGCCGGCGGATGTTTTTCTTTCCCCTCTCCTCCATTACGATACCTCTGTTTTATTTTCCTTTTTTGTCAGTCTTTTTTAGTCGTCTCTCTCAGGATTCTCGCAGCGATCTCCTCTTTGATCTGCGAGATGAACTCATCCAGTCCCTTCTGTCCCTCATCTCCTGCGAAACGGCTTCTGACGGAAACTTTATCCTCTTCCTCTTCCTTTGCTCCGACAACGAGCATATAAGGGATCTTCTTCATCTGTGCCTCACGGATCTTGTATCCGATCTTCTCTGCACGGCTGTCGATCTCCGCACGAATCCCCGCCTCACTGAGCGCATCCAGGACTTTCTGCCCATACTCCATATGTTTATCAGAGATCGGGAGAACCTTCACCTGTACCGGAGCAAGCCAGGTCGGGAATGCGCCGGCGAAGTGCTCGATCAGGATGCCGATGAATCTCTCGATGGATCCGAATACGACCCTGTGGATCATGATCGGTCTGTGCTTTTCTCCGTCCGCTCCGGTATACTCCAGATTAAAGCGCAGCGGAAGCTGGAAGTCAAGCTGGATCGTACCGCACTGCCATGTCCTTCCAATGGAATCCTCCAGATGGAAGTCGATCTTCGGTCCGTAGAACGCGCCGTCCCCTTCATTTACCACATAGGGAAGACCGATATCCTCAAGTGCGCTCCTCAGCGCGTCTGTCGCCATCTCCCAGTCCTCGTCGCTTCCCATGCTGTCCTCAGGGCGTGTGGAGAGTTCCACATGATATTTAAATCCAAACAGGCTGTACACCTCATCGATCAGTTTTACAACACCCTTGATCTCATCTTTGATCTGCTCAGGCATCATAAAGATGTGGGCGTCGTCCTGTGTAAAGCAGCGGACTCTCATCAGGCCGTGGAGCTGACCGGATTTCTCGTGGCGGTGCACCAGACCAAGTTCGCCCATGCGGATCGGAAGATCACGATAAGAGCGGGGTTCTGACTCGTATACAAGTATTCCGCCCGGGCAGTTCATCGGTTTGATCGCGAAATCTTCCTCGTCGATCACCGTGGTGTACATATTCTCTTTGTAATGATCCCAGTGACCGGAAGTCTCCCAGAGATGGCGGCTCAGCATGATCGGTGTGTTGATCTCTACGTATCCGGCTCTTCTGTGGATCTCTCTCCAATAATCAAGAAGAGTATTCTTAAGCACCATTCCGTTTGGCAGGAAGAACGGGAATCCAGGTCCCTCCTCGCGCATCATGAACAGTCCCAGTTCTCTTCCGAGTTTTCTGTGGTCTCGCTTCTTCGCTTCCTCCATCATGGCAAGGTACTCGTCAAGTTCCGCCTTCTTCGGGAACGCGGTACCATAGATCCTCTGGAGCATCTTATTCTTCTCACTGCCCCTCCAGTAAGCGCCCGCAAGGCTGGTCAGCTTGAATGCCTTCACCGGCTTTGTAGTCATAAGATGCGGTCCTGCACAGAGGTCTGTGAACTCTCCCTGTGAGTAGAAGCTGATGGTCTCGTCCTCCGGAAGATCCTCGATCAGTTCCACCTTATACGGTTCATCCTTCTCCTTAAAATAGTCGATCGCTTCATTCCTCGGCATAGTGTACTGTTTGATCTCCAGGTTCTCCTTGACGATCTTCTTCATCTCCGCCTCGATCTTTTCCAGGTCCTCTGTGGTGAGAGGAGTCTCTCTGTCCACGTCATAGTAGAATCCGTCTGCGATAGACGGCCCGATGGCAAGCTTTGCATCCGGGTACAGCCTCTTGATCGCCTGCGCCATGATATGGGACGCTGTATGGCGGAACGCACCCTTTCCTTTTTCATCGTTAAACGTCAGGATATTGAGCTCGCAGTCCTTATCCACGACAGTCCTCAGGTCCACGATCTCTCCGTCAATCTCTCCGGAAGTCGCCACTCTGGCAAGTCCTTCGCTGATATCTTTTGCGATATCGTACACACTCATGGGCTGATCATACTCTTTGAAAGAGCCGTCTTTTAATGTGATCTTCATGTTCTTCTCTTCCTTTCTCTCTGAATCTCTGTTTCATCTCTGTCCGTGCACACTTTCCCTGCCATTCCGGTACTCTCGCATGGACCGCACATTGACGGCTGTCCATCCATCTGCTGCACACAAGAATGCGATCCGGGCGTATCGCCCAAAAAAGGCATCCCTTTCGGAATGCCTCTTATGTCTGAATCTATAGTCGCACGGAAACACTCCCTGCAGGGACGGATAATGATCCGCGGTCCCACCCTGCTTGTCTTCCATGGAAAACCATCTTAATTCATGTGATGATAACGGAATCACCGTGCCGTATTAAGGCCGCTCCGAGGTGGTCTTCAGTCAGCCGCACAACAGAAACCTCACAGCACACGATTTCCTCTCTGAGATGCGCAGACAGCCTACTGTCCTCATCAACGCTTTGTCTACACCGGTTATTCTACCGCACCCGGTCAGACGTGTCAAGCCGGAAAATCGCTCACTCCTGCTCTTTCTTCCACTTCCGGATAAACCGAATAAAAAGCTTCTGGGAATCGGTCAGGATCACATTCTTCGGATAGATCAGAGAAATGGGGAAGTGAGGCGCGTCCTGCAGAGGGATCATGCGGACTCCGCTCCCTTTCTGAGGGAACACAAACTCCTCGTCTTTTAATTCCTCCAGCCGGATACTCTCCCGTCCCGCCAGAGGATGGGAGTCATACACCACCGCGCAGAGATAGTCGTCATACAGAGTGATGAAATTATATTTCGATGTGTCTGTGATCAGAAGCGACCGCAGGATAGCAAAATCAAACTCCTCCAGATGGGCCAGGATCTGATCCGCTGTCTGTTCATCCAGGACCAGATCGATATCCGGATACTGTTCCATGAAAGCGGACATGACTTTCGCAAAATGGTAAGGAGAGAGCACGGTCATGCTCCCGATGCGGATCTCCTTTTTAAAGTGGATATCCTCCAGCATCTTTTCATACAAGTCCAGCGCCTCATCCGCATACTTCAGAAAGATTTCTCCCTCCTCATTCAGTTCAAACTTTCTCGTATTCCTCCGGATCAGGGTGACGTTCAGTTCCTTTTCCAGCTTGCGGATCTGCTTCGAGAGCGCGCTCTGGCTCAGATTGCAGGCGAACCCCGCTTCCGTAAAATTTTTCACCCGGCATAATTCGGTGTAATACTTAAGCTGTTCTATATTCACGCAGATACCCCCTTCTCAGTTCCTGCCGTCTTTGTATTTCTCCATATCTGCAAACCCGATCAGCCTAATCCGGTCGCTCTCCTTCGCTTTCTCTCTTATAGCCCCCGTAAATCCGCTTTTTGAAAACAGATAATACCACTTTTCTCTCTGATGGAACATCTCCCCGCAATATCTCAATTTCTCCAGGACATCGACATCAGTCTTCTCATTCCGCCATTTGCACTCTCCCAACAGCATATGTTCACCGCAGGTCCCGAGAATATCGATCTCGACCTGGCTCTTTATTCTCGGATCGGTTCCCCACCATCTGCCTACACTTCCATAGAAAAATGGTGCATTCTCTATCACATCCGGTCTGTACAGATGTTGGATACAGATTTCCTCGAATACGCTCCCCATAAAATCAGCAAGCTGTCCCTTTACTTTATTCTCATAGATCCATTTTCCCAGGCCTCTCTCTATAACTGCTGATATCCGGCGCGACAAACCTGTACCAGAAACGGAACATATTATCATCAAGACGATAGATCGTCTTTCTTGATTTCTCGTTTTCCATATATGGCACTTCTTTTTTTATAAGTCCCAATGATATCAAAGCCTTCAGATGGTTTGCACATGCGGAAGTTTCTTCGCCCACTGTTGTCGCGATCTCGTTAAGCCTGCTCTTCCCCTTTGCCACTGCGCTGATCACAGCATGGTATGCCGCATAATTTTTCATTTCCTGTTTCAAGAGATTAGAAGGCTCTTCAAACAGCCGGCCGGAGCTTGTAAAGAAAAGTTCCACAATATTCTCATCCACAGTCAGCTCCGGACGCACCCGGCTCAGATATTCCGGAATTCCTCCGGTTACGCCGTATATCAATGCTTTCTCCTCCGCTATATACCCCGGGAAGAACTGTTCCGCCTCAAAATAAGTAAAAGGCCGAAGCCGGAACTGCCCTGTCCCTCTTCCATACAGAGGACTTTTATATCCCAGTACCTGATTTTCCATAAAACTCATAGAAGAGCCGCATAAGATCAGCATAAGCGGACTGTCCTTCCAGTACTGGTCAATATACGCCTGTATCAGCGATGAGACAGCCTTTTCACTGGCCGCAAGATACGGGTATTCATCGATCACCAGTATCAGCCGCTCCTGAAGATGCTGCCCTATATACCGAAACAACTGGTCAAAACTCTGAAAAGGCGGCATTTCAAGCCCGGGAGACAGCACTTCAAAGACTGCTCTGGAAAAGCTTTCCAGATTGTCTTTTGAAGTGGATTCTGATGCCATATAATAAATCGCTTTTTTCCCTTTACAGAACTCTGTAATAAGTGTTGTCTTTCCAATGCGGCGGCGCCCGTATACTACTGCGAATTCAAATCCGCCGCTTTTATACATCTGATCCAGCTTTTTCATCTCTTCTTTTCTGCCGATAAACATAAAACCGCCTCCACAACAGCTCATTTTCAAATTACTAAACTTAACTTTAGTAATTTATCATAAACTATTATGAAGGCGATTTTCTTTTCTGTCAAGTCTGTCTCACTTCTGCATGCAGTAACCTTCCGCTCTCATATCCTTCCCGACCTTTACATACTCCAGACTGTTTTCATACAGTTTTTTTCTCTCTTCTTCTGTGAGCTGCCGCTTCACCTTTGCCGGGTTTCCCACGGCCAGGCTGCCGTCCGGGATCACCTGATTCTCCAGCACCAGGCTGCCCGCGCCGATCAGGCATTCCTTCCCGATCTTTGCCCCGTTGAGCACCACCGCCCCCATTCCGATCAGGCTGCCATCGCCTACGGTACACCCGTGGATCACAGCATTATGCCCGACCGTGACATAGTCTCCCAGTGTTGTAGGGAATCCCCTGTCTGCATGGACCGTACAGTTGTCCTGGATATTGCTGGAGTTTCCGATCACGATCTTCTCCGCATCGCCCCGCAGGACAGCATAAAAGAGGACGGTAGAATTTTCTCCCACTGTCACATCCCCGATCACAGTAGAATCCCTCACGATATTTGCCGAATCCGCCGTTTTCACTCTTCCTCTGTACATAGGTCAGTCTCCCTGCCTGCTTCTCAGAAGCATAAACGCCTCATAGGGTTTCATTTCTTCTGTCACATCTGCATTATAATTATGGATCAGAATCTGCGCGCCCTTCCACTCTCCGGTCAGAGGACACGACGCCGGCTTTCCGGTGAAGTTGACGCACACCAGCATCTCGCTCTCCTCTGTTGTCCTGGTATACGCAAAGATCTGCTCATCCTCCTCCATGAGGAGTTCGAACTTCCCGTCAATGAAGACCGGATATTCTTTCCTCAGGCGGGTCAGTGTACGGTAATAGCTGTATACAGACTCCGGATCCCGGCGCTCCGCCTCTGCATTGATCTCCGTGTAGTTCGGGTTCACCTCGATCCACGGCGTCCCTTCCGTAAATCCGGCATTTTTCTCTGCGTTCCACTGCATAGGCGTGCGGGCGTTGTCCCGGCTCTTCGCACAGATGGACTCCATCACGTCTTCCGGACGGTACCCCTTTTCCACACGTTCCCGGTAAAGGTTGAGGGTCTCGATGTCCTCATAATGGCTGATGTCATCGAACCTTACATTGGTCATCCCCAGTTCCTCCCCCTGGTAGATGTAGGGCGTTCCCTGCATGCCGTGGAGCATGGTCGCCAGCATCTTCGCCGACTCCTTTCTGTACTTCCCGTCGTCCCCCCAGCGGGACACGATCCTCGGGAGGTCATGGTTGTCCAGGAACAGGCTGTTCCAACCGGTGCCGTACAGTTCTGTCTGCCATTTCGCCATGCACTGCTTCATCTTTACGAAGGGCAGCGGCGCAAGATCCCACTTCTCCTTCCCCGGCTGCTGGTCCATGACCATATGCTCAAACTGGAACACCATGGAGAACTCGCTCCCGTTGGGGTTGCTGTACAGCTTCGCGTTCTCCGTGTTGGCGCCCCACGCCTCGCCCACAGTGATCAGGTCTCCCTTCTGGAATGTCTCCCTGCTCATCTCCTGCAGGAACTCATGCAGCCTGGGGCCGTTGTTGGTGATCTTCTTATCCGGCTCCTTAGCGATCTGGTCGATCACATCCAGGCGGAACCCGCCCACACCTTTGTCCATCCACCAGAGGATCATATCATAGATCTCCCTGCGGACTTTCGGGTTCTCCCAGTTTAAATCCGGCTGTTTCACAGAAAACTGATGGAAATAATACTGTTTCAGTTCCGGCACCCACTCCCAGGCAGGTCCGCCGAACGTTGCCTTCATATCATTGGGGAGTTCTCCCTCCACGCCGTCTCTCCATACATAATAGTCGTGATACGGGTTATCCTTCCCCTTCTTTGCCTCCAGGAACCACCTGTGCTCGTCCGAAGTGTGGTTCAGCACCAGATCCATGATGATCCGGATGTTCCGCTTCTTCGCCTCCGCGATCAGCTCCTCCATATCAGAGAGCGTCCCGAACATGGGGTCGATGTCCTGATAATCGGAGATATCGTATCCGTTGTCGTCCTGGGGCGAGCAGTACATCGGGGAGATCCACACCGCGTCGATCCCCAGGTCCGCAAGGTAATCCAGTCTGCTTATGATCCCCCGGATATCTCCGATCCCGTCGCCGTTTGAATCCTGAAAACTCTTCGGGTAGATCTGGTAGACCACCGCATTTTTCCACCAGGGCTGTTTCTTCTTTTCTGTCATGTATCATATCCTCCTTATCAGTGTGCCGTTTTTCTCAAGTATCCCGTTCAGATAATTCCGCGCAAACAGAACTTCTCCTGTCCCTTTGACCTCCACCGGTTCTTCTGAACAGTTCAGCAGGACCTCCGTTTTCCGCTCTGCTTCATCCAGCTTGATATATTCTACGCATCTGGGATTCTCATAGTTCCCCGGGAAATGGAAATGAAGGCTTCGGAACGTCTCCTCTTCCTTTCTCAGACGGATCAGTTTTTTCATCTGTCCGATGCGTTCCCGATTTTCTTCCGTTCCGATCTTATCCCAGGGCATGCACCTCCTGCAGTCCGGGTCGAACCCGCCCTCCATGGCGATCTCCGTCCCGTAATAGATACAGGGGCTTCCCGGGAGAGTAAAGAGCACGGCAAGCTGCTGGTAGAACTTATCGAGATCATGGAAACGGTTCATCAGCCGTTCCGTGTCGTGGGAGTCCAGAAGATTGAAAAGGACGTTGTTGTTCTGCTGCATATACATAGTATAACAGCGATTCACCATGTATTCAAACTCTTCTTTTCTCATTGTCTGATCCAGAAAGAAATCGTGGATGCCGCTCATCAGAGGATAGTTCATCACCGAGTCGTACTCATCTCCGGCGAGCCACTGGCTGGCGTCATGCCAGATCTCGCCCAGCAGGTAGATATCCGGTTTGATCTTTTTCAGATGCTCCCTCATCCGTTTCAGGAACCGGTGGGAGACCTCGTTTCCCACGTCAAAGCGGATCCCGTCGATGTCGTATTTCCGGATCCAGTCCTCACACACCCGGCAGAAGTACTGGATCACTTCCTCGTTGTTTGTATTGAGTTTGGGCATCCAGTCTGCGAAGGCAAAGGAATAGAACCTTCCGTCCCGGGTGTCCCCTGTCTTCCGGATCTCGGACCAGTCCTGCACCATGAACCATTCCGCATAGGTGGACGCTCTCCCTTTTTCCTGTACATCCAGCCAGGGCGCGAATTTCCTCCCGCAGTGGTTGAACACAGCGTCCACCATGATGCGGATCCCCCTGTCGTGGGCCTCGGAGACGAGCCGCCTCATGATCCCGTCGTCCCCAAAGGAAGGATCGATCTTCGTGTAGTCCGCAGTGTCATATTTATGGTTCGTCTCCGCCTCCATGATGGGGTTCAGATAAATCCCGGTGATCCCCAGATCCTGGAGGTAGGGAAGTTTCTTCCGGATCCCTTCCAGATCGCCGCCGTACTTCTCACTGTTCGTCACTTTTCCCGTCTGCCAGGGAAGGATATCCGGATCCTTCCTCTCCGGCGTACCATTGAAGAACCGGTCCGGAAAGATCTGATACCAGACTGTGCTGTTGACCCATTCCGGCGTCCGGTTCACGTCCGCCGGGTTCATCCAGGGAACCGTAAAGCACTGGAGCATCCTCCCGTCCATATTGATCTGCTCCTCTGTCAGGAAACCGTCCTCAAAATAATACCAGGTTTCCTTTTCTGTGTGAAGTTCGAAATAGTATTTACATCTCTTATAGGGCGGGATCAGCGTGGTAGTCCACCAGAGCTGATGGGGAAGACGTTTCTTATAGACGATCTCCTCCCGTTTTCCCGTCCATTTTTCATTTCCTCCCAGGATCCCCGCCTCGAAGGGATCCCCGTGATGGATGAACACCCGTTTTACGTCATACCCGGTCTTCAGGTTGATGACCAGACGTTCTTCATCCAGTGGATAACTCATCTGTTCCGACGTTTTGTGATATACTCCTGCAAATTCCATAGACAGATTTCCTCCTTATTTCGATACTTATTCCGACACTTTCTCCAGATGCTCATATACTCTGAGGATTTCTCCCACGCTCCATGCCTGTGCAAAACATCCCTTTGACGAAACCGGGTTCTCCCCGTCGTAGATCTCCGGAAGCTGTCCGATACAGCCCTCCCGGAGGGCGCTCTCCAGCACCTGCATCTGATCTCTTACGTACTCTTCTGCCCTTTTTCTTTCCTCTCCGTTCCTGCCATTTACTTTCAGATATGCCAGATAGTAAGCTCCAAGGGGGTATGCCCAGACCGTCCCCTGGTGATAGGCCAGATCCCGCTCCAGCACCTCTCCGCCGTAGGAAGGCCGGAACTGAGGATCATCCTGAGAAAGGGTGCGCAGTCCGTAAGGGGTATAGAGTTTCTCAAAGACCGTGTCCACCACCTGCCGTTCCCGCTCCGGATCCAGCATGGTAAAAGGCATGGAGATTGCCCAGATCTGGTTGCACCGGATCTGGGTGTCCGCGTCGGTCCCGGAGATCACATCCTTCAGGCAGTGTTTCTCCTCCATCCAGAATGCTTCCGCAAATGATCCCCTCACCTTTTCAGCCAGTCTCTCATACTCTGCTCCGTCCCCGCCTCTCTTCCGGGAGAATGCCGCCATGATACACAGGGCATTGTACCAGTAGGCGTTCACCTCCACCGGTTTTCCGTGACGGGGCGTGGGAAGGATCTCCCCCACCCGGACGTCCATCCAGGTGACCTGATCCAGACCCTCTCCCGCCATGATCAGTCCGTCCTCGTCCATGTGGATCCCGAACCGTGTCCCCTTTCTGTAGCCTTCCAGGATCCGCTCCATGACCGGATACATCTCTTCCACAAACGCCAGGTCCTCCGTGGCGTCATAGTACAGCCAGACACAGTTGATGAACAGAAGCGCCGCGTCCACAGTGTTGTACATGGGTTCCTCCCCGCCCTCCGGGAACAGATTGGGCATCAGAGCATCCTTCTCGTACCGGGCGAAGGTCCGGAGTATGGATCTCGCCTCATCGTATCTACGAGTAGACAGGCAGACTCCGGGAAGGGCGATCATGGTATCTCTTCCCCAGTCCTCAAAGAAAGGAAATCCCGCCAGGATCGTATCTCCTCCGGTAGATTCTCTCTTCGCGATAAACTGTGACGCGCTCTTTGCCAGACAGACCGCCATATCTGAAGAAAATCCTGCCCTCTCCTCCAGTTCTTTCCGGCAGGCCTTCTGTTCTTCAATGATCTGCCAGGCGGTCATCTCCCGCCATGACATCCGGACGCCCGCTCTGCTGCGGGTATGGATATCCGGATTTCCGGCTTCCGCACGAAAGCCTGTACTGTGTGGCATGGGCTCCCGGGCACCTGCCCCGCAGACGGAAAACACAATCCCAAGTTCCCGGTATTCCCCCGCTTTCACGCCGGCGGAGATCCGGCATCCCGCCTTTGCCTTTCCTGTACTGCGCCTGCCGTCGCATGCATCATAACTGTAAAAGTATGTTTCCTCCTTCTCCGTGATCTTTTCCGCCTCTCCGTCTGTCCGGATCGAAAGCGTCAGCCCGCCGCTTTCGATCCGGTCTGCCTCAAACCGGAGAACCTGCCGTTCTTCCATATCACTTCCCTTAGGTACAAACTGGACAAAGGGCGTGACTGTAAAACGGATATCCTTTCCCGACCTGTTCCGCACCCGGTATATGACTGCCGCCGTGTTCTCCCCCTGCCTCATGGCAGCTTCTTTCTCGATCTCGATCCCGTTTACAAGGAACCTCCATATGGGCGTATCCTCATAGGAAAAACTGCTGAGATACCGGTACCCTTCCTCTCTGGTCCCGTCCGCGAACTCCTGGCTGGAGAGAGGATATTCTTTTCCGTCCGCCTCGACTCTCTCTGCCAGCCGGTGGATCACATTGTACCGGTTGTTGGGCGCTTTCATGCACGCCATCAGAAAGGCGTGGTCATTACGTGTCGCCGATCCGGTCATGGTCATGGAAGAGAATCCTCCCAGTCCGTTGGTCATCAGATAACAGTTCTCCTGACCTCTCTCAAACGTCTTCCAATCCTGTTTTCCGTAGACCCATTTCATACTGCCATTCTCCTTCCTGGTTCACTTTCTTTTTCTCCCAGAGCGTCCCGGACACAACCAAGTACCGTCACACTCTGAGGTTCCACACAGATGCTCCCCGTCACCGGGACCTGTGCCTTCCAGAGCATGCTGCTGTATGCGTCGCACAGAAGTTCCCATCCCTCTCCCGGCAGAGAGACTTCTTCCGGCTTTCCCGTACTGTTGTAAACGACCATCAGGGTCTGCCATCTTGTCTCATGCTCCTGCTCTCTGTTGTCCATCAGATAGGAGACAACACCGCCCTCTCTCTTTTTCCCAAAGATCCTCTGGGCCGCTTTCTCTGATTTATCGCACAGGCCCGGGAGCTGCCTTCTCAGGGCAATGAGGCCTTTATAATACTCCACAAGTGTGCGTTCCTCCCATGCCTTCCGCCAGTCCAGACGGTTCAGTGAGATGGGCGCGTTGAAGGAATTGTCATGTCCCTCCTTTGTGCGTGCGAACTCTTCTCCGGAGAGAAGGAACAGGGTTCCCTGGCAGGTCATATAAAGCGCCGCCGCCATCCGGTTCAGCCGCATCAGATCCTCCCCTGGCGCGGTCTCAGCCAGTTTATCCCAGAGCGTCTGATTGTCATGGGCAGAGACATAGGTGATGATCTGAGAGGGGGCTTTCGCTCGGATCCCCTCCCCTTTCTTTCCAACACGCTCTCCCCCCTCCAGGCACCAGGCGCCGGCACTGCTGAGGATTTCCTCCTCCATGCCCTCTCCGCCGTTGATAAATCCGGGCAGCTTTGTCTTTAAGGCAGATCCCTTGACTGCATCCCGGGTGTTATCACAGAACATTCCCACATTTTCATCCAGAAGGCGGACGTTTTTCTTCAATGCGGGGACTGCGTCCCCCTCCATCGCCGTCACACCCGCAGACCATGGTTCTCCAAAGATCAGCTTTACGCCCTTCCCGTACCGCCGATCCAGCTCACTCCGTATCCGGTTCATCAGACCCACATCCAGAAGCCCCATCAGGTCAAAGCGGAAGCCATCGATATGATATTCTTCTGTCCAGTACAGTACGGACTCCAGGATGAACTTCGCGCACATCTCCCGTTCGCTTGCCACATCATTCCCGCAGGCGGAACCGTTTGAGATCCTTCCGTCGCCGAACACCCGGTAATAGTACCAGGGCGCCGTCCTCTGGAACCAGGAATCCAGGGAATAGGTATGATTGTACACCACATCCATGATGACGCCAAACCCCTGGGAATGAAGAGACTGCACCATCTCCTTCATCTCCCGGATCCGTACTTCTCCGTGAGCCGGGTCTGTGGAGTAAGATCCCTCGGGCACATTATAGTTCACCGGATCGTATCCCCAGTTGAACTCCGTGTCCTCCCCTGCCTCATTGACAGAGCCGTAATCGTATGCGGGCATGATCTGGATATAGGTCACCCCAAGATCCCTGAGATATGGGATACCGGTAGGATGTATGCCGTCCCCGTCAAGGGTGGTGTCCGTACAGGTGAACGCCTTGTATTTTCCCCGGTATTCCTCCGGGAAACCTCCGGAAGGATCCCAGGAAAATTCCTTGACGTGGAGTTCATAGATGATCCGCTCTGTTCCTTCTTCCGGAGCCCTGTCCTCCTCCCATCCGTCAGGATCCGTGCGTCTCAGGTTTACAGCCATGCTCCGTACTCCGTTGACGCCGCAGGCCCTCGCATAAGGGTCCGCCGAACGGATCGTCTCCCCATCGATCTCAAGGGTGTAGTCATAATAGACTCCGTGGAGTTCCTGCTCTGTCTCCCAGCCCCAGACTCCCTTCTCCCTCTTTTCCATAGGGATCTTCCTGAAAGCTTCCCCGCCCTCCCCTTCCCCGTACAGATTGAGGGTTACGCTCCGGGCGGAAGGGCTCCAAAGGCGGAAGGACGTGCCTTCCGGCGTACACGGTGCGCCAAGGTCGTCTCCTTCATAAATATAATTGTCCTTAAATTCTTTTGTCGAATAATATTTTTTCCATTCTAATGCTGTCTTCATATTTATCTGCCTTTCCTCAATGTATGATAATTGTACCAGAAAAGCTGCAAATACAGTTTATATTTGCAGCTTTTCATTCTATAGAGCATGCCGTCAGGCATCCCCGTATCTGTTAAGGTGCAGGCCTCAGGATGACACCGTAGGCTCCGGTGCCAAAGCAGTCTGGCTTTTGGAGGACTCCTGCACGCCTTCACCCAAACATTCTTTAACCTTTTACAGCCCCTGAAAGTCCGTCCACATAATATCTCTGCATGTACAGGAAGAGCGCCGCGATCGGGATCGAGATCAGCACTGCTCCTGCCGCAAAGCATGTATACCAGTTGTCGATGTACTCTTTCTCCAGCATTTTCCAAAGTCCTATGGCAATGGTATACTGGTCTGAATTTGCCCGGCAGATCACCTTCGCAAAGATAAAATCCAGCCATGGTGCCATAAAAGAAGTCAGAGTCGTATAGATGACGATCGGCTTGCTCAGAGGCAGCGTCATCTTTGTAAATATCTGCCACTTTGTACATCCGTCCAGAAGCGCAGCCTCGTCGATAGAAAAGGGGATTGTGTCGAAAAATCCTTTCGCGATCTGGAATCCCAGCCCTGCGCCTCCCGAATAGACCAGGATCAATGCCAGCTTGATCAGGTTCCCCTCCGTCATCCCGAGTGCTTTCAGTATAAAGTAGACAGCGATCATGGACATGAATCCCGGGAAAAGCCCGAGGATCATCGCCATATTCATGTATGGCTTCCTGAGCTTAAAACGCAGCCTGGACAGGCAGTAGGATACTGCCAGTACATAGAATGTCGCCAGGATACAAGAGCAGACGGCGATGAACAGTGTATTCATGAACATCTGCGGGAAGTCCAGGATCGTGGTATCCGTAAACAGTTTTACATAATTGTCTATCGTATAAGACTTCGGCAGGAAGGTTGACACATAAGATCCTTTCTCCGCGCGGAAGCTGGTCAGTATGACCCATACGATCGGAAATACCCAGATCACAGCAAGAACCGCCAGGACAGTATGTACGATCGTATTGTTAATGAAACGTTTTCTCTTTGCAGAATGCATTTTCTGTTGTCCAGCCATGCTTAAAACCCTCCTTCTTCTTTGTACGACTTACTGTTCCGGTAAGTGACCAGAGCGCCCGCCGCAAGGATCACAAAGGTAAGGATACCGATAACGGCGCCGATATTATAGCACTGTTTGTCAATGGTCAGCTTGTACAGCCATGTGACGAGCAGGTCTGTCTTTCCTGCCGTGGACGAAAGATCCGTGACCGGGTCGCCTCCTGACAGAAGATAAATGACGTTAAAGTTATTTACATTTCCTGTAAATGTAGTGATCAGGTACGGCGTGGTCACATACAGCATATAGGGCAGAGTGATCTTAAAGAAGATCTGCACTGAGTTCGCGCCGTCCACTTTTGCCGCTTCATAGAGCTCTTCCGGGATGTTCTGAAGGACTCCGGTAAGCTGGAGCAGAGTATACGGAACACCGACCCATATGTTGATGATAATGACTGTCACCCTTGCCCAGGTCGGGTCTGTAAAGAATGGAAGGCTTGCGTCAGCCGCGATCAGCCCTAGATTTCTCAGGAGCACATTGATCGCGCCCTCCGGCTGGAGCATGGTCCTCATGATCAGCAGGGATACGAACATCGGCACCGCGCAGGAGAGCACGAAGCAGAATCTCCAGAACCCTTTCGCCCTGGTTCCTTTCCTGTTGATCAGAAGCGAGACGATCATACCGAAAATATAGTTGGAAAACGTCGCGAAGAACGCCCATACCAGAGTCCACCCAAGAACAGACCAGAAGGTGCTCCCCAGGATACTGGTAGAGTCAAACAGCGCGGCAAAATTCTCAAGCCCCACCCAGTCAAAGAGCATCAGATGCCCATTGATCTTACTGTAATTGGTAAACGCCATGCAGATCATAAAGATCAGCGGCAGGATCGTAAATGCCCCGATAAAGAACATCGGAGGAGTCATAAGAAGCCTGTGCAGGTTCTCATGGAGCAGCGTTTTTAAGTCCTCAAAGAAATTGTTGATATGTTTCCCTTCCTTTGCAAGGCACTCTGCCTTATATGCGCTTTTAAGCGCCCCGCGCCACGCACATACCATAAGGAAAGTAAGGAGCACCGTCGCCACGCCGTAAAGCAGGATCAGGATAGACTGGTCGCCCTGCGTATATACATAAATCTGCTGTGTCTCATCCCAGATCTCTTTTTGGGGCACGCTGCCAAGCGAAGGGAGCATCGACAGGAATCCCAATCCGTTTACTGCCATAAATACGACATATGCGACCTCCACCGCCATATAGATCAGACCTTTTGCGATCTGTCCGTGCACCATATTTCCCAGCCCCATGAGTACCATGGAAAGCTTTGTCTCAAGCCCGCCTTTCTTAACCGCGTTCGCGCATGTATAAGGCGTCGGAAACTCATTGACTCTTTTCTTTATTATTCCCATCCTCATCACCTCATTCTCAGATTCCATCACTGTTCATCGTCTCGTTCATCTGTTCGGTCTGTTCCGCAGAATTTTCATGGGTGATCGATCCGTTCCGGATCCCTTTCCCCATATTTTCCACCGGGGTCCAGCAGTTCGCCATCTCAGCTATGTTCGGCTGCAGGATCGAGGTGTGGTTGAACGTCTCATTGATCGCAGCGACCACTTCATCCGAGAGGATCTCCTGGTCTGCCAGAAGCGCCGTATGCGTAGGCACCACACTCTCCAGTTCATAATGCAGCCTTTGGGAATATTCGTTCCCGAGGAAGATCGCAAGTTCTACTGCGGGAAGCATATATTTACTCTGTGCATTGACTCCCACAGCTTTGGTTCCGGCATAGGAATACATCTGCTTCTCCTCTCCGTCCAGCGTATAGGTCGGAAGCGCCGCCACGCCCATATTATCTCCCAGCGCTTCTCTTACCGCAGTGGCATCCCATGAGCCGGAAAACATAGCGTTGATGCTGCCGTCGCGAAGGCCTGCGATCCCGGAACCCAGGTCATCGATACGGAAATTCGGGTTTGCCTCCAGTTCGATCAGATAATCCGTAACTTCCTGTGCCTTCTCACCTCCGAAATCCGCCCCCTTGGACGCATCCGTACCGTCTCCAAACAGTGTGCAGCCATTTCCGAAATAGAACGCCGGCAGATACCAGGAATTCACAAACGGAAAGGATACCACTCCTTTTTCCAGCATAGTATCCAGGTTCTTCACGTCTTCTTCCGAAAACACGCTCTTATCATAGAACATGAACCATGTGTTGATCGCGAAAGGGACGCCGTAGACTTCCCCGTCCTTCATTACGGAAGCCAGGGAGGTCTCCGAGTTTGTATTCTCAATCTCTTCCCTGTATTTGCCTCCGAATTTTACCAGGGCGTTGGCATCCGTCATAGTCGTCAGGTTGTCGTTCGCGTAGAGGAATACGTCCGCGCTCGCTTCCGGATCCTGTGCTACCTGCCCGGCGGCACTTGCTTCATCTGCCACTCCGTAGACAAATGTGATGTCCCATTCCGGGTGTTCCTCTGCAAATGCGTTACAGCATGTCTGCAGCCATTCTCCCGCATCCTTTGACTGATCCCCCTGCGGCGACCAGACCATCAGACGGACTGACTCAGCGCCATCTTCTTTGCTCCCGCAGCCGGTCAGCCCTGTCACTGCCATCCCGCAGGTCATAAGCGCCGCCAGCAGCACCGCAACTGCTCTTTTTCTCATTTCCTTCATCCTCTGTTCTGAAAAAGTTTCGTATTGTTTCGGTAATTCATATCATAGACCTTCTTTTTAGATCCGTCAATCCTATTTTCCTTTTTTTTATCACGATTTATCGCTTTTGCATAGTTTTTCACCTTATTTTTTGTGCATTTTTCCGCCATGCTTTTTGCGCGTTTACGAAACTTTTCTAAACACATATGTGTCATCATTGATTTTCAAAAGCTTTTTTTATATAATGATTTCAATTGATTGTTTCTGGCAGTTTTGCAGAGAGGAATGTAAGAAAATGACGACGATTCAAGATATTGCCGATAAGCTCGGCATTTCCAAGGGGACTGTCTCCAAAGCCCTGAATGACGCGCCCGATATCAGCGAAACATTACAAAAACAAATTCTGGAAACCGCAGTGGAACTCGGGTACACAAAGCTGCGCCGCTACAAGAATTCCGCGAAACGCATCTGTATCCTTATACAAAAGGACTTTATCCAATACACAGAGCCCCATCATTTTGGCTATGATATCGTAATGGGATTCCGGCAGATGGCAGAGCCCGCCGGATTTGAAGTGGAAATCGTTCCGGTGAACGCCGGTTCTCAGAGAGAGACTTCCTATGAAGTCTTTATGCTGCGCGGCAATTATGTCTGCGCCTTTGCCCTTGGTTTTTCCCTCAACGATCCCTGGATGAAAGATTTTCAGTCCAGCCGTACTCCTGCCGTACTCTATGATAATCAGGTCTGCGGGAATCCTTCCACCGCTTACGTCGGCATCGACAACGATGAAGGCATGGATCTCGCCACTGCTCACCTGAAGGAACTTGGCCACAAAAGGATCGGATATCTCAGCAGTGCCCTGGAGTCACATATCATGCAGGTCCGCTACAACGCTTTTTTTAAGGCGCTGAAACGCCACGGGCTGGACGATGACCCTGCGCTCGCTGGATGCTCCTTTTTCCTGTCCGAATGTATGGATCAGCATCTCCCCCGCCTTCTCGGTATGGGGGTGACCGCCATTGTCTGCGGCCAGGACACGATCGCCAGCGCTGCGCTGACCCAGTGCCAGCAGCTTGGTTATAAGATCCCGCAGGATTTAAGTATCGTCGGATTCGACGATCTCCCCATCTGTCCCTACACTTCCCCTCCGCTCACTACCATACGGCAGGACCGGATCAATATCGGAAAATGCGGCTACTACGCGGCAACCAGCCTTCTCAACGGAGTTTCCATCGGGACGGTCCTTCTGCACGCCCAGCTCATCGTCAGGAACTCTTCCAGTTCCCCTCACGGGGATCCAGGGAATCCCGGACTTAACAGGCAAGTCCTGGCGCATGACCCGGATCGGGGCAATACTGTACTCTGACCGTTCCGGCTTCCTGCGAGGAAAGGGGCTGTCGGTTAATACCGAATTTTAATCCCTGACATGCAAGGAAGAGACAATCCCAGAGAATTCGGACTTTTTAAGAATTGAATTCTCTGCTGGACTGTCTCTTCATTTTTATCCCTCTTATTTTA
>DWXK01000070.1 GCA_019119205.1 Candidatus Mediterraneibacter intestinavium
CAATTTGAAGCTCCCGACTATTCAGATGAGGGTATTCAATCATTTAAGGAGTTTATTGAAGATAAAGAAATTCTAATGACGCTTGACTTTTTTGGTGCTTATGAGCAAGATGAATTGAAAGGCGTAATTGCAACAAACGAAAATCGAAAGCATATATGCTGTTTCTTTGTAAAAGCAAAATATCACAGGCAGGGGATTGGAAGAAAACTATGGGAGTATGTTTTGAATCATAGCGAAAAAAATGTATTTACAGTTAATTCTTCTCCGTATGCTGTCCCCATTTATCACAAATTGGGTTTTGTTGATACAAATACAGAACAGTTAGCAAGTGGAATGAGATATACACCTATGAAATTTATAAATGTTTGTATGCCATGATCCAAAAGTGTATGGAGGGAAAATATGCTTCACAAAATATCTGATGCAGAGGAAATGACGGCTTAAGAGAATAAATCTTAAAGAGCGGATACATGAAATATTCTTTTGACAATAAAAAAGTCCCCTGTGGTTCCGGAAGTGCTGGCATATGATTTCAGCAAGAAGCACATTCCAGGTGTCTGCAACGATTTCACTGTTCCAGTCAGGTATGTTTGCTCTGGTGAAGCTGAGATTGTCCTGAGGGAGCCGTCAGATAGATGTGCCGTTCTTGACGTCATTTTGAAATATCGATAGAATGAAACTGGATATCACTGATATTAGTGATATAATACAAAGCAGATAATAGGAGATGACTATCGTGAACATTCGAGAGGACATTATAAGAAAATGGTTCGGCATGTGGCTTTCGGCAGAAGATACCGGCATCTCTGACATTTTTACAAAAGATGCGGTCTACATCGAGAGTTGGGGACCGGAGTACCACGGAGCCACGTCGATCCGGCACTGGTTTGATCCCTATGAGAAAGGGGATACACCGAGGTTTTGGGATGAGAAGGCAAAGTGGTTTTAGGAGGTCAGGTGATGAAGACCATAGCCATCATAGAAGACGACAAACTCCTGAATGAAGCACTTTCACGGATGCTCACAAAGGCAGGGTATGAGACTCTGAGGGCTCATACTCTAAGGGAAGGTCAATCCTTGATCTCCCGGCTGCCGGACCTGATGATCATCGATATCAATCTGCCCGACGGCGAGGGCACGGAGCTCTGCCGGCAGGCCCGGGAGTACAGCACGATCCCGGTCCTCTTTCTGACAGCCAGGGATGAGGAGCAGGACATGATCGAAGCCTTTGACCTGGGAGCAGATGATTACCTTGTAAAACCATTTCCCATGCCGGTCCTCTTAAAGCATGTGGAAGCGATTCTGAGACGGACGGCCGGGGAGGAGGAAGGGATCCTTTACCGGGGACTGAAGATCCGTCCGGACCGGAAGCAGGTCCTACGGGATGGGGAGGAGATCCGGCTTTCCGCCCGGGAATATGCGCTTCTGGAACTGCTGGCGAGGAACAGAGGAAAAGTCGTGACAAAGATCATGATACTGGAACAGGTATGGGACGCGGACGGCTCCTTTGTGGAAGAGAATACGGTGAACGTGACGCTGAACCGTCTGAAAAAGAAGATCGAACCGGATCCGGCGAATCCGGTTTATATCCGGAATGTGTTCGGCCTGGGATATACGTTTGGAGAGTGAGACATGTTTCAGAATTTATCCAAGAACAGAAAAGAGATGGAAGAACTCTCTTCGGCACTGGAGAGCCTGATCAATGGAGAGCGGCCATCCCTTGACCGCGTCAGCGAGGACACTCTTCCGTCAAAGATCCGGAGCCAGATCCTGCGCCTGAACGATAAGATGCGGGGAAGCGAACAGGCTCTCCTGCAAGAACGGGAAGAGATACGGGGGCTGATCGCGGACACGGCGCACCAGCTCAGGACGCCTCTTGCAAATATGGAAAGCTATCTGTCTCTGCTGAAAGCGGATCTTGAACGCCGGACGGGGACCAGTGAGAGTATCCGCATGGAAGACCAGGCATATTATATCCGGGCGATCGCAGAATCGGAGGAAAAGATCCGGTTTTTGACAGAAAGCTTTATCAGAATGGCCCGCCTGGAAAACGGGATCATACAGATTCGGAAAGATTCCCGGGATATGGAAGGAACTCTCCTTGGCAGTATCTTGCAGGCAAAAAAGGCCGCGGATGAAAAACAGATCGAGATACGTCTTACCATGAGTGGGGAGAGCGGCCGGACGAAGAAAACGTCAGGCCGGGAGAAGGGGAAAGAAGCGGGATCAGCCGTTCTCCACGATCCCCAGTGGCTGGGGGAGGCGGTGTTCAACCTGCTGGACAACAGCATCAAATATTCCCCGGAAGGCAGTACGATCCATGTGAGCACAGTGAAAAACGAGATGTTTTTCCGGATCGAGGTGAGAGATGAGGGAACCGGGATTGAGGAGGGGGAGGAGAACCTGATCTTCCGGCGTTTCTACAGAGGAAAGCATGTAAACGGACAGAACGGGTTCGGGCTTGGACTTTACCTTTCCCGGGAGATCGTGCAGAGACACGGCGGTTTTATGAAGGTGAAGCGTCTGGAACCGGGACTCTCAGTGGGGATTTATCTGCCAGTGGACTAACGAACGAATTAATGAACTAATAATGTACTAATATGCGGAAGTAATGTATGGAAGCAGCAGAAAGCAGCCACAGAAAGCAACCGCCACCCCGGCGATGAACGAAACGGGAAACTGTAAGCAGTTTGTAAGTATTCCCTGTTAGACTGGAAATAAGAAAACATCACAGGGGGTATCTTATGGAAGTATTAAGAACAGAAAATTTAAGGAAGATCTATCAGACTCCGTCGGGAGAAGTGCGCGCTCTCGATGGAGTTTCCATTTCTATTGAAGAGGGAGAATTCGTCGCGATCATCGGTTCCTCCGGGAGCGGCAAGACAACTCTTCTGAACATGCTGGGAGGGCTTGATGATCCGACAGAAGGGGATGTTATTGTCCGGGGAAAGCGGCTGGGCGGAATGAAGGGAGAGGAACTGACTGTATTCCGCAGGAGAAACATCGGGTTTGTGTTTCAGAACTATAATCTGATGCCGATCTTAAGCGTAAAGGAGAATATCACCCTCCCTCTGAAGCTGGACGGGATGGGGATAGACAAGGCGTTTCTGAACCGGATCATTGACAGCCTGGGGCTTAGAGAGAAACTGAGTGACCTGCCGGAAATGCTCTCCGGTGGACAGCAGCAGAGAGTTGCCATCGCCAGAGCGCTCAGCACCAAGCCTGCGGTCATCCTCGCGGACGAGCCCACCGGCAATCTGGATTCCGTGACCGGGACGGAAGTGGTGGGTCTCCTCAGATCCAGCGCCGCTGCCTTTAACCAGACTATCGTCGTAGTGACCCATAATGAAGAGATCGCACAGATTGCGGACCGGATGATCCGGATCGAGGATGGAAAGGTGAGGTGAACGGCATGAGGAATAACAACAGAGAAGTCATCCGCATGCTGGCGAGGGAGAGCTACCGGGCAAACCGGAGCAGGAACCGGATCCTGACCACTGCCGTTGCGTTTACGGTGATGATGCTGTTCTGCGTGTTCAGCCTTGCCATCGGGAAGATTTCAACGGACTGTCTGCTGTATACACGGAATGCCGGCACAGCGGCATACACCATGCTGGAGCGGGCAAATGAGGCTCAGAAGGAAGAAATTGACGCTCTTCCTTACATCAAGGACACCGGTTTTGACGTGGTATTCGGATACACGGAAGAGTACAGTTGTGAGGTGATGGATAAGACGACGTGGGAGATCATGCAGAAACCCGCCTACTCGGATATCCACGGGACATACCCTGAAGAGAAAGATGAGATCATGCTGTCCATGCGTGCGCTGAACGGCATGGGGATCACTGATCCGGAGGTGGGAATGGAGATCCGTGACCGGATCCGGCTTACAGATGGAAGTGAGACAGAGGGCGCCTTCCGGCTGTCCGGATTTTATACAGAATATATGGATCCCACGATCACAGTCCCTGCCGGATATTTTTCGAAGGAGTTTTATGATACTCTGGATGTGGATACGGACCAGGCGACGATCCTGCTGATCCGGCAGGATGACGGGATCACGGACGAGGATATCATGCAGCGGCTGTATACTGACGTTACCATGCGTGATGACAGCCAGCAGTTCCTCGGCGGAAATTCATTTACATGGCAGGCAGTGTATGACATGACGGGAGGTTTTGGGACGGCGGCGTTCCTTGCCCTGCTCATACTGGCTGGCGCGGGAATGCTGCTCTATAATGTGATGCATATCTCCATCAGCCGGGATATCAGGCAGTACGGGCTCTTAAAAACTATGGGAGCGACGAAGGCGCAGCTTGAGCGTATCGTGTTCCGGCAGACAGCTTATACGGTATTATGGGGCTGTCTTGCCGGGGGCGCTGCGGGGAGTGTCATTACAGTGACTGTGATCCCCGGACTGCTTTCCGGAATGTATCTCCACGGGCTGGGAGATGCGTCGGCGATGATCGCATTCCGTCCCTGGCTGCTCCTGCCGGCGGTCTGCTTCGGCGCAGCGGTCACTTTCGTCAGCGCGGCGCTGGCGGTGAACCGGGCGGCGGGAATGTCCCCGGTGGAAGCAGTGAAGTATACCGGGCAGACCATACGGCATGTACGCAGGATGGATGAAAAGAAATCCGGCGGAAAGTTTGGGAAGGAAGGGATCAAAGATGACAGAGGCGGGATCGCCCTGATGGCGTGGAGAAACCTGTTCCGGGTCCGGAAACGTTTCCTCGTCACAGTAGTTTCCCTCCTGCTGGGGATCACAGTCTCTCTGGGGGCGGTGGTATTGACCCGGGGAACCGATGAGACGAACCGGATCAACTACGAGAGACCGGACTTCAGCGTTGAGGTGATGATGAACGCCATGTCTGTGGACGCGTATCATTCTGACCAGATCTTTTTTCCGCAGGAGGTTCAGGACCAGATCCTGAATCTGAGAGGAGTTACCGGAAGCCGGATTGCAAGGGGCGGATATGGGAGGATCTCTCTGGATGAAGAGGCGATACAGGTTTTTGTGGGAACGACCGGGAGTGAGGCAGAGACAAGTTCTTTTGTGGTGCAGGCAGTGAGTGATGAGTGGCTGGCACAGCTCGAAGAGTTTGCAGAGGAAGAAGAACTTGATCTGGATGTGGAGAGCGTGAGAAAAGGGGAAGGACTGATCTTCCTGCACTACCGTGCGCTGTCCCTGATCGAGGAGGAGAAAGGCAGAGAGGATATCGGAAAGGAACTGACTCTTACAGACCTGGATGGAAACGGGGCGCAGACAATGCGGTTCGCAGGATATCTGGATTGTCTGAAGAGTGGGCTTCCGGATCTGAACAATACGGCGATCGGACCGGGTATCATTTATTTTCTCGCAGGGGAGGAGGGCTTTCAGAAACTGGGGCTGACAGAGCAGACCTTTGAGATCGAACTGGAAGCGGACCCGGAATATGAACCCACAATGAAAGCGACGCTGTCGGGGATCACAGCGGATTATAACCGTTCTCATGGGCTGATCAGTGAGAGCAGCAATGAAGTGAAGCTGGGAAGTCTGAACATGTACGCGAAATCGGACGAACTGGCAGCGAGAAAAGACTATATCTCTTCCAGCCGGACCGCTATGGGAGCTCTGTGCATCCTTCTGATCCTGATGGGACTGGTAAATTATGTAAATGTCACACTGACCGGACTTGCTATGCGTAGAAAGGAGTTTGCCGTGCTGGAGAGTATCGGACTGACCAGGCGGCAGCTTAAGCGGATGCTTCTCCTGGAAGGTGTGTTTTACAGCCTGATTGTCACCGTGCTCCTGCTGACTGCCGGAACCGGAGCGCTGTATGCGTTTGGCGCGGTCATGGATGAAAAGATCGTCTATTTCGTATTCCGGTATCCGGCGGCGGAAGCGGCAGCATGCGTGTTCCTCCTGTTTGTGATCTGCACGGCGGTGCCTTTATTCCTGCTTTGGCGGACAGAGCAGGAGAGTGTAGTGGAGAGGCTGAAGACCAGTGTGATCTGATGATGATGGTCTTGCAGGCAGATCGCTGAAACAGGTTTGAGATAATTATTTCTTATCCTTTATTTTGCAGATGATCTGCGTCATGGTCCCCATAGGGCAGTAGACGCACCAACTGCGGGGCTTGAACAGTACCATGGTGATCAGACCAAGCACTGTGGAGGTGAGCATTACGCTGTAAAAACCGAAAGCAAACTGAGCTGCACCAGGATGGACCAATGTACCGCGGTAGGCCCAATGCCACGGTACTTTAAAGGTCCACAGAAGCGTCACGACCTCCTTCAGGTCCCGGACTCCCGCAAATACCAGATAAGTATTCCACAGCATCAGGAAGAACATTGCGAAAAAGAAGATTAAAAATCCATACCGGAACCATTTGCTTTTCATCCATTTTGGAATATCTCTTTTGCGGGAAAGCCCGAAGCTGCCGCCCAACAGTCCGAACAGCTGACCTCTTCCGCAGTAGCGGTTACAATACCCTTTTGTGCCCTTTATCAGTGAGATGAGCAGAGGGACAAAAAAGCAGATCAGACCGAGCCATGCGAACATGATATTGAAAAAACCTAAGATCAGATAAGTGAGAGAAAAGATCCATAAATAATCATACCATTGCTTTTTCATAATCCACCTCCCGGACCGTGATCACACTTGCCGGACATTCTTTCGCGCATTTCCCGCATCCGACACATTTCCCCATATCCACCTGAGCCATGATCCCACGGATGATCCGGATCGCTCCCAGGGGACAGACTTTTACGCAGCAGCCGCAGGCTACGCAGTCTGCCTGCTCCACGAAAGCTTTCCGTTTTTTCCGAATTGAAGACATGATGATTTTTCCTCCAGATTGATTGATATTACCGGACAATTATACATCTGAAATCCGTTCCTTTCTGTGATGAAATCACAAAACAGACAACGAATCGTTTGAGGACGGAGGAATGCCCTGTGAAAAGGGAATTAGAGAAACCGGCTGGAAACAATATGGATCACGATGAGCACACAGAAAAGGACAGCAAAGATCCTGTGAAGCCTCAGCCATGCTCCGGGATTCATCCGTTTTTTAAACAGAGACAGGATCAGAAGGATGAGCAGGCAGAGCCATGCCACTTTTCCGCTCATCATCTCCGGTTTGTTTCCAGAGAGGATGCCATGAACGAGTGAGACGATCAGGAGGAGCACTCCGTAAACTGCATGCGGTCTGAGGAGCATCTTCAGAGAAGGGTGCTTCTGTGCCGCGGCACTCTTTCTCAGCGGAGCGAGCATACACAGCAGGAGCAGTGCAAAGGAAATAAGGATCATAAACAGGTTCAGAATAGTCATAAAAGTTCTCCTTTGTATATCTTATAGTTAGAAACAACTAACAATAATACATGAAAACGATTCTCAAGTAAAGAACTTTTTGATTCTGCAAGATGTGAACGGTAATTCTGTCAGTGATTATTTTT
>DWXK01000071.1 GCA_019119205.1 Candidatus Mediterraneibacter intestinavium
ACTGATCGAGAGAAATACAACGATTCCGACGAAGAAGAGCCAGATCTTCTCCACAGCAGCAGACAATCAGACAGCTGTAGATATCAACGTTGTACAGGGTGAGAGACAGTTCGCTAAGGACAATAAATCACTCGGACAGTTCAGACTGGATGGGATCCCGCCGGCTCCGCGTGGAGTACCGCAGATCGAGGTTACTTTCGATATCGATGCAAATGGTATCGTAAACGTATCCGCTAAGGATCTTGGAACAGGTAAAGAGCAGCACATCACGATCACAGCAGGCTCAAATATGTCTGATGCTGATATCGACAAGGCTGTCAAAGAGGCAGCTGAGTTTGAAGCTCAGGACAAGAAGAGAAAAGAAGCGATCGACGCGAGAAACGAAGCTGACGCGATGGTATTCCAGACAGAGAAAGCCCTCAAAGATGTAGGCGACAAGCTGGATGCAAACGATAAAGCGGCAGTAGAGGCTGATATGCAGGCATTGAAAGACGTTCTTGCAAAATCTACTCCTGAGACAGCAGCAGATGCTGACGTGGCTGAGATCAAAGCTGCGAAAGAAAAACTGATGGAGAGTGCTCAGAAGCTGTTTACAAAGATGTATGAGCAGGCTGGCGCCGGAGCAGGTGCAGGCGCAGCAGGCGGTCCGAATCCGGGACCGGAAGCAGGTCCGGCACCGGACGGGTTCCAGGGCGATGATGTTGTAGACGGAGATTATAAAGAAGTCTAAACATAGTCCGGACGAACTGATAAGATAAACTGTTACAGAAGGCAATGTTGCGGATGTTTTTCCTGCCGGAGGATTCCTCCGGCAGGGAGATCCGTGGCTGAAAATTCTACGGAACCGCATAAAAGGCGGCTGCGTAGAATTTTTAGGTTAGCATTCCGTCAGAAAAGCCGGACCTTTTGGGGGCTGGAAAGAGGAAGACTCTTGAAAGTACGGCAGAGGTGTAACATGTTTAGTGAAAACAGAAAGGTAGAGTTGTAGAGTTATGGCAGAGTCAAAGAGAGATTATTATGAAGTGCTCGGTGTCAGCAGGAGTGCGACCGACGCGGAGATCAAAAAAGCATACCGTGCCCTTGCCAAGAAATATCATCCGGATATGAATCCAGGCGATAAAGAGGCGGAAAAGAAATTTAAGGAAGCCTCGGAAGCATATGCCGTATTAAGCGATGCCGACAAACGTCGTCAGTATGATCAGTTTGGTCATGCCGCATTTGAAGGCGGAGCGGGCGGCGCCGGTGGATTCGGCGGATTTGACTTTAACGGCGCTGATTTCAGCGATATCTTCGGCGACATTTTCGGCGATCTGTTTGGAGGCGGAGGAGCACGCCGCGGGCGCAGCAACGGTCCGATGAAAGGGGCAAACATCCGGAAGAGCATCCGCATCACATTTGAGGAAGCGGTGTTCGGATGCGAGAAAGAGCTGGATCTTATCCTGAAGGATCCCTGCGGATCCTGTCACGGGACCGGGGCGAAAGCAGGGACTTCACCCGAAACATGTCCGAAGTGCGGAGGAAAAGGCCAGGTAGTATATACTTCACAGTCCTTCTTCGGCACTGTCCAGAACGTTCAGACCTGTCCAAACTGTAACGGTTCCGGAAAGATCATAAAAGAGAAATGTCCGGACTGCTCCGGAACAGGATATACCTCCAGCAGGAAGAAGATCAAAGTCACGATACCGGCAGGTATCGACAACGGACAGAGTGTCCGCATCCGCGATAAAGGAGAACCGGGAGTGAACGGAGGTCCGAGAGGAGACCTTCTCGTGGAAGTCAATGTATCACATCATCCGATCTTCCAGAGACAGGATGTCCATATCTTTTCTACGGTGCCGATCTCTTTCGCAGTGGCGGCTCTTGGCGGCGATGTGAGGATCCCGACGGTGGACGGAGACGTGATCTACACGGTGAAACCGGGGACGAAGACAGATACAAAAGTCCGCCTGAAAGGAAAGGGCGTACCGTCTCTTCGGAATTCCCAGGTGAGAGGAGACCATTATGTCACTCTGGTCATCCAGACACCGGAGAGGCTGAGCGCTGAGGCGAAAGAGGCTCTGAGACGGTTTGATGAACTGACGGGGAATACCCTGCATCAGAACGATGATGCAGGAAAGGGCGATAAAGGAGAGAAGAAGAAAAAGAAGGGCTTTATGGAGAAGATGAAGGAAGCCTTTGAGGAGTAGGAACTGGCGGGGGACGTCCGCCGGTGGGGGATGTGCTGTATTGTCTGCGGACACGCTTTCGCTCGGAAAACGAGCGCAGCGGACACGTAGGAGCGCAAAGGACGCGCTCCAAGTGCCGGCGTCGTTTTAACGGTCCTTAGCCAACACAGCGCATCCCCTCCGGCTGGTGCGTCCCTCCGGCAGTTTTGGGTGAAGAGTCCGGGAGGGGCGCGTCCCGTGGGCGGGACGCTGCTCCCTGGGAGTCGTGAGCAGGAGTGAAAAATTGTGGGACAGGCATGCCTGTCCCTGTTTTATGTTGTGAGTGAGGATCAACAGTCTTCGTTTACCATCAGTTTGATGATCTCTTCATTGGTCTCTCTCATGCCGTCTTTTCCAAGCCGGCCGATCCCGCGGATGGTGGATTCTACGTCTTTCATGACGATCCCGTCGCCGCCTTTGAATTCCTGATCGTTTTTGTACATGTTATAACCGAGGATGCCGGCGTCCACGGAGAAGGCGATCTTTGCTGCGCAGGATGCTTTTGCCCCGTCGCAGACGATGCCGGAGACGATGGCGAGTGCATTGACCACTGTGTGGATGGCAGCCTGATAATCGCCGCCGCAGAGGTATACGATCCCGGCTCCGGCTCCTGCGCCTGCGCTCACGGCGCCGCAGTAGGCGGAGAGGGTGCCGATCCCGGTCTTTTCGTGGATCGCGACCAGATTGGAGAGTACGAGTGCACGGTAGAGTTCTTCCTTGCTGGAGTTCAGTTCCTTTGCGTATTCGATCAGAGGAACGGAACAGGTGATGCCCTGGTTTCCGCTGCCGGAATTGATGATCACGGGAAGTTCGCAGCCGTTCATCCTTGCATCGGATCCGGCAGCGGCTTTTGCTTTCGCCCGGACTGTGATGTCGTTTCCGTAGGAATGGAGGAGGACGCTCCCGATATTTGCTCCGTAGTCGCCAAGGAGCCCTTCCTCGGCGATGGCGTTGTTATAGCGGATCTGGCGGTCCAGAAGCTTTGAGACGTCAGCAGTGTCCACTGTATTGGCGAAATCCCAGATGTCTTCCATATTCAGAAGCCCCCGGTCTGCACGGTTTGCCTGTTCTTCTGAGTCGGCTTCCTCCGATCTGAGTTCTTTTTCAAGAAGGATATTTCCGTTCTTTTCGATCAGCACGATATTCGTGTGGTAGTCGGCGATGCGCACTTTCGCGTAAGAATCCCCTTTATATTCTGTGACGATGATATCAAATACATGTCCGTAGTCTATGAGTTCGACCTCGATCGGAGCATTTTCAAGGAAAGCTTTGATCTTATCCACCTGATCTTCGGCGACCTGGGAGATGACCTCAAGTTCTTTGTCAGGATCTCCCGCGATGATCCCGGCGGCTGCAGCGGCGGGGATGCCTTTGAGATGATTTGTGTTCGGGACGATCACGCTTTTCACATTTTTGATGATGCTCCCGCTGACCTGCAGCACGACCCGGTCCGGCACATCGCCCAGCACTTCACGGGCTCTGGCGGCAGCGTATGCGAGGGCGATGGGCTCGGTACACCCGAAGGCGGGGACCAGTTCTTCCTCGAGGATCTTGATGTAGGTTTTATATCGAATGTCGTCTTTTTTCATATGGTTTGGTTCCTTTATTTTTCTTGTGTATTTTTCTGTGTTTTAGAACTTTTTATCCGGAGCGTATATCAGCTCGATCCCTTTTTCCACCAGTTCGTCCCTGCCCTGGGCAAGGCCTTCCGGTGTGGGAGTACATATGACATCGGGGGTCAGTCCGACGCCCTGGGTGATGTCCCCTGCAGGGGTGTATACACCGATACCGCTGAAGGTGACAGTGACAAAGCCGGGGAGTTCAAGGGTGGCGATATCTCCGTCTGCCCCGGCAGAACTGCTGCCCACTACGGTCGCGTTGTCTGACTGTCGGAGCGCCATGACTGTGAATTCGCTCTGGCTTTTGCTGTTCTCATCCATAAGGAGGATGACTTCCCCATTATAATGGGGATATTCTCCTTTGTCCATCCCTGTCATTGACATCCATCCTGAGCCGCAGCAATACAGTCCCTCCGGGGAATAGAAATATCCGGGCTGTTCCTGGTCGGGAATAGCCATCCGGGCGAATTCCCTGGGCTCCGGTATCAGATATTCTCCGAGAAGATAAAGGACCGGGACGGAAGGGTAGCGGCGCATATCGATGATAAGTCCGTCGGTTTGAGAAAAGGTTTCCATCAGATCATGGAGCTCCTCTTCGTCTTTCAGGGAAGAAGGGTCGATGTAGCCGATCCGGTCATTATAGATCAGTCCGCTTTGGAGTGGATTATCATACCGGAAGCGTTGTCTGGATGCAGTGACGTGAAGATCGAGCTCTCTGCCGTCACGAAGAACCGTGACAACTGCATTTTCTTCTCTGGTCTGAAGGAATTGAGGCTCTGCCTGCCCCAGGATCTTTTCCGGCCGGGAGACCGCATAGAAGCTGTAGAGTTCGTCAAGCCGGTCTTCCACGGGGGTTCCGTCGATCTGGAGGAGGATATCTCCGGGCATCAGATTTTCCTCGGATACAGCGGTCTGGCGTACCACGACCTGACCGTCCAGATATTTGACACTGCACTGGAGAAAATACTTCCCGTAAAAGTACCACATCACATGCTGCCGGTCCTTAATAAATATATGCGCGTCTCCGGTCTGGGCGGCGGCGCGGGCGATGGAACGGACATATTCCTCATAGGTATCAGAGGACAGGACCTCCGGGATCGCGGAAAGGAGCACACTGTCCCAGTCCGTTTTGGTAAGCTGTATATATGGAGAGTAGTATTCGTATGCATTCCAGAATCGAAAGAGTGCAAGGAGCTTTACTCCGCTGTCATTGATGTCAAAATCGAAAGTATTTTCATTCTCAAAGCTGACGCGCAGGTCGTATCTCTTGGAAAATGAGGCGTATGCCTTGTCTCTGTCAGAAATGGAGATTTCGGAGAGTTCAGACAGATATGTAGTGATCTCTTCCCCGAAAAGTCCGGGATCATGGATCCAGGATTCGTCCGGCTCTGTGTACATGCTTCCGACCGGATCGCCCGGGCGGAGCAGATCATCCAAAACTGAGGGGCGCTTGGGCTCTTCTTCCACATCATGGAGGGGATATCCTTCCAGCCAGCCGTACAGGACCTGCTCGGCTTCGGAGGAGGTGTCTGCATTCAGCACTTCGGGCATGATATCGAGCAGTTCCTGATCCCAGTCAGTCTTTCCGCTCACAATGTCGGGATGACGGTATTTCATATATCCCCATATCTTACACAGCCTGTACAGGGAGTCTGTCTGTGTGTCGGAAGGGGACGTGATCCTGACGTCAGAATGAAGCGGAACTGCATAGTCCCGGAAGAAAAATGCAGCGCAGACACACAGGACTGCAAGGCCAATGAGTACCAGCGGTAACAGCTTCTTTTTCATAACTCTCCTCCTATTGTCTGACTCCCACGAATACGATCACAGAGCGTTCGCCCAGCAGCAGGTTTTTCTGCGCTTCCGGCATCTCTGCTTCGGCAAATGTCTGCTGTTTCGGGTCGCCTGTGTTGACAGCGATCCGCCAGCAGTACCCTTCGGGAAGGTCGGGCAGAGACATCTCCGCTGCATTCCAGTGGGCGTTGACTGCAACATAGACAAGGTCCTCCAGATTATTTTCTTCATCATATCCTGAGAAGAGGACGCAGGAGACATATGCGTTTTCCGGCGCTTCCGGTTCCCAGGGAGCGAGACCGTGGATGCTCATGGACGGGAATCCGATATAGCTGGGCTCCAGATCCTTTCGGATGGCAGGGTGCGCCATGCGGAACGCGATCATATAGCGGAAGAACTCGAACATATCCTGGTTCTCGTCCAGCAGGCTCCAGTCCAGCCAGGAGATCTCGTTGTCCTGGCAGTACGGATTGTTGTTTCCGAACCGGGTATCGCAGAACTCGTCTCCGGATAGGAACATGGGCGTTCCCCGGCTGCACATGAGCACAGCGCAGGCGTTCATCATCATCTTCCTGCGCAGCGCGAGGATCTCAGGATCGTCGGTATCCCCCTCTACGCCGCAGTTCCAGCTGTTATTGTTGTCAAATCCGTCTGTATTGTCCCAGCCGTTTGCCTCATTGTGCTTCTGGTTGTAGCTGTACAGGTCGTTCAGTGTGAAGCCGTCGTGGCAGGTCAGGAAGTTGACCGACGCGTTGCCGCCCCGGTAGACCGGGTCATAGAGGTCCGGAGAGCCGGTCATCCTCTGTGCGGCGATGCCGGACATCCCGGCGTCCCCTTTCAGGAAACAGCGCATATCGTCCCGGTAGCGGCCGTTCCACTCGGCCCATCTCTTCCAGGACGGGAAGGATCCTACCTGATAGAGACCGCCCGCATCCCATGCTTCCGCGATCAGCTTGACGTTGCCCAGGATGGGGTCGAAGGCAAGGCTTCGAAGGAGCGGGGGCTGGTTTAAGGGGGTGCCGTTCTCGCTCCGTCCCAGGATGGAGGCAAGGTCGAAACGGAAACCGTCTACCCGGTAGTCCGTCACCCAGTAGCGCAGACAGTCCAGGATCAGCTCCTGTACGACAGGATGATTGCAGTTCAGCGTGTTCCCGCACCCGCTGAAGTTGTAATACGTTCCGTCCGGGGTCAGCATATAGTAGATGTTGTTGTCAAAGCCCTTAAAACAGAAAGAAGGACCCATCTCGTTCCCTTCAGCGGTATGGTTGAACACCACATCCAGGATGACGTCGATCTCATTGTCGTGTAGGGCTTTGATCAGATGCTTTAATTCCATCCCCTCCCGATTGTACTCCACACCGGAGGCATAGCTTGTGTTTGGCGCGAAGAAACAGACCGGATTATATCCCCAGTAATCCAGGAGTTCATTTTCGTCGATCATGCGGACGTCTCTCATCTCGTCAAACTCGAAGACCGGCATGAGCTCCACTGCATTGACTCCCAGCTTTTTGAGATAGGGGATCTTCTCCTCCAGCCCCCGGAACGTGCCCGGACAGGCAACGTTCGAGGTGGGGGATTTGGTGAACCCGCGGACATGGAGTTCGTAGATGACCAGATCTTCCATGGGAATGGGCTCGCTCCGCTCCAGCCCCCAGTCAAAGTTGTTCTGTACGACCCGGGCGCGGTAGCTGTGCTGTGTGTTATTCTTGCATCCCCACTGGCTCTGACCGGTGACTGCGCGGGCGTAAGGATCGAGCAGGATCTTTCTCTTGTCGAAGCGGAGCCCTTTTTTTTCATCATAGGGACCGTCCAGCCGGTAGGCGTACTCGAACTCCTCCACGTCCAGACCGAACACGATCATGGAGTAGACGAAGCCGATCTTATAGTTATCCGGAAATTTCAGGGCGGCGAAAGGCTCCTCCGCTTCCCGGTGGAAGAGGAGCAGTTCGCAGGACGTCGCCCCGTGGGACTGGATGGTAAAGTTCACCCCGCCCGGAATGATGGTGGCTCCGAAGAAACGGAAAAATCCGGGGCGTACCTGGAATCCGGAGATATTATCCAGCGGTTTCAGCTGGCGGCCGGGAACGAGCACCAGATCAGATGTATGCAGTGACATAACGGGTCATCTCCTTTCAAGATAAAAGACTGCAACCTGGGTACGGTCCCGCAGATCGAGCTTATCAAGAATCACGCTCAAATAGTTTCTCACAGTCCCCTCGCTTAAATACAGGCGGGCTGCGATCTCTTTATTGCTTAAGCCTTCCGCGATGAGTCGGATCACGTCCAGCTCGCGTTCGCTGATGCCGTGTGCCGAATAATCATAGGAAGGTTTTTCGCGGTTCATCAGTCCGGGCAGACGGGAGACGATCTCATCCCCGAACACCGACTGACCTGAGGCTGCGGCGCGGATCGCGGGAACGAGGTTCTGGTAGTCCTGCTTGAGGAGGTATCCCGCAGCGCCGAGTTTCAGGGCTTTTATGATATATTCATCGTCGGAAAATGTAGTGAGGAGCAGGATCCTGGCATCTGGAAATTCTCTCAGCACCGCTTCCGCAGCCTCCAGTCCGTCTGTTTCTGCCATGCGGATATCCATGAGGAGGACGTCCGGGCGGTGCTGCCGGAAGAGGGGCAGGGCGTCTTTGCCGTCGGAGGCTGTCGCAGCCACTTCGAAGTCCGGCTGTGCTTCCAGGATCATCTTCAGTGCATTTACGACGAGACAGTCATCATCGATCAGTATCAGTTTCATCATCTTGTCTCCTTTTCGGTATGGTGACTAATATCTTAAATCCGTTTTCTGTGAAAAAATGGATATTTCCGTTCAGTTTTTCCACCCGGTCACGCATGTTGGTAAGCCCCATGCCGCCCTTGCTTTCTCGGATCTGGGTGCCGTTGTCCTCAACACAGAGCTGATACAGGGCAGGATGCTCCCGGATCGTGAGGGAGACCTTTGTAGCGCTGCTGTGACGCATGATGTTGGAGAGAGCCTCTTTCACAATACTGATGAAAGCATATTTCACATCCCTGGGGACATAACGCCCCGCATCATATACATAGTCTACCGGACAGAAGGTGAAGCTCTCAGTCAAAGAGCGTACCGCCTCATCCAGGTTCACTGCTTCGTCCCTCAGGTCATGGACGCTGGCGCGGATGCTGTCCATCGCGGAGTTCAGCGTCGCATCCAGAGAATCGAGAGTGGGAGCAAGAGAAGCATCCCGGCTGACTGCTTTTGCCGCGCCCACCAGAAGGATGGAGCGGGAGAGCAGATGGCCCACGTTGTCATGGATCTCCCTGGCGATCCGGTTCCGCTCCCTCAGCGTCGCCGTGTAGATCTCGTAATCCTGCCTTTCCTGTATGGAACGGTTCTTTTCTGTCAGCAGGAGATCCCGCTCCGTGCTGTCATCCTGAGTGCGCCGCAGCTGTTCTTCCAGACACTCGCGGGAAGACGTCTCGGAGGAGAGCAGGAAGGCGGTAAGAAAGCCGAACAGCTCAAGGCAGAGAAGGAGCGGAGAAAGCGCGTTCCTTCCTGTGCCTGAGGAGATAAAGAATATAAGGATCCCTGCCGCCAGGACAGGATAGAGTTTTCTTCGGAACAATCCGTATGCCGCAGCCGGAAAAAAGAGAGTGAAATCCGGATCCGGTATCCCTGCGATGAAAAAAAGGATGCAGAACAGTCCAAATCCCCTGTCATTTTCAAGAAAGCGGTCTGCGCAGCAGATGATCACTGCACAGAGGAATGCCGTTATATATGGAAGGTCCGGCCGGATGAAAAACAGGGAGAACATGCATAATAGCATGACTGCTGCCGTGTTCAGTGTATTTCTCATATCGTGTTCTCTCAGAGAGTCCTCCTCCTGGTATGGTCTTTTGATATATATATATGACTTATTATAGCCCATAAAGGAGAGAAAGCAAAGGAAAACAGTGAGGGGTGACAATTGTCATATCCCTTTATGACACTGTACACTACAGCGCAGCAGAGAAAAGAGATATCATGAGAGCATAAAAGAAAAGCAGGGGATGTTCCCGGAGACATTTAACATTTACCAGGAGGGAGAAAGATGATAAAGATAGAGAATCTGGTGAAACGATATGGTGTTACGGTGGCGCTGGACCACTTTAACCTGGAAGTAAAGGAGGGGGAGATATACGGGCTGCTGGGACCAAACGGCAGCGGAAAGACCACGGCCATTAATTGTATGCTGGCACTGCTGAAATTTGATCGGGGCAGTATTAAGGTCATGGGAGAAGAGATGGCGCCGGACAACTATAAGATCAAGAGCCAGATCGGCATCGTGATGCAGGATGTGGCAGTGTTTGAGGAACTGAACGTATGGGACAATATAGACTATTTCTGCAGTCTTTATGTGAAGGACAGGAAAAAAAGAAGAAGGCTGGTGGAGGACGCCATACAGTTCGTCGGGCTGGAGGAGTACCGGAAGGTATATCCGAAGAAACTCTCCGGCGGGCTTCTCCGGAGGCTTAACATTGCCTGCGGGATCGCGCACAGGCCGAAGCTGATCATACTGGATGAGCCTACTGTGGCGGTGGATCCTCAGAGCAGAAACAGGATCCTGGAGGGAATCTGCGAGCTGAACCGGCAGGGGTCCACCATTGTATATACGTCTCATTATATGGAAGAGGTGGAGCAGATCTGCACACGGATCGCCATCATGGACCACGGCAGGAGCATCGCGGTGGGTGCAAAGGAAGAACTGAAGGGGATGATCAAGACCGGGGAGACCGTGACGATCGAGGCGGTGATCTTAAGCGGGGGAGATCTTGAGGAACTCAAAAAACTGCCTCATGTGTTCGACATACAGTATGAGGATCAGAAACTGGTGGTGCGGTGTACAAAGGCAAAACATAATCTGATCAATATCCTCAGGCTCCTTCAGGACCGGGAGATTCCCTTCGGAAGAGTATTTTCCGAGCTGCCTACATTAAACGACGTATTTTTAGAGATCACTGGAAAACAGCTCAGGGATTAGGGAGGGGAAGTTATGCTGGATATGATACGGTACAGTTTTCTTACAAAGATCAAGAAAAGAGATCTGATCTTTTGGCCTCTTATCTTTCCGTTTGTGCTGGGGACAGTGATGTACTTTTCCATCGGGCAGATGGAAGAAGCGGATTTTGAGACAGTGCGGGCGGCGCTGGTCAGGGAAGCAGAACAGGAAAACAGCGCTGGGAAGAACAGTGGGGAAGAAATATTTCCATTTTTTCTCGAAAGTCTGGAAGAGGATTCGGATCTGATCCGGACGGAGGAGATGACAGAGGAGGAAGCGGTAAGGGCGCTTGAGAATGGAGAAATTGACGGGATTTATTATGACGGCGCGGATCCGTCGCTGACTGTGAGCGCCAGCGGATTCCCTCAGAGTATCCTGCAGATGGTCCTGGAGAGCTATATGGAAGGAAAGGAAACGCTGGAGGATGTGGCTTCTATCCACCCGGAAGGGCTTGAGGCGGCGGCAGGAGCCATGGAAGATTACGGCAATGTCCTGGAACAGGTCTCCCTGGGCGGAAAGACAACGGACGGAACGGTACAGTTCTTTTATGCTCTGCTGGGGATGGCGTGTCTGTACGGATGCTTTATCGGATACAGTTCCGCGATGGAGATCCAGGCAAATCTGTCTCCTCTTGCGGCAAGGCGGTGCGCGGGTCCGGTACACCGGCTGAGCCTGGTGGTGACGGAGATCCTGGTCTCGTTTGGGATCCACTTTGTAAATATGCTGCTCCTGCTGGCGTATATGAAGTTTGTCCTGAAGCTTGAGTTTGCGGGTTCTTATGTGGAAATGCTCCCGGTGGTGCTCATGGGCAGTATGATCGGAGTCACCATGGGGATGTTCATCACCAGTGTCGGAAAGATGGGCGAAGGCGTGAAAATCGGGATCATGGTGGGAGCCTCCATGGCGCTGAGCTTCTGTGCCGGACTGATGAACCCGGATATAAAAAATGCGGTGGATAGAAGTATTCCTCTTCTCAACCGCGTCAATCCGGCGGCGCTGATCTCGGACGCGCTGTACTGCCTCAATGTTTATGACGCGCCGGAGCGCTATGCGCAGGATATGATGATCCTGGCGGGTCTGTGCGTGCTGCTCACCGCAGGGACGTTTCTGATCATAAGGAGGGAACGCTATGTCAGTATTTAAGGTATATATGAAAATCGCGAAAAAGAATATCGGGATGATCCTCCTCTATCTGGTGATCTTTTTTGGCGTTACGGTCATGTTCCAGAGATTTGCCGGGGAGGAACCACAGGGGTACACGACAGAAAGTATTCCAGTAGGGATCGTTGATGAAGACGGAGGGACAGCAGCGGAAAGCCTGATCGATTATATCGGGCTGAGTAACGATGTGGTACTGCTTGAAAATGACACAGAGTCGCTGCAGGAAGAATTGTTCTACCGGAACGTGGATTATATCGTCCGGATCCCGGAGGGATTTATGGAGAAATGCATCCGGGGGGATGAGAGCCTGAAAGTGACTGCCGTGCCGGGCACCTACACGGGACATTACGCGGAACAGCAGATCAGCAATTTTATAAACTTTGCCCGCAGTTATGCCGCTGCCGGGTTTACGGAAGAAGAGATCGCATCCGTTATGGCAGAGAGAACGCCGGCTGAGGTGAATCTTCTGGATCAGGGCGGAAACGGGGGACAAACGCCTTCCTACGCTTTCTTCTACCGTTATCTTCCATATCTGTTTCTAAGCCTGCTCTGCTATGTGATGGGGTATATCCTGATGGGCTTTCGGAGAGGCAGTCTTCCAAGGAGGATGAGAGCCTCCGCGGTGCCTGCCCGGAGACAGAGCCTGGAAGGGCTTGCGGCGTCAGGGGTGATCGCTCTTGCACTGTGGGGAATCTGCACAGTGGCTTCTCTGACGGTGTACGGGAGGGGGTTCCTGACCGGCGGAAGGGCAGGATGGTATCTGCTCAATTCCTTTGTCCTGCTGATCGTATCGCTGACGCTGGCGTATCTGGTGGGAACGCTCGTAAAGACTTCCGACGCCCTGAACGGGAGCGTGAATATTCTTTCTCTCGGGATGTGCTTCCTCTGCGGCGTGTTCGTGGAAATGGACTACTTAAGCGGCGGTGTGAGAAAGGCGGCGCAGTTCCTGCCGGTGTACTGGTATGAGACAGTGAACGATCTGCTGACACAGAGCACGAAGATCGCAGGGAGCGTGCGGACGGAAGTGCTGGAGGGGATCGGGATCCAGCTTGTGTTCGCTGCGGCGTTTGTGTGTGTGACGCTTGCGGTGTCGAGGGAGAAAAAACAGAATGCTTATTGACTTTTCCCCCTGTTTTACTTTATGCTTTATGGGTATTAACGTAATGAAAATATAAAGGACATGAGACTGCTTTACAGCAGAGAAGTATGAAGGAGGACATATTTCATGGGTGGATTTTTCGGTGTGGCATCGAAGAAGGATTGTGTACTGGAACTTTTTTACGGAGTTGATTATCACTCCCATCTTGGAACAAGGCGTGGAGGAATGGCGGTTTACGGTGCGGGCGGGTTCAACCGTGCCATACATAATATTGAGAATTCCCCGTTTCGGACAAAGTTCGAGCGGGATGTTGAGGAACTGCAGGGGAATCTTGGGATCGGCTGTATCTCGGACTACGAGCCCCAGCCGCTGCTTCTTCAGTCCCATCTGGGGAGTTTTGCGATCACAACAGTGGGTAAGATCAATAATCAGGAGCAGATCCTAAAAAAGGCATATCAGGACGGCAGGACTCATTTCCTGGAGATGAGTGGAGGCCAGATCAACGCGACAGAACTGATCGGCTCTCTGATCTGCAGAAAAGAGACTATCGCGGAGGGGATACGGTATGTTCAGGAACTGGTGGACGGATCCATGACTGTCCTGATCATGACAAAAGAAGGAATCTATGCGGCGAGGGATCTCCATGGAAGGACTCCGGTGGTCATAGGAAAGAAGGAGGACGCCTACTGTGTGTCCTTTGAGAATTTTGCCTATCTGAATCTTGGGTACGAGCATTACAAAGAACTTGGGCCCGGGGAGATCGTCTATATCACGCCGGAGAGCGTGGAGACGCTTGTGGAGCCTCAGTACAGTAAGATGAAGATCTGCTCCTTCCTCTGGGTATACTACGGATACCCGACTTCCTCCTATGAAGGGGTGAATGTGGAAGAGATGCGTTACCGCTGCGGAAGTATGCTGGCAAAGAGAGACGGGGATTCGGTCCATCCGGATATTGTCGCCGGTGTGCCGGATTCCGGACTGGCACATGCCATCGGCTATGCAAATGAGTCCGGGATCCCCTATGCAAGACCATTTATCAAATACACCCCTACCTGGCCCAGGTCCTTCATGCCGACGAACCAGAGCCAGCGAGACCTGATCGCAAGGATGAAACTGATCCCGGTGCAGGCTCTGATCGAGAATAAGAAGCTCCTTCTCATCGACGATTCGATCGTCCGGGGGACGCAGCTTAGGGAGACAACGGAATTTCTCTACCGGAGCGGGGCAAAGGAAGTCCATGTACGTCCTGCATGCCCGCCTCTGCTGTATGGATGCAAATATCTGAACTTCTCCAGATCGAAGTCGGAGATGGAACTGATCACGAGGAGAGTGATCCGGGAGAGAGAAGGAGAAAACTGTTCTGAGGAAGTTCTGGAAGAATATACAAATCCGGATACCTGCCGTTACGCGCAGATGATCGAGGAGATCCGGAGACTGCAGAATTTTACGACACTCCGCTACCACAGGCTGGATGACCTTCTTGCGTCCATCGGACTGGAACCCTGCAGAGTATGTACCTACTGCTTTGACGGAAAAGAGTAAAAAGCCGCAGAGCATCAATGATATCTTGACTGAAACGGTTGAAATACGGTATTATATATAAAAGTTGCCGTATTTCAACCGTTTTTGACGAAGGAGGAACGTATATGAATCTTTCACAGCTCCGGTATCATAAGCAGGAAAAGGGATATTCCATGGCAAAGCTCTCGGAATTGTCAGGGGTCCCGCTGGGGACGCTCCAGAAGATATTCAGCGGGGAGACGAAGTCGCCCAGGTCGTCTACCCTCGAAGCGCTGGAAGCAGTGCTTCTCCCAAAGGAGGAGCGGTATCCGGAAAAAGACGTGGGATTGACGGATGCTGTCAGGGAAGCTGAACCCGTGTATGGATCTGGGAACAGGAAGAAACAGGGGGAATATACGCTGGAGGACTACTACGCCCTTCCGGACGAGAGGCGGGTGGAACTGCTCAACGGGGTCATCTATGACATGGCAGCGCCCAGTACGATCCACCAGTTTATCATTCCAAAACTGACATTTTCCTTTGAAAACTATATCATGAAGAAAAAAGGAAAGTGCATCGTCTTCCCGTCGCCTGTGGATGTCCAGATCGACTGCGATGACCGCACCATGCTCCAGCCCGACGTCCTGATCCTGTGCGACCGGTCCAAGCTGATCCGACGGTGCATCATGGGCGCGCCGGATCTGGTGATCGAGATCGCCTCGCCGTCTTCACTAAAGATGGACGGGAAGCTGAAGCTGGGGAAATATGCCCAGGCAGGCGTAAGGGAATACTGGATGATCGATCCGGACACGGAGAAGACTGTGGTATACTGGACGGATGAGACGGAGATCCCTGCCATATACGGACCGGAAGATGAGATCCCGGTGGGCATCTTCCGGGGAGAGCTGAAGATCCCGATGAAGGAGATCTTCGGTCAGATCCGGGAACTGGGGATCGGGTGAACCGTCAGAGCAGGAAAAGCGGAAAAAACGGCAGGAAAAAATAACAGGAGAGTGACAGAGGGGATAGACAATGGACAGAAGAGTGAAAGAAAAAGATTTGGGGATAGACTGGGGAAGGTTTTACAGGAATGTTATCGCACTTGTGATCCCAATGGCGCTGCAGAATCTGATCAATGTGGGCGTATCAGCAGCGGATGTGATCATGCTCGGAGGAGTAGGAGAGACGGCTCTTTCCGGAGCTTCTCTGGCGGGACAGGTTCAGTACATCATGACCTTGTTCCTGTTCGGACTGACATCGGGAGCAACGGTGCTCACTGCGCAATACTGGGGAAAAGGAGACCGGGACTCGATCGAGAAGATCCTGGGGATGGCAGTAAAAGCGGCAGTTTTTGTAACAGCCCTTTTTACCGTGGCGGCCCTTGCTGTGCCGGAGGTGCTGATGAGTATATTTACCAGTGACCCGGCAGTGACCGCAGAGGGGATACGATATCTGCGGATCGTGGCGTTCTCATATATGCTGATGGGGATCACTCAGGCATATCTCTATATCATGCGCAGCGTGGAACGTGTGATCGTGGCTACCGTGGTATATCTGCTCTCGCTCCTGTGTAATATTGTGCTGAACTCCATCTTTATCTTCGGGCTGATGGGCTGCCCAGCGATGGGAGTCAGAGGAGCTGCTCTGGGAACACTCTGTGCAAGGATCCTGGAGGTTATACTGGTGGCGGGATATGCCCGGCTTTTTAACCGTGATATCAAACTTCGTATGAAATATGTGATCCATACTGACCGGATCCTGTTCCGGGATTTTATGAGATATGCTCTTCCGGTGGTGGTCAACGAAGTGATGTGGGGGCTTGGGACAGCGGCGAACACCGCGATCCTGGGGCATATGGGAAGCCCGGCAGTGGCGGCAAACTCAGTGGCCCAGGTGGCAAGACAGCTTGCCACGGTGGTGTCTTTCGGACTATCCAGTGCGGCAGCGATCTATCTGGGAAAGACCATTGGGGAGAAGAAGCAGGAGTACGCGAGGGAATATTCAAAACGTTTCATCCTGCTCAGCATCATAATGGGGGCTCTGGGAGGCGCAGTGATCCTTGCGGTGTCTCCTGTTGCGGCATCAGCACTCTCTTTGTCTGTGACGGCAAAAGAGTATCTGAGGTTCATGTTTTTTGTCATGTCATACTTTGTGGTGGGACAGGCATTTAATACAACGATGGTGGTCGGAATCTTCCGGTCAGGAGGAGACACAAGGTTTGGCCTGATCCTTGATGTGACTACCATGTGGTGCTGTTCTATCCTCCTGGGGTTTATCGCGGCATTTGTATTGAAACTTAGTGTCCCGGCTGTATATGTGATCCTGATGAGTGATGAGATCATTAAGATCCCGATCACAACATGGCGGTACAGAAAATACAGATGGCTCAGGGATGTGACACGGGATAAAAGCGATGTTCAAGGGAGGCTGCCGGATTAATGCCTGCCCCTGCTTTGTGAAACATTTCTAAACCCTTATAAAAGAAGTATGAACTCTATTGACTCGTGTGTGATATATAGTATTATTTTATATTAGGGCTTAAAATCAGGAATGGTGAGAGAATACCTGAATATGATAAGGCAGAAGAGGAAGGAGCAGCGCAGAACATGGGAAAAGTAATCGGGATCGACCTCGGGACGACCAACAGTTGTGTATCGGTAGTGGAGAATAATGTCCCTGTCATTATCCCCGGGACATCGGGGAGCATGACCACGCCCAGTGTAGTGGCGTTTACAAAGAAAGGGGAAAGGCTGGTGGGAGAGAGTGCCCGCAGGCAGGCGGTCACGAACCCGGACCGCACGATCAGCTCCGTGAAGAGACATATGGGGACGAACTGGAGCGTGAAGATCGACGGGACTGAGTATAAGTCACAGACGATCAGCGCGATGATCCTGAGGCAGCTGAAGAAGGATGCAGAGGAATTTCTCGGAGAGACAGTGACAGACGCAGTCATCACAGTACCGGCGTACTTTAATGATATCCAAAGACAGGCGACGAAGGACGCGGGCAGGATCGCAGGACTGAACGTGAAGCGCATCATCAATGAACCCACCAGCGCGGCGCTCTCCTACGGGCTGAACCACGGTGAGGCGCAGAAGGTGATGGTGTACGATCTGGGAGGAGGAACTTTCGATGTGTCTATCATCGAGATCGGGGACGGCGTGGTGGAAGTCCTGGCGACTGCCGGAGACAATCATCTTGGAGGGGATGATTTTGACGAGCGGATCGTGCAGTGGATCGTTCAGAACTTCCGTAATGAATACCATGTTGACCTGAACAAGGATTTCGCGGCCATGCAGCGCGTTCGGGATTCGGCGGAGAGGACGAAGAAAGAACTGTCCTCATCCGGGACATCGCATATCGTACTTCCCTATCTGACCCAGGTGAAGGGTGAAGCGGTCCATATGGATATGACTCTTACTAGGGCAAAGTTTGAAGAGCTGATCAGCGATCTGGTCGCAAGGACAGAGGAGCCGGTGAGGAATGCTCTGAACGACGCGAGGATCAACCCGGCGCAGCTCGGGAGAGTGCTCCTTGTGGGCGGATCGACCAGGATCCCTGCGATCCAGGATAAAGTGCGGCAGATGACTGGAAAGGAACCGTCGAAGAACATCAATCCGGATGAATGCGTGGCGAAAGGGGCAGCGATTCTCGGGAGCACCCTTCAGGGGAACGGGCTGGTGGCAGCAGGCACAGGAAAGGATCTGCTCCTGCTGGATGTGACCCCGATGAGTCTTTCCATTGAGACGGTAGGCGGCGTGGCGACCCGGCTGGTAGAGAGGAACACCACCCTTCCAACCCGCTATTCCAGGATATTTTCCACGGCGGCGCCCTATCAGAGGACGGTGGAGATCCATGTCCTTCAGGGGGAGCGCCCTATGGCAAGAGATAACAAGACGATCGGGAAGTTCAAGCTGAAGGGGATCAAGTCGGCGCCAGCGGGCGTGCCTCAGATCGAAGTCACGTTTGACATTGACGCAAACGGGATCCTCAAAGTGTCTGCGAGGGACCTTGACACCGGCAAAGAGCAGTCTATCACGATCACAGCGAACGACAGGATGTCGGAGGAGGAGATCAACCAGGCAATGGCGGATGCGCAGCAGTATGCCGGGCTTGACCAGGTCCGCAGGGAGGCAATGGAAGTGCTGAATGATTCCCAGAGCCTTCTGGGAAAAGCGGAGCAGGCGGTAAAAAATGCGGGGAAACAGCTTGATAAACCGGTGAAAAAACAGGTGAAGGCAGACATCGGCAGACTCCGAAAGCTCGTGGCAAAGTGCCGGCTGGACAAAGTGACCGAGGCGGAAGTCACAGAGATGCGTGCGGCGAAGACGCAGCTTGAGAACAGCGCGGCAGGGCTGGTCTAAAAACAGATGAATCTTCCGGCAAAATGTGTTATACTATCAGAGCGGACCGTCCGGAAAACGACAGGCAGGCTCGCTGCCCGAGCGGACGTGTACGGTGAAAAACATCTAGAGAGAAGGTAAGTATATTATGGCAGAAACACAGAACACCAGCGAATGTACAGAAGAATCCTGTGCAGGCTGTGCACATGCGGATTCCTGCAGCAGCAAAAAAACAGATTTCCGTGAGCCGGCAAACAAGTACTCTCAGATCAAGAGAGTCATCGGCGTTGTCAGCGGAAAAGGAGGAGTGGGTAAATCTCTTGTCACTGCATCCCTTGCGAGGATGATGAAGGAGAAAGGCTATAAAGTCGGTATCCTGGACGCGGATATCACAGGTCCGTCCATCCCCAAGATGTACGGGATCCACAATAAGGCGGCAGGTACGGAAGAGGGTATGATCTTCCCGTGTACTGCAAAGGACGAGACACAGGTAATGTCTGTCAACCTCCTTCTGCCCAATGAGTCAGACCCGGTCATCTGGAGAGGACCGATCATCGCGGGCGTTGTAAAACAGTTCTGGACAGACGTGATGTGGGGAGACATTGATTATCTGTTTGTGGATATGCCGCCCGGAACAGGAGACGTGCCGCTGACGGTATTCCAGTCGCTTCCGGTGGACGGTGTTGTCATTGTGACATCTCCGCAGGAACTGGTGCAGATGATCGTGAAGAAAGCCTACAATATGGCACAGGCGATGAACATCCCGGTACTTGGAGTAGTGGAAAACTACAGCTATGTAAAATGTCCGGACTGCGGGAAAGAGATCAAGATCTTCGGAGAGAGCCACATCGAGGAGACTGCAGCAGAGCTTGGGATCCCGGTACTCGGTAAGATGCCGATCGACACGGAACTTGCGAAAGCGGTAGAGGAAGAGCGGTTCTATGAAGTTCAGAACCAGTATCTGGATGAGGATAAGATCATTCCCTGCTTTGAAAGCACAGGAAAATAAAATATGAAAGACCGGCCGGAAAGGTATGAAAGGCACTGGCGGATCCAGGATCCGCCAGCCGGGGAGTGACCTCCATCCATATCGTTCCGGCTGTTTTTGTAATTTCTTTACTTTCTGCTGTGCCTGCTGTATGATAAAAACGAAAGCCGCAGAAAAATACACTTGGGTGATGGAGGTAGTGTGAATGATAGGACAGCGAGTAGAGATCTGGAAACAGGAAGAATATTCCTATGCGGATGCATATGGTTTTATCCCTATCATGGTGACGTATATGCACGAGGATGAGAAGATCCGTCCGGCCATGCTGGTGGTCCCGGGAGGAGCATACCGCTATGCGTCTCCGTCCGAGGGAGATGTGGTGGCGAGATGGTTCTACAAGGCAGGTTACAATGTGTTTGTACTGGCATATACAGTGAATTATCTGGAGGAACCGCTGGGCAGGCTTCCGCTCAATGATATCTCGAGAGCGGTGCGCATCATAAGAAAACATGCGCAGGCGTGCAGGGTGGATCCGAATAAAGTGGTCGTGTGCGGGTTCTCAGCGGGAGGACATCTCACAGCGAGTCTCTGCGTGCATTATAAAGACATCAGGGACTGCCGTCCGGAATACGACGAAGTCTCCAACCGCCCGGATGCAGCGATCCTGGGATATCCTGTGATCACGACGAAAGAATATGAACAGAGCGAATCCTTCCGGGCACTCCTTGGGGAAGATCAGCCGGAAGCGGATCTGGAGTATATGTCACTTGAAAAGCATGTTACGGAGGATACACCTCCCTGCTTTATATGGCAGACCGCTCCTGATGCGACGGTCCCTGTGGAACACAGTTATCTCTTTGCAGAGGCATGCAAAAAGGCGGGGGTGCAGTATGCCCATCATGTATTCTCAGACGGTGTGCATGGGATGTCCATTGCAAATGAAGACTGGCTGGAGGGGCGGAACCGGGATCCCTATACCCTGGAACAGCTGGTGAAACTTGCGGAAGCCATCAAAACGGGAAAGACGAAATACCCTGTCGAAAGAGGCGAAGAGATACTGGAAGAACAGGGGATCACAAAGCCCAGGACGGAAAAATGGCCCCCGGAGTTAAAAGAACATCTCCGCCGGGTCCTGGATGAAGTCGGCATGTGGCCGGAGATGGCGGCAATATGGCTGGAGCGGATACTGGAGGAAGAACGATGAGGTTACTGTTTATAAGGCACGGAGATCCGGATTATGCAAATGATACACTGACTGAGAAAGGCTGGAGAGAAGTGGAACTCCTTGCGGAGAGAGCGGAAAGTCTCGATATGGGAGACTGTTATGTCTCACCTCTGGGGAGGGCGCAGGATACGGCTGCGCCCTCCCTGAAAAGAACGGGGAAGACAGCTCAGACAGTCGGATGGCTGGAAGAGTTCCCGGCGAAGATCGATCTGAATAAAGTCCCGGAGCTTGTAAAAGCATATCCCGATACAAAAAAGGAAGAGGGAAAGTACCGCTCCCGTATCATATGGGATATCGTTCCATCGTACTGGACGGAGCGGAGAGAATATTTTGACAGTGAAAAGTGGCGTATATCAGAGATCAGCCGGAATTCGGATGTGGTTGAGACCTATGACAGAGTCACGGGATCCTTTGACGCCCTTCTGGCGGAATACGGTTATGTCAGGGAGGGGGCCCATTACAGAGTAGAGCGGGAGAATGAGGGTACCCTCACATTTTTCTGCCATTTTGGAGTGACCTGTGTGCTGCTGTCATATCTCTGGAGTACATCGCCTTTTTTGCTGTGGCACAGCCTGGCGCTCGCGCCGAGCTCAGTGACGGAAGTTGTCACCGAGGAGAGGGAGAAAGGCATCGCTTATTTTCGAGGACTGAAAGTGGGTGATACTTCTCATCTGTACGCAGGAAATGAGCCGGCGTCTTTCGCGGCGAGGTTTGCGGAGACGTATGGGAACATGGAACAGAGACACTGACATTTGGAGGAGCGTGTGCATAATATAAAGAAAAAAGGAGCTTTTCTGTTATGGCATACGAGACCTTTGAGAAGATCGAGGGAGTCATCCAGAGCGTGAACAGAGGCGACTCCTGCTGTTCTATGATGATCTCCCTGATCAGCAATTCCAATATCGTGAACGTGGTCGTATCCGGTGATACGACGATCATTGACAATGTACGGCTGCGCGCAGGGCTGCGTGTCGCCGTATTTTATGATGCGAATCTTCCCACACCCGCTGTTTATCCGCCGCAGTACCGTGCAGAGATCATCACAACGCTGCGGAGGGGGCAGCAGGTGATGCTCGCCTACTTTGATGAGAACCTTGTGTCGGTCGACAACAGCCTTCAGCTCAACATCGGTCCCATGACGAATGTGGTGACGATGAACGGACAGCCGTACACCTGCACACCGGAGAATTCCGAACTCCTGGTGTATTATACAAATACAACGTTCAGCATTCCCGCGATGACAACTCCACAAAAGATCATCGTGATGTGTCAGTATTGAACTCTGCTGCGCAGCATGAACAGTTGTGCCGAAGCACGGAAATCATGACAATACAGCCTGCTAAAAGAAGAAAATGTGAGATATGAAAGCGGAAAACAGATGCTGCACAGGCGGCATCTGCTTTTGGCTGAAGCGGTAGAAAATAGTCGAATAAAAATGATTGTTCAGCATATATTTCCAATTTACGATATTAAAGGAATGGGTCTTAAGGTTGGGAGGATATTGTCATGAACTACAAAAGAATGATCATCAGTATTCTTGATGCTCTGGGTGCGAGCAAGTCATATACTGGATATGATTACGTCGTGTACGGGATGCAGTTGATGCTGGAAGACAAGGAATGTGTGACGTGTATCACAAAATCCCTGTATCTCGATATTGCCAGGCATTACAATACCACCTGGAACTGTGTTGAGAAGAACATCAGGACCGTTGTGAATTCGGTCTGGGATTCCGGCAGCTCTGAGCTGCTGGAGAGGATCTTCAAAAAGTCGAAAAAAGAGAGGAGACCGACGAATAAAGAGTTCTTCAAATATATGTATGATCATATCACTGAGATGGAGAATCATGTGGAGATTCCCGGCCTGCAGATCTCGATGATCTGTCCGATCTCAAACAGATACTGCGAATCTCTTTCTGTCTTCTATACGAAGATACTGGAGACTGCCGGTCAGGCTGGATAGGAATAGATAAGACGGGAGGGAGGACTTTACCGGGTCCTCCCAATCTGGAAAGGAATGAGGTACCAGCTCGTGTATGCAGCACATACTGCAAAAAAGTAAGTTTGGTCTTTCTTTTTTAGGAAAAGTCTGATATAATATAAAAGCTGTGGCAATCTGATGATCAGAAGAGCAACAGCGCTATATTCTGGAGACGTATCGAAGTGGTCATAACGGGGCGCACTCGAAATGCGTTTGCCCTCCGGGGCACGAGGGTTCGAATCCCTCCGTCTCCGTTCATATCTGAAGTGGGAAACTCTATTAAACTGGAGTTTCCTTTTTTTTGTTCGTGAAAAGCTGATGCGCTCTAAACTGCGTTGAGTCACGCTCTATCCCAGTAATCTGATCCTGAATCACTATTTTACATATATCTGGCGAACAGCAGGGAGGATTCTGTTTAATATTCACAAAAACAAAAAATCCTGTTGCAATCGCCAAAAAGTGTGATAGAATGAAAACAACAGAAAACAACATAAAAGTCTGTTAAAAACCACATAAAGCAACAAAAATATTTAAAAATAGTATTGGTATTATTTGGAAAATGGAGGTAATGAAGATGAAGGTACTGGAATCAAAATTTGTTCAGGATTTTATAAAGATGGCGGACGACGGCTACAAACAGGGCTGGCATGAGAGAAACGGGGGCAATCTTTCCTACAGGCTGAAGAAGGGGGAGGTTGATGCGATCAGATCCCGTATGTACAGGGATACACCGTGGCAGCCGATCGGCACGGATGTGCCGGGACTTGCAGGTGAGTTCTTCCTGGTGACAGGAACAGGAAAATATTTCCGGAATATCGCAGTCGATCCGGAGGCCTGCCTTGCCATCATCGAGGTGGATGAGCAGGGAAAGAACTACCGGATCCGCTGGGGACTGGTAGAGGGAGGCAGTCCGACCAGTGAACTTCCCACTCACCTGATGAACCATGAAGTGAAGAAAAAACTGACTGAAGGAAAACACCGTGTGATCTATCATGCACATACGACAAACACGATCGCCCTTACTTTTGTGCTTCCTCTGACTGATGAAGTGTTTACGAGAGAACTGTGGGAGATGGCGACAGAGTGTCCGGTAGTATTTCCGGAAGGTGTGGGCGTGATCGGCTGGATGGTCCCCGGAGGACGGGAGATCGCTGTGGAGACGAGCAGGCTGATGGAAAAATACAATGCGGTCATTTGGGCGCATCACGGCATGTTCTGCTCAGGGGAAACGTTTGACCTGACATTCGGGCTGATGCATACCATCGAGAAATCCGCGGAGATCCTGATCAAAGTCCTGTCGATGGTGCCTCAGAAGAGACAGACGATCGATCCGGATGATTTCAGAAAACTGGAGAAAGGGTTCGGCATCACGCTGCCCGAGAGGTTCCTGTACGAGAAACAGACTGAGAAGGAAAATACAAAAATCTGATCATTTGGAAAAAAATACATGTTCTCCTCTTGCATTTTCGGGAAAATATATTATAATAAGGCTGTAATAAATCCTAGCAAAATAATAGGAATTATGTGAGGCGATGAAACGACCGCCTGCATCATGAAGTCTGAAGAATAGAAATAAATGCAGAAAAAGGAGGAAGGACATATGGTAAATATACAGAAAGCAGCGGTGATCGGATGCGGATTCGTGGGCTCTACGATCGCATATACCCTGATGCAGAAAGGGATCTTTTCGGAGATGGTGCTTCTCGATGCAAACCAGGCAAAAGCGGAAGGAGAGGCGATGGATATCAGCCACGGGCTTCCTTTTGCCCATGCGATGGACATCTCAGCGGGAACATATGACGATATCGCAGATGCATCGGTGGTGATCATCACTGCGGGAGCAAATCAGAAACCCGGAGAGACGAGGCTGGATCTGGTACAGAAGAATTCCAGGATCATGCGGTCCATTATCGGTGAGATCAAGCGTGTGAAATGTGAAGGGATCCTGCTGATCGTGTCAAATCCGGTCGATATCCTTACCCAGGTTGCGCTGGCAGAGTCCGGATTTCCGAAGGAGAGAGTGATCGGATCAGGAACTGTTCTGGATACTGCGAGATTGAAATACCTGATCAGTGAGAAGCTGAATGTGGACAGCCGCAACGTCCATGCGTTTATCGCAGGAGAGCACGGCGACAGTGAACTGGCAGTCTGGAGCTGCGCCAACATCTACGGGATCGGGATCAGAGAGTTCGCCCGGATGAAAGGGTACAGTGATTTTGAAAAAGAGATGGATGAGATATACCATGCTGTGCGTGACAGTGCATATGAGATCATCGAGAGAAAAACGGCGACCTACTACGGGATTGGAATGGCGGCGGCAAGGATCGCCGAAGCGATCGTGAGGGACAGCCATACGGTAGCGCCGGTATCCGTCTCACTGAACGGAGAGTACGGGCTCAACGGTCTCTGCCTGAGCATCCCTTCTATCATAGGAAACAAAGGCGCGGAGCAGATCCTTGAGATAGAACTCAGCGAGGACGAGATGGAGAAACTAAAGAAATCCGCAGAGGAGCTGAAGAAGGTCCTGGAGCAGATCGATTAGATGAAAAATGGATGCAGATCAGTTTTCTGCATCCATTTTTTCGTGAATATGTTTTTTGATCGCCTCAAAACTCTCTGTGCTGATCACGTGCTCGATACGGCAGGCATCGTCGACAGCGGTCTGGGGATCGACTCCGAGACGCTGAAGCCAGGAGGAGAGCAGGGTATGCCGTTCATAGATACGGTCTGCGATCTCCCTTCCGGACTCTGTCAGCGTGATATATCCTTCCGGAGATACGACGATATGATGGCTCTCTCTCAGCTTTTTCATCGCTACACTGACGCTTGACTTTTTAAAGTTAAGTTCTGTTGCGATATCTACAGAACGTACTACCGGATGCGTCTGACTCAGCATGAGGATCGTCTCAAGATAATTTTCAGCAGATTCATTTACATGCATAGGCATAGATTCTCACCTCGATATTATTTATTCCCGCTTTATCACTGTCAACAAGTATAACATAATCAGAGGCTAACATCAAATGATTTCTGTACAGTCAAAAAAAGGAAAAAATCATCAAAAAAGGATTGACAAACGCATGGTGTTAGTTTAAACTTACATTCGTTAGATGGCGAGAATATCCAGGGGTGCGAAGGCACATCCCGGATGTCACTTTGATGAGAGGATTGGTTGAAAATGACTTTAATGGATGCCAGAGAAGGCGAAGAATATATTGTCAAAGACATTGTGACTGAAGATGAGGAATTAGAAGCGTTCCTGTTTTCACTGGGGTGCTACAGCGGTGAGCCGATCACCGTGGTTTCCCGTGTAAGGGGAGGCTGTGTGGTCTCCATCAAGGATGGAAGATATAATATCGATACTGATCTAGCGAGAGCTATTTCAATATAATAAAAGACGAAAAAAATAGTGACTCAGTCTGCTATTTTTTTTGCAAAGGAGTTAGTTGATGCTAATTCAAATAAAGGAGGAGATTTTTAAATGAGAATTGCTTTTGCAGGGAATCCGAACAGTGGAAAGACAACCATGTACAATGCGCTCACGGGAAGAAATGAGCGCGTCGGAAACTGGGCCGGTGTCACGGTGGAACGAAAGGAGAGCCTTATAAAAAAGGCGTATTACAGCGGGAGTGAGGAACTTGTCGCTGTGGACCTTCCGGGGGCGTATTCCATGTCGCCGTTTACTTCGGAAGAGAGTATCACCAGCAGTTATGTAAAAAACGAGCATCCGGATGCGATCATCAACATTGTGGATGCGACAAACTTAAGCCGCAGCCTTTTTTTTACCACACAGCTCCTGGAACTGGGAGTACCGGTAGTGGTAGCTCTGAACAAGAGTGATATCACAGAAAAGAAGCAGACAAAGATCGATGAAAAGCTCTTGTCTGAGAGACTGGGCTGTCCGGTCGTAAAGACAGTATCCACATCTTCTGGACATGAGGGGCTGAGGGAGGCGGTTGAAGCAGCGGTCTCTTTGAAAGGAACCGGGCAGAAAGCTCCTTATGTACAGGCTGATATCGACCTGCAGGATAAAAGTGCGGTTGAGGCCGCGGACAGAAAGCGGTTTGAGTTTGTCAATGGTATCGTAAAAAAGGTGGAGCAGAGAAAAGTCTTTACAAAAGACAAGAATGCACAGGATAAGATTGACGCTGTCATTACTCATAAGATCGTCGGTATCCCGATCTTTGCGGTTGTGATCTTTCTTGTATTCTACATATCCCAGACAACGCTCGGAACCTGGATCGCAGACTGGCTGGTCGGCTGGATCGAGACGTTCCAGGGCTGGGTCGGCGGCCTGATGGAAAACGCGAATCCGCTGCTGTATGCGCTGCTGGTTGACGGTATCATCGGCGGTGTCGGTGCGGTTGTGGGCTTCCTTCCTCTTGTCATGGTGATGTATTTCCTTATCGCCCTTCTGGAGGACTGTGGCTATATGGCACGTGCAACGGTGGTACTCGATCCGATCTTTAAGAGAGTTGGACTTTCCGGGAAGTCGGTCATTCCGATGGTCATAGGTACAGGATGTGCGATCCCGGGGGTTATGGCTTCCCGTACGATCCGCAATGAAAGGGAACGCAGGACGACAGCGATGCTCACGCCGTTTATGCCCTGTGGTGCGAAACTTCCGGTGATCGCTCTGTTTGCGGGGGCATTCTTCGCAAATGCATGGTGGGTATCCGCCACTATGTATCTTGTAGGTATCGTGCTTGTCCTTCTTGGCGCACTCCTTGTAAAGAGGATCACAGGCCAGAAATACAGGAAATCTTTCTTTATCATTGAACTTCCGGAATATAAGATCCCGAGCCTGAAAAGAGCGTGTGTGTCCATGCTCGAACGTGGGAAGGCGTATATCGTAAAGGCCGGGACGATCATCCTGGTGTGCAACACGGTCGTACAGATCATGCAGAGCTTCAACTGGCAGTTCCAGGTTGTGGAAGAAGGCGCGGAGGGCACTTCGATCCTGGCGGGCATCGCTCATCCGTTTGCGATCCTGTTTATCCCGCTCGGATTTGGTGTATGGCAGCTTGCTGCGGCAGCGATCACAGGCTTTATCGCAAAAGAAAATGTGGTGGGTACACTGGCAGTTGTATATGGCATCACCAATCTGATCGATACAGAAGAACTGGCGCTGGTAGGCAGTGGGAATGAAGTTGCGACTGTTATGGGACTCACAAAAGCGGCAGCACTTGCATATCTTATGTTTAACCTCTATACACCGCCCTGTTTCGCGGCTCTTGGGGCGATGAACTCTGAGATGAAGAGTGGAAAGTGGCTGTTTGGCGGAATCTGCCTCCAGCTGGCAACCGGTTATACAGTTGCATTCTTTGTATACCAGATCGGGACTCTGATCACGACAGGATCTCTTGGAACAGCATTTGTCCCGGGATTGATCGCGGTCGTTGTATTCGCTGCTATCATCATATGGAGGATACGCAAGTCCGATCAGGAGTTTGCGGCAGAATACAGTCTGCATGCATAATCAATAAAGAGAATGATCAGCGGTGGACAAAGGGAAATACTTTGTCCACCACTTGGCGTTAGATAAGAAAGGATGAGTTTTCATGGCAAATGTGATCTCAGTCATTATTCTCGCAGTTTTAATAGGCGGAGCAGCCGCATATATCGTGAGATCAAAAAGAAACGGTGTGAAGTGCATCGGCTGTCCGGCGGGAGGAAACTGTCCCGGCGCGGGAAAAGTGCCGAAGAAGAAACTGGATGGCCCGGTCATAGGGAAAAAAACGATGGAGATCTCGGGGATGAACTGCGCGCACTGCGCAGAGGATGTAACACAGGCGCTCAATGGGATCGATGGCATCAGGGCTGAGGTCAGCCTTTCGAAGGGAAGGGCCAAGATCGCATATGACAGGGAAGTTGGGGATGACATCCTGAGAAACGCAGTGGAAAAACGGGGATATGAGGTGACCGGCATATCCTGAGCATGATTCAATAAAATGAAAGAAGGATCGTTATGGTTAATGTGATCATCATATTAATTCTTGTCGTGGTGCTTATCTTTGCAGTAAAAAGTTCGATCAAACACTTTAAAGGCGAAGGAGGATGCTGCGGAGGCGGCTCGGGAACTGTCAAGACAAAAAAGCCAAAGAAAAAGAAGCTGGATGGTCCCGTGGTGGGGAAGCGGATCATAGAGATATCCGGAATGCACTGTCAGAACTGTGTCAACAGTGTGACGAGAGCCCTGAACGGGATTGACGGCGTTTCCGCAAAAGTAAGCCTGCATGGGAACAGGGCAGAAGTGTCGCTGGACCGTATGGTTGATGAAAATGAACTGAAGCGGGCGGTGGAGGAAGCCGGGTTCCGGGTCACAGACATAAAAGCCGGATAAACAGTGACAGGAGGCTGGCATGAGTAAGAAAGAACACATCATTGAAAAATTGAAAGAAAATGGATGCCGTATCACAAAGCAGAGGCTTATGCTGATAGATATCATCCTCGAAAATGACTGCTCAAGCTGCAAAGAGATCTTTTATAAAGCTGCAAAATGCGACGAGAAGATAGGTGTGGCTACAGTATACCGCATGATCAATGCTCTGGAAGAGATCGGGGCGATCAGCCGGAAGAACATGTATAAGGTTGAGTGCTCTGAGGACTGTGAGACGGAAAACGGATGCCTGATCGTCCTGGATGATGATACGACATATCACCTGTCTCCGGGAAACTGGAATATGGTGATACAGGAAGGTCTGAAAAAGTGCGGTTATCTGAAAGGTCGGAAGGTCACGAAAATAGACGTTTTATCAAAGGAGTGATAGGGGATGAAACAGCACAGATTCTGGGCATGGGCTGCGGTCTTTTGCTTTGTGATGGTATTTTATACGGGCTACAAACACAAATAGGAGGTAGATTAAGATGATGGACATTTTTAAATTAAAGAATCTGGGGATTTTTGCCGGAGGCGTTCTGTTCGGGACAGCAGGGATCAAGATCCTTTCCAGCCGGGATGCAAAGAAGGTATATACAAACTGTACAGCGGCTGCTTTAAGGGCGAAAGAGTGCGTTATGAAGACAGCTGTGACGATCCAGGAAAACGCAGAGGATATCTATGCGGAGGCACAGCAGATCAACGAAGAGAGAGCTGCCCAGGAAGCTGCGAATGTGGAGGAAGACGTGGAAGAGAATGCCGGTGCGAAAGACTTCGACGAAGTAGAAAAAGAATAGCGGGCTATGAAATTTATCATAAAGCATGAGTTAAAACGCCGTCTCCGTATCCATGTCGTCCAGGGAAGGATGACCTATGCGGAGGCGGATACTCTTTCCTGGTTTCTTGAGAAGCAGGAAAATATAACTGACGTCAAAGTATACGAGCGCACCGCAGACGTCGTTATCTGCTATACGGGAGAACGGGAAGAACTGATCATGATGCTGAGGCGGTTCCGCTACAGTGACGTAGAAGTCCCGGAAAATGTCTCGGCCAGTTCCGGGCGCAGGCTGAACGCGGAATATAAAGAAAGGCTGATCACAAGGACAGTGCTCCATTATGGGAGCAGACTGTTCCTTCCTTACCCTGTCAGAGCAGTGTATACAGTGCTGAGATCGGTGAAATATATCTGGGATGGGTTCCAATGCCTGAGACAGGGGAAGATCGAGGTCCCCGTATTGGACGCAACTGCGATCGGTGTATCTGTCCTGAGAGGAGACATCAACACAGCGGGATCAGTCATGTTCCTTCTGGGAGTGGGTGAGATCCTGGAAGAGTGGACCCATAAGAAATCAGTGGGTGATCTGGCACGGAGCATGTCCCTGAACATTAAAAAAGTCTGGCTTGAGAGAGGGGAACAGGAAATCCTTGTGAAAGCCTCAGAAGTCCGCCCGGGAGACACGGTAGTGGTCCATATGGGAAACGTGATCCCTTTCGACGGAGAAGTGTCCGGAGGAGAAGGAATGGTCAACCAGGCGTCCCTGACAGGAGAGTCCATGCCGGTGCGGCGGACGGCCGGACAGTCAGTGTACGCAGGGACAGTGGTGGAAGAAGGAGAACTGAAGATCCTTGTAAGGGCAGTATCCGGTTCTACCAGATTTGAAAAGATCGTTACCATGATCGAGGATTCTGAAAAGTTGAAATCATCTCTTGAGAGCAAAGCAGAGCATCTTGCTGACAGACTGGTGCCGTATACCCTTTTGGGGACAGGTATTGTGTGGCTGCTGACGCGAAATGTGACGAAGGCTCTGGCTGTGCTGATGGTGGATTTTTCATGTGCATTAAAACTCGCCATGCCGATCTCCGTCCTGTCTGCGATCCGGGAAGCCGGACAGAGAAATATCACGGTGAAAGGCGGGAAGTTTCTGGAGGCGGTCGCCGAAGCTGACACGATCGTGTTTGATAAGACCGGGACGCTCACAAAGGCAAAGCCGACAGTGAAAGAAGTTGTAGTGTTTGCTGACTATCCGGAACAGGAATGCCTTCGGATCGCCGCCTGCCTGGAGGAGCATTTCCCGCATTCTATGGCAAAAGCTGTGGTGGATGCGGCAAAGAAGAGGAAACTGTATCATGAAGAGATGCATTCCAAGGTAGAGTATGTGGTAGCGCATGGGATCTCCTCATACATTGAGGACAGAAAAGTCGTGATCGGGAGCAGTCATTTCGTTTTCGAGGACGAGAGGTGCTCGATCCGTCCGGAATATCAGGAGAAGTTTGACCATCTGCCGACGGAATATTCTCATCTGTATCTTGCGATAGAACAGGAACTGACAGCGGTGATCTGCATAGAGGATCCGTTGAGAGAAGAGGCAGGTACTATGGTGGAGGAACTGCGCAGAGAAGGTCTGGGGAAGATCGTTATGATGACAGGCGACAGTGTGAGGACTGCCGCGTCGATCGCCCGGAGAGTCGGTGTTGATGAATATTATGCGGAAGTACTGCCGGAGGACAAGGCAGGATACATTGAGAGGGAAAAAGCGGCAGGAAGAAAGGTCATCATGATAGGAGACGGTATCAACGATTCGCCGGCGCTCTCGGCTGCGGATGCCGGGATCGCCATCAGTGACGGGGCAGAGATAGCAAGAGAGATCGCAGATATCACCATCGCAGCAGATGACCTGCGAGAGATCGTCACACTGAAGCGGCTCGCGGATGGAATGATGAAGCGGATCCAACGAAATTACCGGGGAATCGTGGGGATCAATTCTGTCCTGATCCTTCTGGGTGTGACAGGGGTGATCCAGCCTGCGACATCGGCTCTTCTACACAATACCTCTACCCTTATGATCAGTTTGAGGAGTATGGGAGAGATTCTTCCCGAGGAAGAAACACCTTGAAAAACAGGGATATATTTGCTATTGTATCTTTGAGGAAGGTGATGCAGTATGCCATATATTCGGGGAGACTCCTGTTACATTCTGGATGAAGATAATAAGATCATCATGGCAAAAGTCGTGGGACGGAAAGGCTCAGGGTATCTTCTGGAGCGTGTCGGAATATGTGGGACACTTTTCAGAAGCGAGAAGGAGATGTTCCGAAGCGAAGATGAGGCGGAGAGGAATAAAAAGCCGCTCCCGCCGAAGATCAAGGTCCAGCTGTCGGATTATTGATGGATGACTAAGAACAGAAAACATGAAGAAGGCTGTATCGGTTTGATATCGGTACAGCCTCTTTTACTGCGCTGATATGCGGATCTGCTGACGTATCAGGGCATTTTATTGAGCTGACAGATGCTCCTGGTGATCATCGCTAGGAGCGAAACAGTTCAAAAATTCCTGTTTTACAGATCTTGTGCAGGAATGATCCACACCATTGGAGATGCTCAGATCCCCGTGGACAACGCTCCGGCTGAAAACGGTTTTACAGGATCACTTCCATGCCGACTTTCTGCGGCTTGAGCCCTCTCGCCTGATAGAATCTCATAGCGCTCTCGTTGCAGCTCCAAACATTGAGTGTGACGTTGTAACAGCCCTGTTCCCGGGCAAAGTCGAGGACAGCATCATAGATGGCAGTGCCGATATGGGCCCCGCGCAACGATTCGTCCACACAGAGATCATCGATATACAGAGTCTTGATGTCGGTCAGGATGTTATCGTTTAAATGCTGCTGAAAAATGCAGAACGCGTATCCCAGGAGACGGTCATCCTCATCCACTGCAGCAAAGATAGGGCGCTTTTTGTCTTTCAGGATCTCTTTTAACTGTTCATCCGTATATTTCCTCTGTCCGTATTTGAACAGATCGGGACGTCCCTTGTGATGGACCATCGCCACTTGGGAGAGCAGCTCGTGGATCCGTTCGATATCTCTTTCTGATGCCATGCGTACTTTCATTTGTCAGGTCTCCTTTTTTTAGTGTTTAGGTGTTCAGGTGCACACTTTTTTGAAATAACTTATCTTATAAATCTTATCACACCGCCGGCATACAAGTAAAGATATGCATAAACGTTGAGATTCACTCTCAAATGTGATATTCTTTTTATATTGGCTAACTTAATTTACGATCAGGCAGGAGGAGAGGAAAATGACAAAAATATTATTACACGGATGCAACGGCAGGATGGGAAGGATGATCACGGAGCTTGTTAGAAATGATGCTGACGCAGAGATCGTGGCAGGTGTGGATTCCTATACAGGTGTCGCAAACGACTATCCGGTCTATGATTCCATTGAGAAATGTGATCTGGATGCAGATGTGGTGATCGATTTCTCCAACGCAGGAGCGGTGGATGCGCTGCTGGATCACTGCGTGGAGAAGAAGGTGCCGGTGGTGCTCTGCACAACAGGGCTTTCTGAGGCACAGCTTGCAAAGGTGCAGGAGGCTTCCGGAAAAACAGCGATACTAAAATCGGCAAATATGTCCATGGGGATCAATCTGCTTTTGAAGCTTCTGAAGGACGCGGCGAAGGTGCTTGGAAACGCGGGCTATGATATCGAGCTTGTGGAACGCCATCACAATCAGAAGCTGGATGCACCCAGCGGAACAGCCCTTGCCCTTGCGGATTCTGTCAATGAGGCTCTGAACGGAGAGTATCATTATGTGTATGACAGAAGCCAGGTAAGACAGAAGAGAGACGAAAAAGAGATCGGTATCTCTGCAGTGCGGGGCGGCACGATCGTGGGAGAACATGAGGTGATCTTTGCAGGAACAGACGAGGTGATCGAGTTCAAGCACAGCGCTTACTCAAGGAATGTGTTTGCAAAAGGCGCGGTTGAAGCAGCAAAATTCCTGGCAGGAAAAGAGCCCGGGATGTATGATATGAGTGATGTGATACAGTTCTGATCCCGGTCCGGGCACTGCCAAAAGCCGGAGGACCGGAACGATGCTGTGCCGGACAGGAGGAACTGCGCAGGCAGTAGGGAGGAAAATTGAATGAAAGATCTGGAAACCAGATATCTGGAGCGTTTGTCCGATCTGTATCCGACGATCGCGGCGGCGTCAACGGAGATCATCAATCTGCAGGCGATCCTGAACCTTCCGAAGGGAACGGAGCATTTCCTTACGGATGTGCATGGGGAATATGAGGCTTTTTCCCATGTGCTCAAAAACGGATCGGGATCTGTAAAGCGTAAGATCGAGGAGGTCTTCGGAAATACGCTGAGCGCAAAAGACAAGAAGTCCCTGGCGACGCTGATCTATTACCCAAAGGAGAAGATGAACATCGTCAGAAAGACGGAGACGAACATGGACGACTGGTACAGGGTCAACCTGTACCGGCTGATCCAGGTGAGCAAGCATGTGGCGAGCAAGTATACCCGCTCAAAAGTGAGAAAGGCGCTTCCCAAAGATTTTGCCTATGTGATCGAAGAACTGATCACAGAGAAAGCAGACCTGAATGACAAAGAGTCTTACTATAATGAGATCATCTCGACGATCATCAGGATCAAACGGGCGGAAGAGTTTATCAAGGCAATCTCCGAGCTGATCCAGAGGCTCGTGGTGGACCATCTCCATATCGTGGGAGACATTTTCGACAGAGGACCGGGTCCCCATATCATCATGGACAAACTGATGGCGTACCATTCTCTGGATATCCAGTGGGGAAACCATGATGTGCTGTGGATGGGAGCTGCGGCAGGACAGAGGGGATGTATCGCGAATGTGATCCGGATCTGCGCGCGCTATGGGAATCTTGACATCCTTGAGGACGGATACGGGATCAACCTGCTCCCCCTTGCGACATTTGCGCTCAAGGTATATGAACATGACCCGTGCACCTGTTTTAAACTGAAGGCTCCGGATAAAGCGGACCCGGAAGAAACAGAGATGAACCTCCGCATCCACAAGGCGATCTCTGTGATCCAGTTCAAGGTGGAAGGTCAGATCATACTAAGACAGAAGAGTTTTAATATGGAAGACCGGGCGCTTCTCCACAGGATCGATTATGAGAAAGGGACGATTCTGCTGGAGGGGAAAGAGTATAAGCTGAAAGATACCAGTTTCCCAACCATTGATCCGGCAGAACCTTATGCCCTCAGCGCAGAGGAGGAGGAGATCATGGAACGGCTGGAACGTGCATTCCTGGGATGCGAGAAGCTTCAGCAGCATATGCGTTTCCTCCTGGCAAAAGGAGGGCTGTACAAAGTCTTCAACGATAATCTGCTCTACCACGGGTGCGTTCCACTTGATGAGAAGGGGAAACTCAAAGAAGTCTCTGTCTTCGGGAAAAAATACAAAGGGAAGGAACTGTATGATGTCCTCGACAGCTATGTGAGAAAAGGGTTCTTTGCCCTGGACGAAAAAGAACGCCAGGACGGGAAAGATATCATGTGGTACATATGGCTCCATCCGGATTCACCGCTGTTTGGAAAGAATAAGATGGCGACATTCGAGAGATATTTCATTGCAGAGAAAGAGACCCACGGAGAGAAGAAAAATTCATATTACGCATTTCTGGAAAATGAAGAAGTGGTGGACCGGATCCTTGTGGAGTTCGGACTCGATCCGAAGATATCGCACATTGTAAACGGGCATGTCCCGGTGAAAAGGAAAGACGGGGAAAGCCCGGTCAAGTGCAATGGAAAGGTGTTGGTCATCGACGGAGGATTTTCCAGGGCATATCAGAAAGAGACAGGGATCGCAGGCTATACGCTGATCTACAATTCCTATGGTCTCAGGCTGGTGGCGCATGAACCATTCGAATCAACGGAGGCGGCGATCGCCAGCGAAAAGGATATCCATTCGGAGACCATGGTGGTGAGCAGGATGATGGACCGTGCTCTTGTGGGCGATACGGACATCGGACGAGATCTGAAGGAACAGGTGAAGGATCTGGAGACACTCCTTGCCGCGTACAGAAGCGGAGAGATCACTGAAAAACTATAAGGCAGGATGGTTGAGACAATGGAAAATGAACTGAACATACAGGATGGGATGCTGACAGAGCCGCTGAAGATCTATCTGAACGAGATCGGACAGATCCCGCTTTTGAGTGAGGAAGAAGAACGGGAACTGGGGCGCAGGAGTTCGGAAGGAGACGGGGCTGCAAGGAAAAGACTGGAGGAGGCGAACCTGCGTCTGGTCGTCTCTCTGGCGAAACATTATACCGGACGGGGCGTACAGCTCATGGATCTGATCCAGGAAGGAAATATGGGGCTGATGCGCGCAGCGGAAAAATATGACTACACGATGGAAAACCGGTTTTCCACCTATGCATCCTGGTGGATCAAGGAAGCGATGCAGCGGGCGATAGACCAGCAGTCCCGGGAGATCCGTGTTCCCGTGCACGTTGCAGAAAACATGAAGAAGGTGCAGAAGGTCTCAAAAGAACTTCTGCAGGAACTTGGGAGAGAGCCGCTGCCCAAAGAGATCGCAGCGAAGATCCCGGGAAAGACAGAGGATGACATCAAAAATATCCTGTCCTATCTTCAAAGTCCGGTCTCTTTGGAGACGCCTGTGGGAGAGGAAGGTGAAAACAGCCTTGGGGATATGGTGGAAGACCGGACCGAGGCAACACCCGAGGAGGCGATGAACACACTCGTGCAAAAAGAGGAGGTCAGTGAACTCCTGGAGTCTCTGAGTGACAGGGAACGGCAGGTCATTAAACTGCGGTACGGACTGGAGGATGGCAAGACTCATACACTGGAAGAAATTGGAAGCATACTCAGTGTGACACGGGAGCGTGTACGGCAGATCGAGGCGAGGGCGATGGAAAAGCTCCGTGAAAATGCAAAAAAATAAGTTGACCCTGCATAAATATTGCTGGAAATGCAGATAGTAGTGTTACAACAATATTTGTGGAAAGGGAGATACTTTATTATGAAAACAATGAAAAGAATACTGCTGCTTATGACCTGTACATTTGTCCTTCTCGGAACGGCGGCGTGCAGCAGCCGGGATAATGCTGACAACGGCGCAGATCAGTCTACAGATAACGGGAATGATCAGAACAACACAGATGATGCGAATGGTACAGATAATGTGAATGGCACAGACAATGCGAATGACAGCAATGTCAATGGCGCAACAGACGGAGACGGGATCATCGACAATGCCGTGGACGATGTCACAGACGGAGTGGACCATGTGACGGATGACGTCACGGACGGAGTGGACAGGATGACAGATGACCTGACAGACAATAACGGTGCACAGGAAGATATGCAGAATAACCGGTAAGAAATGAACGCAGAGGGATCAGACCCGATGTAAAAGGAGGCAGACCATCTGAAAAAGGGACAGCTTCTTTGCATCCGGGTCTGTCACTTTTGTGGGGGAAAGGGAGGAGACAGATGAGGTTCAGACCATGTATCGATATACATAATGGGAAAGTAAAACAGATCGTAGGCGGAAGCCTGCGGGATGAAGGAAACCGGGCAAAGGATAATTTCGAGTCTGAGCTGGGGGCGGAATTTTATGCGCGGCTATACAAAAGGGACGGACTGAAGGGCGGGCACATCATACTTCTTAACCCGCCCGGATCAGAGTATTATAAAGCGACGAAACAGCAGGCGATGGCTGCCCTTAAGGAATACCCCGGTGGGATGCAGATCGGCGGGGGCATCAGTGCCGAAAATGCGCAGGAGTATTTACAGGCAGGTGCGAGCCACGTGATCGTTACGTCTTATGTGTTCAGGGACGGTACATTCCGCCGGGAGAACCTGGAAAAGCTGGTGAGAGCGGCGGGGAAAGAACACGTAGTGCTGGATCTGAGCTGCCGGAAAAAAGAGAGCGGCTATTACATCGTGACAGACCGGTGGCAGAAGTTTACAGATGTGAGATTGACTCCGGAAGTTCTGGATGAACTTGCACGATCCTGCGATGAGTTTCTGATCCATGGAGTGGATGTGGAAGGAAAGTCTTCGGGCATGGAGACGGAACTGGTCCGTATGCTTGCGGGCTGGGACGGTATCCCTGTTACATATGCCGGAGGGATCGGTTCTCTCGAGGATCTGGAACAGTTCCGGGAAGTGAGCGGGGGAAAACTTGATTTTACGATAGGGAGCGCCCTGGATCTGTTCGGGGGGAGTGTGCCCTACGAAGTGGTGGCACAGATGTGAGGGCAGGATGATCCTTATGCCGGCATCGCCGCGGTTTCTGCCGTGCCAGCCCGAAACTGCTGGCGCAGCTCCGGGCTGAGGGCATTCGCCCTATAGCCATCCACAGAAAGTTTTACAGCAGTTCAGCCGCGCCATTCGCAAAGCCGCACTGACGTGCTTTCAGCGGCTATGCCGCTCCTTTGCTCATATACGGGCACTCTGTTCATAAGGCAAGGAACAGGATGATCCTTATGCCAGCATAAATCATCCTGCCCTTGCCTTATGGCTGAACTGTTAGGGGAGAATTGTTAACATAATATGAAGTTATTGAATTAGGGGGAAGTTAGTGCTAGAATGTAGAACAGAGTGGTGTCGTCTATCGCTTCGGCACTAAATATAGATTTAAGGAGTTAATTACGGGATATGGGATTTATAGAAAAGATCTTTGGAACCCACAGCGAAAACGAACTGAAACGGATCTACCCGATCGTTGACAGGATCGATTCGCTGGAACCGGAGATGCAGGCGCTGTCGGATGAGGAACTGCGCGGGAAGACGAGAGAATTCAAAGAGCGTCTGAAAGAGGGCGAGACTCTGGATGATATCCTCCCTGAAGCATTCGCCGTGGTCCGCGAGGGCGCTTCAAGAGCTCTGGGAATGCGGCACTACAGAGTGCAGCTGATCGGTGGTATCATCCTGCACCAGGGGCGTATCGCCGAGATGAAGACCGGTGAAGGAAAGACCCTGGTGTCAACACTTCCGGCATATCTGAACGCTCTGGAAGGCAAGGGCGTGCACATCGTCACAGTCAACGACTATCTGGCAAAGCGTGACGCCGAGTGGATGGGAAAGGTACATGAGTTTCTGGGACTGACTGTCGGCGTCGTACTCAACAGTATGAACAATGAAGAGCGCCGCGCCGCATACAACTGTGATATCACATATGTCACCAACAATGAACTCGGATTTGATTATCTGAGAGACAATATGGTGATCTATAAAGAGCAGCTCGTACAGAGAGGGCTGCACTTCGCGATCATCGATGAGGTAGACTCTGTTCTGATCGACGAAGCAAGGACTCCTCTTATCATTTCCGGACAGAGCGGGAAGTCCACCAAGCTGTATGAGGCGTGCGATATCCTTGCACGGCAGCTGGAGAGAGGCGAGGCGAGCGGAGAGTTTTCCAAGATGAACGCCATCATGGGCGAGGACATCGAGGAGACGGGAGACTTTATCGTCAACGAAAAGGAGAAGACAGTCAACCTGACTGAGGACGGCGTAAAGAAAGTGGAGAAATTCTTCCACATCGAAAACCTTGCCGATCCGGAAAATCTGGAGATCCAGCACAACATCATCCTTGCCCTCCGGGCGCACAACCTGATGTTCCGTGATCAGGATTATGTGGTGAATTCCGAGGGAGAGGTCATGATCGTGGATGAGTTCACCGGGCGTATCATGCCGGGCCGCCGTTACTCTGACGGGCTCCATCAGGCAATCGAGGCGAAGGAGCATGTGAAGGTAAAACGGGAGAGCAAGACTCTTGCCACCATCACATTCCAGAACCTGTTCAATAAATTTGACAAGAAGAGCGGTATGACCGGTACGGCACTCACAGAGGAGAAGGAGTTCCGTGACATCTATGGAATGGACGTTGTGGAGATCCCGACCAATGTGCCGGTACAGCGTGTCGACCTGGATGATGCCGTTTATAAAACAAAGAAGGAGAAATATCATGCTGTGGTCGAAGCGGTAAAGGAAGCCCATGCGACAGGACAGCCGGTCCTTGTCGGTACGATCACGATCGAGGTATCCGAGCTGCTGAGCAAGATGCTCAAAAAAGAGGGGATCCAGCACAACGTGCTGAATGCAAAGTACCATGAGCTTGAGGCTGAGATCGTTGCGGACGCCGGCGTACACGGAGCAGTGACCATCGCGACGAATATGGCCGGACGTGGTACTGATATCAAGCTGGATGAGGATGCCCGCAAAGCCGGAGGTCTGAAGATCATCGGTACGGAACGCCACGAGTCCAGGCGTATCGACAATCAGCTCCGCGGACGTTCCGGACGTCAGGGAGACCCGGGTGAATCCCGCTTCTACATTTCGCTGGAAGACGACCTGATGCGTCTGTTCGGTTCAGAGAAGCTGATGAATGTGTTCAATACTCTGGGCGTGGAAGACGGAGAACAGATCGAGCACAAGATGCTTTCCAGTGCCATCGAGAAGGCGCAGAAAAAGATAGAGAACAACAACTTCGGTATCCGTAAAAACCTGCTGGAGTATGACCAGGTCATGAACGAGCAGAGAGAGATCATCTACGGCGAGCGCCGCCGGGTACTTGACGGCGAGAGCATGAGAGATACGATCTACAGTATGATCACGGAGTATGTGGAGAACGTTACAGACCGTTTTGCCGCTCCGGATGCCGAGTCGGATGAGTGGGACCTGAAGGGGCTTGACGTGAACCTCCACAATGTGATCCCGCAGCTTGAACTTCCGGCAGCAGAAGAGTGCCAGGATATGCGCCAGAAAGAACTCAAGCACCTGTTAAAAGAGCGTGCTGTGAAGGCTTATGAGGCGAAAGAGGCAGAGTTCCCGGAGGCAGAACAGCTCAGGGAAGTTGAGCGTGTCGTCCTTCTGAAGGTCATTGACGCAAGATGGATGGACCATATCGATGACATGGACCAGCTCCGCCAGGGAATCGGGCTCCAGGCTTACGGCCAGAGAGATCCGCTGGTAGAGTATAAGATGATGGGATATGATATGTTCGGAGAGATGACGAACATGATCGCAGAGAGCACGCTGCGCACCCTGTTCCGCATCCGTGTGGAGCAGAAGGTCGAGCGTGAGGAAGTCGCGAAGGTGACGGGTACAAACAAGGATGAAAGCGCGGTGCGCGCGCCGAAGAAACGGGAAGCGAAGAAGATCTACCCGAACGATCCGTGCCCCTGCGGAAGCGGCAAGAAATACAAACAGTGCTGCGGCAGGAAACAGACTGCGTAAGCGGGCAGCATCCGGGCGCGGACTGCAACGGTCAAGTCTGTGCCTGCAATTTAAAAGGCAAAGCGAAGATTCGCTTTACTGAAAATATATTTAAAATATGAAAGAGGTGATCAAGGTGGTTTTAATAGATGAATTAAAGTCCAGACTGGGCGCATATGAAGAACCGCTGAAAGATTTGAGGGATTCACTTTGACCTGGCTTCAAAGAAGTTAAGGATCGAAGAATTACAGAAAAGGATTGAAGAACCGGGGTTCTGGGATAACCCGGAAGCCTCCCAGCAGGTGATGAAGGAACTGAAAGGCCTTCAGGATTCTGTGGAACAGATCGAGAAACTGTATTCAGACTACGAGGATATGTCCCTGCTCATCGAGATGAGTGAGGAGGACGCCGACGAGGATACAGTAGCCGGCATTGCAGAGGAACTGGAGCAGTTCGAGGCGAGTTTCGAGGAACTGCGCATCGGGACGCTGCTGACCGGTCCATATGACAGGGATAACGCCATTGTCACGCTCCATGCCGGGGCGGGCGGGACAGAGTCCTGCGACTGGACAAATATGCTGTACCGAATGTATACACGGTGGGCGGAGAAGAAAAATTACGGTGTGGAAGTGCTGGATTATCTGGAAGGCGACGTGGCAGGCATCAAGGGTGTGACATTCCAGGTGAACGGGGAGAATGCCTACGGGTATCTCCGCTCCGAACAGGGGGTGCACCGGCTTGTCAGGATCTCACCGTTCAATTCCGCGGGAAAGAGGCAGACGTCTTTTGCCTCCTGTGATGTGATGCCGGATATCGAGGAAGATATCGACATCGAGATCAATGACGATGACCTGAAGATCGATACGTACCGTTCCAGCGGCGCCGGCGGACAGCATATCAACAAGACATCCTCCGCGGTCAGGATCACGCATCTGCCGACAGGGATCGTGGTACAGTGCCAGAATGAGCGTTCACAGCATATGAACAAGGACAAGGCGATGCAGATGCTCAAGTCCAAGCTGTATATGATGAAACAGCAGGAACAGGCAGAAAAGATGTCTGATATCAGGGGTGAAGTGAAGGATATCAATTTCGGCAACCAGATACGGTCTTATGTCATGCAGCCTTACACCATGGTGAAGGACCACAGGACAAATGCGGAGATCAGCAATGTGGGCAGTGTCATGGACGGGAACATCGATCCGTTTATCAATGCCTATCTGAGCATGACCGCAGAAGCACAGAAAGGGAGGAAGTAATGGTAAATATAGCAGTGATGGGATACGGCACGGTAGGATCAGGAGTGGTGGAAGTCCTGGAGCGGAACAAAAAGATCATCACCCAGCGTGCCGCAGATGAGATCAATGTGAAATATGTGCTGGATCTGAGGGATTTCCCGGGAGATCCGGTACAGGAAAAGATCGTCCATGATTTTGAGACGATCATAAATGACCCGGATATCCGGATCGTGGTGGAAGTGATGGGCGGGATCGAGCCTGCGTATACTTATGTGAAACGCTGCCTGGAAGCGGGGAAGAGCGTGGCGACTTCCAACAAAGCCCTTGTCGCAAAACACGGTGCGGAACTGCTCTCTATCGCGCGTGAGAGGGAGATCAACTTCCTCTTTGAGGCGAGCGTGGGCGGCGGTATCCCGATCATCCGCGCGCTCAACTCCTGCATGACGGCAGATGAGATCGAGGAGATCACAGGGATACTGAACGGAACGACCAACTATGTGATGACGAAGATGTTCTATGAGGGTGCCGACTATGCGGAGGTACTCAAAGAGGCGCAGGAGAAAGGGTATGCGGAGCGCAATCCGGAAGCGGATGTGGAAGGATATGATTCCTGCCGTAAGATCGCTATCCTGTCCTCGCTCATCTCAGGACAGCAGGTGGATTTCGAGGACATCCATACGGAAGGGATCACAAAGATCACAAAGGAAGACATGATGTATGCAAAAGAGATGGGGATGACGATCAAACTTCTGGCTTCCAGCAAGCGCCATGACGACCATCTCCATGCGATCGTTGCTCCTTTCCTGCTTGGAAAGGAACATCCGCTGTACAATGTAGACGATGTATTTAACGCTGTCTTTGTAAGAGGAAACATGCTGGGCGATGCCATGTTCTATGGCAGCGGAGCGGGAAAACTTCCGACAGCGAGCGCAGTGGTCGCGGACGTGGTGGATGAGGCAAAGCACCTCCACAGGAATATCATGACCATGTGGAAGAGCGAAAAGCTTGAGCTTGAGCCGATCGAAGACACATCCAGACGCTTCTTTATCCGGATCAGCGGAAACGTGGAAGAGAGAAGAGCAGAAACAGAAAAATGCTTCGGTCCGGGGAAAGCGGTCTGTGTGGACGGACTTGACGGTGAGTTCGGTTACCTGACAGAGTCCATGACAGAGGGAGAGTACCTGAAGAAGGCTGAGGAGTTCGGCGGTGTCATCAGCATGATACGCGCAGAAGATTGAGATAGCAGGTGACAGTCCAGCCAGTCATGGCTGGACTGCTGCAGTTTGAAAGGCAGGAAAGATGAAATATATTGTTGTTTTGTGTGACGGTATGGCGGATGAACCGCTGGAGGAACTGGGAGGAAGGACCCCGCTGGAAGCGGCTCGTACGGTGAATATGGACAGTCTTGCCAAGGTTTCCGAGATCGGTATGGTACGGACTGTGCCGGAAGGCATGGCTCCGGGAAGCGATACAGCGAACCTTTCCGTGATCGGTTATGATCCGAAGGAGTATTACACAGGAAGGTCTCCACTGGAAGCGCTGAGCATCGGTGCGGATATGGCTCTGGATGATGTATCTTTCCGGTGTAACCTTGTCACCCTTTCCGAGGAGGAAGAGAGGTACGAAGACCGGCATATACTGGACCACAGTTCCGGCGAGATCAGCACGGAGGAAGCGGCAGAACTTCTGTCAGCGCTGAGTGAGGGGGTGAAACGGGAAGGATATACGTTCTATGTGGGCACCAGCTACCGTCATCTCCTGATCCAGAAGAATGGGAAAGTGACTGAACTGACGGCGCCTCATGATATCCTGACGAAGCGGATCGGAGAGTATCTGCCGGAAGATGGAGTGCTCCGGGAAATGATGGTGAAGAGCTATGATATCCTGAAGGACCATCCGGTGAACAAAAGGCGCAGGACAGAAGGGAAGAACCCCGCCAACTCGGCATGGTTCTGGGGTGCGGGCACCCGCCCGGCTCTGAGATCTTTCGAGGAAAAGAACGGAGTGAAAGGGGCTATGATCTCTGCTGTTGATCTTCTGAAAGGGATCGCAGTGGGAGCCGGAATGGATAACATCGTCGTGGAAGGCGCCAACGGCGGACTGGATACAAACTATGCAGGCAAGGCGCAGGCAGCTGTGAAGGCGCTCACAGAGGACGGATATGACTTTGTATACGTACATATTGAGGCGCCGGATGAGATGGGGCATCAGGGAAGCTTTCAGGATAAGATCACAGCGATCGAGCGGATCGATGAACAGATCATCGGACCGGTGAGAACGGCACTTGAGGACGCCGGAACAGATTTCAGGATGCTTATCCTGCCGGATCATCCAACACCGGTCCGGGTGCGGACTCATACTTCCGACCCGATCCCGTATCTTCTTTACGACAGTACGGAGTATATCGCCGGAATGGATACATACAGTGAGAAAACAGGGAAACAGACAGGCGTCTTTGTGGAGAAAGGATACCGGCTGATGGACCATCTCCTGGAAAAGGATACAGAACAGTAAAGAGAATAGCAAAGGGGACGGGTCCATATAAGAAAGGACCTGTCCCCTTTTTAAAACGTTGATCGGTCATTCGTCCGGAAGGTTGAGCACCTTGCGGGCGAGCCGTCTGTCATCAGAAGAGGCGCTGCGGTAATATCGCAGCAGAAGAAGTTCTTCATCCGTAAGGTATATCGTATCTCCGCTTTTGATCACAAGCCCCGGAGTATAGGGAACCCTGTCTTCCCGGGATACAGCCGTATTTGACATACGGGTAAAAGGACGTGCGATCAGGTCTTCCAGGCTGATCCCGTAGATATCAGTCAGACGGAGCAGCGTCTCGATATCGGGAATGCGCTTCCCGGTCTCATAATTGGAGTATGCCTGTCGGGAGATGTTCAGCTTTTTACTGAGCTGGAGCTGTGTGTAGTTGTGTTCGTCTCTGAGACGGCGCAGATTGTCCACCAGTTGCACATTCGCCACAGGAATACCTCCGTTTACAAGAAAAATCGGTGAGTTGATCTGTCATATTATATCAATTTTTCCTGTGCTGATAGGAAATATGCAACAAAGTGAAATATATGGATGAAAAGCAACAGAATGTTGCCAAAGCACGGGAAGCCCGAACCGGCATAGTCACAGCAGGCTCAGAGTGCTGTTGTGATATGCCGTGGAAAAAGTGACATCCTCCCCCAGCCACTGCGGCGGCTGATAAGCGCGTGCAGACTCTTCATCCGGGAATTCGATCTCCGCCAG
>DWXK01000072.1 GCA_019119205.1 Candidatus Mediterraneibacter intestinavium
TTTCTGAAAAATAATCCTGAAAAAGATACTGCAGCTGACATTTCGGAACTGAAGATGCTGTCCAAAGGGGCGGTATCTAAAGCAGTAGACTCTCTGATCGGAAAGGGACTCCTTTCGAGGGAGCAGGATAAACAGGACCGGCGGAAGATCCATTTAAAGATCACGCCGGAAGCAGCCTCCGTGATCAAGGATATCACAAAAGTACAGAACGATTACTGGGATATCATGTTCGAGGGGTTCTCGGAAGAAGAATACCGGACGTATGAGAAATTAAGATCAAGACATTTTGAAAATGTAAAACGGGCTGAAGAGAGGAGAAGATGATCGTGAAAGATGATAAAGAATTTCTTGGGAAAGAACCGATCGGAAAACTGCTTTTAAGACTGGCGCTGCCCACGGTTGCCGCACAGCTTATCAATATGCTGTACAATATCGTTGACCGGATCTATATCGGTCATATTCCGGAGATTGGAGCGACGGCGCTCACAGGCGTAGGCGTGTGTATGCCTCTGATCCTTATCGTTTCTGCATTTGCCGCTTTAGTCGGATACGGCGGCGCGCCCCGGGCTTCAATCTATATGGGAAAAAAGGACAACGAGTCTGCGGAGAAGATTCTGGGCAACTGTTTCACGCTGCAGATCATCATCTCTGTGATCCTGACTGTGATACTGCTGATCTGGAACCGGGATTTTCTCATGGCATTCGGAGCAAGTGAAAATACCATCGAGTACGGCGTAAATTACATGAACATTTATGCTCTGGGGACGATCTTCGTTGAAGTCACCCTTGGCATGAACTCCTTTATCACAGCCCAGGGATTTGCCAAGACAGGAATGCTCTCCGTCCTGATCGGAGCAGTCTCGAATATCATCCTGGATCCGATCTTTATCTTCGGATTTAATATGGATGTGCGCGGAGCAGCTCTGGCAACGATCATCTCACAGGCGCTGTCATGCATCTGGGTCGTATGGTTCCTCTGCGGAAAGAAGACAACTCTGAAGATCAAAAAGAAGAACATCGGGCTTCAGCCCAAAGTCGTGCTTCCCTGTGTCGCACTCGGCACGTCTGTTTTTGTGATGCAGGCAAGTGAGAGTGTGATCCGGGAGCTGGATCAGAAAGCCTGAGGGGGCTCCGGCAGGACAGAAGACTTGATTTTATGGTTTGACGGGAGTATGATAAAACATATTTTGTACCGGCTGTATGTCAGTAAGGTACGGTTTTGACCTGAAAAATGTTTCTTGCACAAGGGGTGTATGAATATGATAAGAGACTTGATCGTCTTTGTGATGAAACCGCTGTCGTTCCTTCCGGCGCTTGTCATGATGTATATCATCTTTTCTTTCTCAGCTCAGAGCGGGACTGATTCCGGGAACCTGAGTTACGAAGTGAGCCATAAGATCGTGGAGATCGGAAATGAAGTCCTTCAGAAAGATCTGGAAGAGTGGGAGATCGACCAGCTTGCCTACGATATCGAATATCCTGTGAGAAAGGCAGCTCACATGACAGAGTATTTTATCCTTGCGGTCACAGTTTCCTTTCCGTTCTATGTCTACGGGCTGAGAGGATTTCCGCTCATGCTCGTGGCAGGGCTGATCTGTGTGGGCTTTGCCTGCGGGGATGAGTATCACCAGTCCTTTGTAGAAGGGCGCGGTCCTTCGGTCCGCGATGTGGGGATCGACAGTATCGGTGTGTTTGCCGGCATCATCTGTGTCCGTGTCGTCTGCTGGACGCTGCTGGCTCCCGCGCGGATGATGGAGAGGAGGCGTATCCGGAGAGAACGGAGGCTGGAAAGAGAACGACAGCTTGAACTGGAGCGGCGCAGACGGATGGAAGCCCGTTCACGAAGGAGAAAGCGAGGAAGGTGGGAAGAATATTGAAACGAGTGATACGCCCGGCGGAGGAAGAGATGGGAGGCGTAGTGGCGACCCTTCTCTTTTCTGTGCTGTGGTATAGTGCGATAGGAAGTTTTATATTTCAAAGTGGGTTTCAGACTATCTTTCTCGTCTTTCTTGCAGCGGGACTTATGATGCCGTATCAGGCGGTCACCAGTATCCGCCGGGCCCTTTTTTATCGGAGACAGAGAAGCGATGCGATCGCTCACGGAGATTCCTGCCGCGGAAAGATCGTCGGGATCACCCGTCAGGATGTACCCTATTATTCGACCGGGAAACACCGCCAGCTGAGATACCGGAGATACTATTATCTGGAGGTTGAGATGACAGATCCCGATACCGGGATATCCAGCCGGATCCAGAGTCAGGGATACCGCCGCCCGATCCACCGTTATCTCGGTTCAGACCGGGTGACCGTATATACGGACAAGAGCGGGTGGAAGCATTACCTGGAGGAGTTTCAGTGGAAAGAACACCGGAGCGATCCGGATATCTTTGACTATCCGAGAGAATTTGAGGAAGTCCATCTGGGATCAGAGAGGGTAGGGCAGATCATCTTTGCCGTGGTGGTGATCCTGATGATCCTGAATATGCTGAACCCGGGCTGATCCTGCTGATACATAATGTGGGACAAGGAGGTACATGGAATGAGAGGGATGCGCCTTTATAAAAGAGAGATCACAGATCCGGAGACCTTCCGGGAGATCCTGGAGGAATGTGAGGTAGTCCGGCTGGGTATCATGGATGAAGAAGGAATGTTCATCGTCCCGGTTAATTACGGCTTTGAGTTTTTCCCGGATGTGGACGGGATGAGACTCAGGCTGTATATCCACGGCGCGAAAGAGGGAAGAAAGGCGGATGCATTTGCCCAAAACTCTTCTGTCGCGGTGGAGATGGACTGCCGGCATGAAGTCATCAAAGGAGATTATACCTGCAGTTATTCCTATGCCTATCGGAGCATCATGGGAAACGGGACGATACGGATGCTGACAAAGGATGATGAGAAGGTCCATGGGCTGACCAGGATCATGGAACACATGGCTCCCGGAACAGATATCAGATTCCTGCCGGAGATGCTGGAACGGACAGCGGTGTATCAGATCGATCTGGACCATTTTACAGGAAAAGAACGGAAAAAGAAATAAAATCGCGTGATATTTATTGACTTTATACCTGGTACAGGGCTTATAAAAAAGGTAAGAAATAACTTTTAGTATAAACTTTTTCAGATGGGGGTGTTTGTATGAAGTCAGTAAAAGAAGTTTCTCTGATCACCGGGATCACAGAACAGAACATCCGGTATTATGAAAGAAAGGGGCTTTTGGCTCCGGAGCGCAACAAAAAGAACTCTTACCGGGAATACTCGGACGAGGATGTTGACAGGCTGAAGATGATCCTGCTCTTCCGGAAGCTTGATATGCCTCTGGCAGATATCAAACGGCTTCTGGAGGGGAGCGTCACACTGGACGAAGCGATAACGGCACAGATCAGCCGCCTTGAATCCGAGAAGGAAAAGCTGGATGCCGCTTTGGAATTCTGCGGGACAATACAGGAATCGCAGCTTGCGGAACTGGACGTTGACAGCTGCCTGGAGAGGATCAGGGAGAAGGAAAGAGAAGGATCGGTATTCGCAAAGATTGCAGAGGATTACGCTGCTGTGGTAAAATCGGAGATGGAAAGGGAATTCTCTTTTATGCCGGACGCTCCCTGCAGGAATCCGAGGGAGTTCACAGAGGAACTGCTGAAATTTGCGGATCAGGAAAATCTCAATATCGTGATCACCAAAGAAGGTATGTCGCCCCGTTTCATGATGGACGGCATCGAATACTGGGCTTACCGTACTTCGGGACGGTACGGGATCACGGTACACTGTGAGATGGTCCACCCGGAAGATTATATCCCCGAAGGAATGTCGGAGAAAAAGTATCGCAGATACCGTGCGCTGTCCTATATAGGGATACCGGTGCTGATCTTTTTCACCGCGAACCTGTGGTTATTCCGGGAACTTCTTAAAAGCTGGGAAGGAGCACTGATGCTCGCCATCACGGTCATCCTGTATATCTCAGAGATCTATTTTGTCTACTACTGTTACGGCAAAAATTTCAGAGGATAAAAAGGCTGCAGTGAACTGTGGCGATAAAAGAGAAGAAAAAGCGAAAGGAGAAACAAGGACATGGTACATCATATCGTAATGTGGAAATTTAAACCCGAGATCGGGGAGGAGAGAAAGCCGGAGCTGAAAAAGGCGATGAAGGACAATCTGGCAGCACTGGTAGGAAAAGTACCGGGGCTTCTCACCGTGGAATTTGTAGAGGAGCCGCTCTCATCCAGCACCCATGACGTGGCGCTGGTGACCACTCTTGAAAAGGCGGAGGATATTGCTGTCTACGCGGAGCATCCGGCGCATGTTGCAGTGGCGGATACCTATGTAAGACCTTACGTGACAGAGCGTGCCTGCCTGGACTATTAGTACAGTGCCGGACCGTCAGATCCGGAGGGAAAGGAGAATGGTGATCCATGAACATGTATGACCTGATCGTAAAGAAGAAACGGGGCGGTGAACTGGTTTCGGAGGAGATACACTGGATGATCCGGGAATATACTGCCGGAAATATCCCGGATTACCAGATGTCCGCCATGATGATGGCGATCTGTTTTGTGGGCATGACAGACGAGGAGACGAAGGAACTTACCCTTGCCATGGCGCACAGCGGAGATGTGCTGGACCTGTCCGGGATACACGGGATCAAAGTGGATAAACACAGCACCGGAGGCGTGGGGGACAAGACTTCCCTCGTTCTGGCTCCTCTGGTCGCGTCGCTGGGAGTCCCTGTGGCAAAGATGTCCGGCAGGGGACTGGGGCATACCGGCGGCACGATCGACAAGCTGGAGAGTTTTACCGGGTTTCGGACTGACCTGACGCCGGAAGAGTTCATCCGCAATGTCAATACTATCCATATCGCCATAGCGGGTCAGACCGCGAACCTTGCCCCGGCGGACAAAAAGCTTTATGCACTGAGAGACGTGACGGGGACTGTAGATCAGATGTCCCTGATCGCGTCAAGCATCATGAGCAAAAAACTGGCATCCGGAGCCGACGGGATCGTCCTAGATGTGAAGACCGGGGACGGAGCATTTATGAAATCATTCCAGGATGCAGAAGCACTGGCAGAGGAGATGGTAAGTATCGGAAGACTGGCGGGGAAAGATGTTTCCGCTGTGATCTCCGATATGGACCAGCCTCTTGGAAATGCCGTGGGGAATGCGCTGGAAGTGAAGGAGGCAATTGAGACACTCCGGGGAAGAGGACCAAAGGATCTGGAGGACCTGGTCCTCACCCTTGGATCGCTGATGGCTGTCAAAGCGGGAAAGGCGCCGGATCCGGAACGGGCGAGAGAGATGCTCAAGGAGAATCTGGAGAACGGGGAAGCCTTCCGGGTATTTAAAGAATTTATCCGTGCCCAGGGCGGCGACCCGGAGGAGGCGGAACATCCGGAACGCCTGCCTGCAGCGAAGTATCAGGAGGAGGTCCTCTCTGACAGGGAAGGATATGTGAGCGATATCCTCACCGAAGAGATCGGAAGGATCAGCCTTCTGCTGGGAGGAGGCAGGGAAACAAAAGAAAGTGAGATCGATCTTGCCGTGGGTGTGGTCCTGCTCAGAAAAAAGGGGGAGTACATCCGGAAAGGAGAGCCTCTGGCAGTGATCCATGCCAACAGCCGGGATAAGGTGAAAGAGGCAGAGAAACGTCTTCTGGAGGCATATACAGTTGCAGAAGAAAAGCCGGTCCCGGAACCGCTGATCAAAGAGATCATCTGACTGAGAACGGATGAAAGATCAAAAGAATAGGACAGAAAGTGCCGCACATATACTGTTTATAAAGGGCGTATGTGTGGCATTTTTATGGAAAAAGATCATATCCGGGAACGGCTCGCCTCGGCTGCAAGTATGCCGAAAGATGTCGTGCTTGGCGCGTCTGTCATCACGATACTTGGAAGGAATGAGGTATGCATCGAGAATTACCGAGGCATTATAGAATATACGGATACCCTGATCCGGGTACAGACAAAAAGCGGTCAGGTCAAACTGAACGGGAAGCGCCTTCAGATCGAATATTACACAAATGATGAGATGAAGGTCACCGGCAGCGTGGTCTCTCTTGAATTCGGTGAGGGGAGGGAAACGTCTTGATCAGATCCCTGCTGCGCTGGCTCAGGGGCTATGTCCGGATCCGGATCGAGGGGTATTCTCCGGAACGTTTCCTGAACCTCTGCTGTTTTCACCATATCGTCCTGTGGGGACTGATCCCTGCCGGAAATGCATATGAAATGTGCATGACCCTCTCCGGATTCCGAAAGATCCGTCCTTTTGCGAGAAAAACACGCACCCGGGCAGTCATCGTCGAGCGGTGCGGATTCCCGTTTTTTCTGGAACGTTATCGGAACAGGAAACTGCTCTTTGCGGGGATCCTGCTGTGTATCATCCTGCTGAAAACATATTCTCTGTTCATATGGGACATTCATTTTGAGGGAAATGAAAAGTGGACGGACGAGACGCTGACAGAATTTCTTGCTGAAAATGGAGTGGCGCCGTTCATGCGTAAAAGCCAGGTTGACTGTTCCGGTATTGTAAAAGCGATCAGAAAGGAATATAATGATATAGTATGGGTTTCCGCATCCATAGATGGGAGCCGCCTGAAGGTTCAGGTCAAAGAGAACGAAGATACCTTCACGGAGGAGACTGAAGAGGATGATTCCCCGGCTGACCTGGTCGCTGAGAGCGACGGCGTGATCACAAAGATCATCACCCGTTCAGGGGTGCCCCAGGTGCATGTGGGGGATGAAGTCAAAGCGGGCGATCTGCTCGTATCGGGAAGGATCGAAGTGCTGGATGACAGCGGGGAGACCGTGGGATATCAGTATCAGCATTCGGACGCCGACATCTATGCAGATACGGAAATGGCATATTCCGATACCATGCCTCTGACCTATCAGGCAAAGATCTATGACGGAAAGAGAAGATACCGTTTTTATGTAAAGATCTCTGACTGGAAGATCTCAGCGGGGACGGTAAAGAATCCGTATGAACATTCCGACCTCACCACATGGGAAAGGCAGCTGAAGCTTGGAGAGAACTTTTACCTTCCTTTCTCTTTTGGATATGAGTCTGCAGGATCTTATTCGTTTGTGAAAAAAAGCTACACAGAGGAAGAACTCCGGCAGGAGCTGAGCGGCAGATTCGGGCGATATTGCGCGGGGCTGGAAGAAAAAGGTATCCAAATCCGGGGAAATGATGTTAAAATACACATAGATGCGGATTCTGCGGATGCTTCCGGGACTCTTTATCTGAATCAGCGGATAACCCGGGAAACAGATACGGAAATATTAACGATTGAAAGGAACGAAGAACAGGATGAGTCTGGCGGAACTGATGATTGATATACCTGCCGAACACGAGGCGAATGTGTTCGGACAGTTCGATGCATATGCGAAAAAGCTTGAGAGGACATTTCATGTCACTTTGATCGCACGGGACGGGAAGACGAAGATCGTGGGGGAAAATACTGCCGCGCAGAAAGTGCTGCGTGTCCTCACCCAGCTTGTCGAACTCTCAAAAAGGGGGAACACCATAAGTGAGCAGAATGTTGACTACGCGATCTCTCTCGTCTTTGAAGACCAGGAGGAGGGGATCGTTGCGATCGATAAGGACCTGATCTGCCATACGCTCCAGGGAAAACCGATCAAACCGAAGACCCTGGGACAGAAGAGATATGTGGATGCGATAAGAGATGACATGATCACGTTCGGGCTGGGGCCTGCCGGGACAGGAAAGACTTATCTTGCCATGGCGATGGCGATCACGGCGTTCAAGCGCAATGAAGTAAACCGGATCATCCTGACAAGACCCGCTATAGAAGCAGGGGAAAAGCTGGGCTTCCTTCCGGGAGACCTGCAGAGTAAGATAGATCCTTACCTGAGACCGCTGTATGATGCGCTCTATGAGATCATGGGGGCTGAGGGATTCCTTCGGAATTCCGAGAAAGGGCTGATCGAGGTGGCGCCCCTTGCCTATATGAGAGGAAGGACTCTTGACAACGCTTTCATCATACTGGATGAGGCTCAGAACACGACGCCGGCGCAGATGAAGATGTTCCTGACCCGTATCGGGTTCGGATCCAAAGTCGTCATCACAGGGGATTCTACCCAGAAAGACCTCCCCTCCGGCACTGTCTCCGGCCTGGATGTGGCGGTGAAAGTGATCAAAGGGCTGGAAGGGATCAGCATCTGTACTCTGACGAGCAAAGATGTGGTAAGGCATCCGCTTGTCCAGAAGATCGTCAAAGCATACGAGGAATATGAGAAGAAATCCGCCGGATCAAAGGGCGGAAGAAGGAGAAAAGCATGAGCCTGTTTATTGAGGAGGAGGGCGGAAGTGCCCTTCCTTTTGATGTAGAAGAAACAGCGCGCTCCGTCGTCGAAGCTGCGCTGGAACTGGAAGAGTGTCCCTATGAGGCGGAAGTGAGCCTTCTGCTCACAACGGACGAAGAGATCCATAAAATGAACCTGGAATTCCGTCAGATCGACCGGGCGACGGATGTGCTGTCTTTTCCTATGCTGGAATATGAGACGCCAGGAGATCTCTCCGGGATCGACGAGGAGCGGGAGGAACTTTTTGATCCTGAATCCGGCGAACTGATACTGGGCGACATCGTGATCTCCAAGGATAAGGTGCTGAGCCAGGCAGAGCAGTACGGACATTCTCCTAAGAGAGAATATGCGTTTCTCATCGCACACAGTATGCTCCATCTTTTCGGATATGACCATATGGAGGAGGAAGAACGCAGGATCATGGAGGAGCGGCAGCGCAGGATCATGGAGAAGGTACAGATCCCTCGCTGATGAGAAGGAGATAAGGAGGACATTTCATTTATGGCTGAGACACCGAAGACAAAAAAAAGAAGTGCCAAAAAAGACGATTACCTTGTTCAGGGGGCGATCCTTGCAGCGGCTGCGGTCCTGACCAAGATCATCGGCGTGGTCTACCGGATCCCTCTGACCAATATACTGGGGGACGAGGGAAACGGATTTTACGGCTACGCCTACCAGGTTTATGCGATCGCGCTCATGCTCTCCTCGTTCAGCCTTCCGACTGCAGTCTCAAAACTGGTCTCCGCCCGGCTGGCGGTGCGCCAGAAGAGAAACGCATTCCGCGTGTTCGTATGTTCCCTTGTGTTTGCGGTCGCAGTAGGTCTGGTGATCTCCCTTGCGATCTTTTTCGGAGCCGGAGCGATCTCAACTTATGCGATGCGCTCACCTTTAAGTGTATACGCCCTCCGGGTGCTGGCACCGGGACTCCTGATCGTGGCGGTCATGGCGGTCATCCGGGGATATTTTCAGGGACTCGGGACTATGGTGCCCACAGCGATCTCCCAGATCCTGGAACAGATCATCAACGCTGTGGTAAGTATCGTAGGCGCGAGTATCCTGATCGGCGTGGGGACGCGGACGGGACAGGAAACAGGAGAGGAACTGCTGGGACCGGCTTACGGCGCAGCGGGAAGTACTCTCGGGACTGTGCTTGGCGCGCTTGCCGGGCTTCTGTTCCTGCTGTTCGTACTCTGGCTCTATAAAGGGCTGATTAAAAAACAGCTGAAACGGGACCACTCAAAACATCAGGAAAGTTACTCCGCAATCTTAAAAGCTCTGATATTTACGGCAGTCCCTGTCATATTCAGCACCGCGGTCTATAATATCAACCAGATCATCGACCTTACGATCTTCAACCATGTGATGAGCGCACAGGGATTTGAAGAAGCAGAGTACATGGCTCTCCAGGGCATCTATACAGGAAAATATGATACGCTGATCAATGTCCCCATGGCGATCGCCAATGCCCTCGGCGCCTCTGTGGTGCCAAGCCTCACGGCAGTGGTGGCAAACGGGACAAGAAAGCAGGTACATAATAAGATCAATCAGACATTCCGGCTGACCATGGTGATCGCGATCCCGAGCTGTGTGGGATACTTTGTCCTCGCCTCGCCGCTGATGGTGCTCCTTTATAATGACGCGAGCGCCACGCCGGCATATCTGCTCATGTCCGGTGCGGTCGTGGTAGTTCTTTACAGCCTGTCATCTGTGTCCAACTCCGTCCTTCACGGGCTGAACCATATGACGGCGCCGGCGAAGAATGCGGGGATCGCGCTTGGAGTGCATCTGGCTGCGTTCTGTATCATGATGATCGTATTCCGGATGAATGTCTATGCTCTGGTAGGCGGAAATATTGTGTTCGCGCTGTGCATGTGCATCCTGAACCAGCTGAAGATCCGCAAGGTCTGCGGATACCGGATCGACATCGTGAGAACATTTGTCAAACCATTTATCGCAGCGGCGGTCATGGGCGTTGTGACCTATGCGGTACACCTTGTCCTTGATCTTGTCATCGGCGGAAGGTTTATCGCAACGACGCTCTCGATCCTGGCCGCAGTCGCGGTCTATGCGGTGGTAGTACTCAGGATCGGCACATTGTCCGAGCAGGATATCAAGGATCTGCCTATGGGAGTGAGGATCCTCAGATATTGCCGGAAGTTCCATCTTCTCCCTGAAGAGATCTCTGAAACAGAATAGCTGAAAAATAAATGAAATGAATAAAAGATCAGAAAAAGCCAATACTGTATGAAAAAAGAGGTGGAGTCCTTATGAAGAAGAAATACATGATTGGCTTTATCTGTGTCCTTCTTTTTGCTGCTGTCCTGCTCACGGCAGGTTATCAGATCAGTTACCGGCATGTCATGGACAGGCAGGCTGCGCGTTCAGAAGAAGCGCCCACCACCGAGAGCATCTCAGCGGAAGGCAGCGCGGTACAGGAAGAAGGTTTCTATTTGAGCGAACTGCAGGGCTATGTGGTCGTCTATCTCAGCGACGGTACGACGATCTATGAGTTTACGGAGATCCCGCTCACGGACCTTCCGGATGAGGTACAGCAGGAAGTCGCCTCCGGAAAATACGTGGAGACGGCGGAGGAACTCTATGCCTTCCTGGAGAACTATTCCAGCTGAACGATGCTCTGGACGAATCGGGGAGAATAGTGTATAATGCGGTGTAGCTTTATAACAGGAAGCAAAAGAGGAATTGGCATGCCGCAGGGATATGTGCGGCGGAATGGAGAACGGTATGGAAAAAGAGAAGATAGACCGCATCAATGAATTATACAGAAAATCCAAGGCGGAAGGGCTGACAGACGCAGAGCGCAGTGAACAGAAGATCCTGCGTCAGGAGTATCTTGAACTGATACGCCGCAATTTAAAGAGCCAGCTTAACAATATCGACGTCGAAGAGAAGGATGGGACAGTTGTAAATCTCGGTGAGAAATATGGAACAAAGAAAGGTCATTAGAAAGCAGAAGCTTGCGTTGAGGGCAGCCTTATCACCAGAAGAACGGCAGAGTGCCGGTCAGGTGATGGCAGGGCTGCTCTTTTCCTGCCCTCTCTGGAAGGAGGCAGAAGAGATCTTCAGCTATGTTTCTTTCCGGGAGGAGGCAGACACATTACAGATCCTCCGGGGCGCCCTTGCCCAGGGGAAAAAAGCCGCGGTCCCCAAAGTGGAAGGAAAGCGGCGTATGAGTTTCTATTACATTGACAGCATGGAAGAACTGAACCCCGGGTTCATGGGGATACCCGAACCGTCAGGGGCGAAAGAGCGCAAAGCGGTCCCGGGAGAACAGACCCTGTTCATCATGCCGGGAGCCGCGTTTGATACGACAGGAGCAAGGCTGGGATACGGCGGCGGATTTTACGATACATATCTGGCAGAATATCCGTCCGTGCCGAGAGTTGCGCTGGCATATTCTGTCCAGATCGCAGACAGGATCCCGTCTGAGTCTCATGACATCCGCGTGAGACTGATCATAACAGAGAAAGGAATGATACGATGCTCACAGGACTTCCGGGAGATCCGGTGATACTTTTGGGAGTCGTCAACACAAAGCTGAGAGACTTTTATCCGTCTCTCGACGCCATGTGCGACGACATGCAGATAGAGAAGGAAGAACTGATGGAGAAGCTTGGCATGATCGACTATGAGTATGATGCCGTTAGGAATCAGTTTATATGATTGATCATATAGAGAAGTCCGGACAAAATCCGGATTCTTAAAGGCTCCGCTCTTTACGGAGCCTTTTATACTTTGAACCAAAACAGAAGTATCGGGAAAACATTTTAATAGGGAGAAAGCAGATGGAAAAATATCAGGTTGCAGTAAATGATTTTAAAAATGAAAAATTATTATGGCATAAATGGCTGGAAATAGCTTTTGTGTTGGAAGGGACAGGAGTTATTTTTATCGACAGTCAATCTTATGATATAGAGGAAAAAGATATTTTCGTTGTGAATAGTTAT
>DWXK01000073.1 GCA_019119205.1 Candidatus Mediterraneibacter intestinavium
TAGATCTGAAAAAAATGCTGAACGATCTGGAGTAAAGACGCTCAAAGATCAAATCGACTGACCAATAACGAAGAAAATATAATAGAGACGATATAACAGAGACGATATGACAGAGAAGAGATAGGAAGGAATCATAGAATATACATGGGAACAAAGATGGATGCCCGGAGATACATCAAGATCCGGGGCGCAAATGAAAATAATCTGAAGAATATCGACGTGGATATCCCCCGCAATGAGCTGGTCGTCCTGACGGGCCTTAGCGGATCGGGAAAGTCTTCACTTGCCTTTGACACGATCTATGCGGAAGGTCAGAGGCGCTATATGGAGTCTCTCTCCTCCTATGCGAGACAGTTCTTAGGACAGATGGAGAAGCCGGATGTAGAAAGTATTGAAGGACTGTCTCCTGCGATCTCGATTGACCAGAAGTCAACGAACCACAATCCCCGTTCTACGGTGGGGACTGTGACGGAGATTTATGATTATTTCCGCCTCCTCTACGCCAGAGTGGGGATCCCGCATTGTCCGAAATGTGGACGGGAGATCGTGAAACAGACCGTGGATCAGATGGTGGATCAGATCATGGCGCTCCCGGAAGGGACGAGGATCCAGCTTCTTGCTCCGGTAGTGAGAGGGCGCAAGGGAACCCATGCAAAGCTGTTCGAGCGCGCGAAGCGCAGCGGATATGTGCGTGTGAGAGTGGACGGCAATATGTATGAGCTGTCCGAGGACATCACCCTGGATAAGAATATTAAGCACAACATTGAGATCATTGTGGATCGTCTTGTGGTGAAACCGGGGATTGAAAAGAGACTGACAGACTCTGTGGAGAGTGTTCTCCACCTTGCGGAAGGACTGCTTGTGGTGGATGTGATCGGCGGGGAGCCGCTGAATTTCAGCCAGAGTTTTTCCTGCCCGGACTGTGGGATCAGCATAGAGGAGATCGAGCCGAGAAGCTTTTCCTTTAATAATCCCTTTGGAGCGTGTCCGGAGTGTTTCGGACTTGGCTATAAGATGGAGTTTGCGGAAGAACTGATGATACCCGATCCGTCCCTGTCCATCAATGAGGGCGCCATCGCGGTGATGGGCTGGCAGTCCTGTACGGACAAATCAAGCTTTACGCGGGCGATCCTGGACGGTCTCTGCAATGAATACGGCTTTGATCTCGATACGCCTTTTGAAAAATATCCGAAGAAGATCCACGATGTCCTGCTCCATGGGACAAACGGGAAATCTGTCAAAGTATATTATAAAGGACAGCGCGGAGAGGGTGTCTATGATGTGGCGTTCGAAGGTCTGATCAAAAATGTAGAGCGGAGATACCGCGAGACAGGCTCTGAGGCAATGAAAGCAGAGTATGAGACATTCATGAACATCACGCCCTGTTCTGCCTGCGGCGGACAGAGACTGAAGCCGGGCGCTCTTGCGGTGACGGTCGGGGAGAAGAACATCGCGGAACTGACTGCACTTTCCATCGAAAAACTGCAGACATTTCTGGAGGAACTGACGCTGACGGAGACGCAGATGCTGATCGGCGGACAGATCTTAAAGGAGATCAGAGCAAGGATCAAATTCCTGATGGATGTGGGGCTTGACTATCTGACGCTGGCGCGCGCCACGGGATCGCTGTCGGGAGGCGAGGCGCAGAGGATCCGCCTTGCGACGCAGATCGGTTCCGGTCTGGTCGGTGTGGCGTACATCCTGGATGAGCCCAGTATCGGACTTCATCAGAGGGATAATGATAAGCTGCTGGCAACGCTGAAGCACCTCCGGGATCTCGGCAATACACTGATCGTGGTAGAGCATGACGAAGATACCATGATGGAGGCAGACTATATCGTGGATATCGGCCCGGGAGCAGGTGAACACGGCGGTGAGGTCGTTGCCGTAGGAAATGCCCGGGAGATCATGAAAAATAAAAATTCCATCACAGGGGCATACTTATCAGGAAAGATCCAGATCCCGGTGCCAAAGGAGAGGAAACAGCCGACAGGATGGCTGAAGGTGATCGGGGCGCAGGAGAACAACCTGAAGAATATTAATGTAAACTTCCCGCTGGGAGTGATGACCTGTGTGACGGGCGTTTCCGGTTCGGGAAAGAGCTCTCTTGTCAATGAGATCCTCTATAAGAAGCTTGCCCATGACCTGAACCATGCAAGAACTATTCCGGGAAAACACAGGAAGATTGAGGGACTTGACCAGGTGGACAAGGTGATCGCCATTGATCAGTCGCCCATTGGACGGACACCCCGGTCGAATCCGGCGACATATACCGGCGTGTTCGACCTGATCCGGGATCTGTTCGCGGCAACTCCTGACGCGAAGTCCAGAGGATATAAGAAAGGCAGGTTCAGCTTTAATGTCAAGGGCGGGCGCTGTGAGGCGTGTGCCGGAGACGGTATCTTAAAGATCGAGATGCACTTCCTGCCGGATGTATATGTGCCCTGCGAGGTCTGCGGAGGAAAGCGCTATAACCGTGAGACGCTGGAAGTCAAATATAAAGGAAAGACCATCTACGATGTGCTGAACATGACCGTGGAGGAGGCACTGGAGTTCTTTGCTCATGTGCCGAGCATCCGCAGGAAGATGGAGACGCTCAATGATGTGGGGCTTTCCTATATCCGGCTGGGTCAGCCGTCCACAGAACTGTCGGGCGGTGAGGCGCAGAGGATCAAGCTTGCCAGCGAGCTGAGCAAGAGAAGTACCGGGAAGACGGTGTATATTCTTGACGAGCCGACGACAGGACTGCATTTCGCGGATGTTCATAAGCTGACGGAAATTCTGCGCAGACTGTCTGGTGACGGGAATACGGTCATCGTGATCGAACACAATCTGGATGTGATCAAGACGGCGGATTATATCATTGATATCGGACCCGAAGGAGGAGATAAAGGCGGAACTGTGGTTGCCTGCGGTACGCCTGAAGAGATAACACAAAACGAGAACTCTTATACAGGAAAATATATAGATGCCATGTTAAAGAGATAAAAAAAGACTTTCCATTTTGTGTAAAGTCGATTATACTGTTTATGCGGACAGACAGGATAAGGAAACCGGCTGACCGTTTTGCAGGGACAGATGAAGCCCGCAGGGGAGAAGATACAAGTTTTTGCCGCAGGTATGGCATCCTGTGGCGAGGGCGGCTTACGGGAAAGAGTATGAAGATTTAGAAGGGAGAATGAAATATGTCGGT
>DWXK01000074.1 GCA_019119205.1 Candidatus Mediterraneibacter intestinavium
TGCCATCGGTAAAGAAGGACAGAACGCAAGGCTGGCAGCGCGCCTGACCGGATATAAGATCGATATCAAGAGCGAGACCCAGGCTATCGAAGCAGGTGATCTTCCGGAAAACTATATGGAGCAGATGGGACTCATGGGTGAAGAAGGCTACACCGGAGACTATGAGGATGAGTACGCGGAAGACGGTGTCTATGAAGATTATAGTGAAAACTATGATGGAGAGTATGACGAGTACGCCCGGGAGGAGCCGGAAGAGATCGAGTTCGTTGAGACAGATAACTAAGCAATAGTCTGAAGGAGTGGAATTATTTGGCAGTAAAGAAAAAGATCCCGATGAGGAAATGTGTGGGATGCGGCGAGATGAAGCCGAAGAAAGAGCTGATGCGCATCCTGAGAACAGAAAGCGGAGATTTTGTCGTGGATGCCGAGGGAAAGAAAAACGGACGCGGCGCTTATTTGTGCCGGTCGGTTGAGTGTTTCCGCAAGGCGGCGAAGAGCAGGGGGCTGGAGCGCTCCTTTAAGCAGGAAATACCGCAGGAAGTTTACGACAGGCTGGAAAAGGAGATGGGCGAGATTGGCGAATAGAGATAAAGTCCTGTCTCTGATCGGGCTTGCAATGAAAGCGGGAAGATGCATAAGCGGCGAGATGATGACGGAAAATGAAACAAAGGCAGGAAAGGCGAAACTCGTGGTCGTGGCATCAGACGCATCAGAGAACACGAAGAAGAAATTTCGGGATATGTGTAAATTTTACAGAGTTCCAATTTGTTTTTACGGAGATAAAGATACCTTAGGGCATGCAATGGGAAAAGAATTCCGTGCATCTCTGGCGATATTGGACGAAGGATTTGCAAGGGGAATTCTAAAAGAGCTGAAAAAACGTGAGAGTATTGCATAAAGGAGGTAGTTGAATATGACAAAATTGAGGGTGCATGAGCTTGCAAAAGAACTGAACATGGATAATAAAGAACTTCTGGATATTCTGAAGTCCAAAAATATTGATGTGAAGAGCCATGCGAGCACAGTAGAAGATGATGTCGCGGCACAGATCAGAAAAGAGGCTGCCGCAGGAAATAAGGGCGCAGGAAAGAACACGGAAGAGACCGGAGAGAGAGCGGAGGAAAAGCAGGCTGATAAAGATGCTGCTCCGAAGAAGAAAAATCTCGCTTTTGTGATCCGTCCGCAGAACTCAAAGAACAGCAGCCGGCTTCAGGGCAAGCGCCCGTCCCGTCCGGCACAGGGCGGCAGACCGGGAAGCGAGGGGCGTCCGGCGCGTCCGGCAGGCGAGGGCAGGCAGTCACGCCCGGCAGGCGAGAACAGACCGGCGAGACCGGCAGGAGAAGGCCGTCCGGCAAGACCGGCAGGGGAAGGAAGACCGTCCCGTCCGGCAGCACAGGGCGGAAACCGCCCGGCAGGAGAAGGAAGACCTGTACGCCAGGAGAGACCGGCGCAGGGACAGCGCCCGACAGATGAGACGAGAGCTTCTCGTCAGGACAGAGGAAATCAGGGAGCGTTCCGTCAGGAAAGGCCTGCACAGGGCAGTGGACGTCCTTCCGGAGAGAACAGAGGACCGCGCCAGGAAAGAGGCGACAGATCCTCCCAGGGAGCAGGAAACCGCCAGGGGAGAGACAGCAGGGATGGAAGAGGACCGCGCCAGGAAAGAGGAGGACGCGACCAGCATTTCGGAGGTCAGGGATCACGCCAGGGCGGAGGAGCACGCAGCGACAGGAGAGGAGATTCCAGGCGTGATGATTCCATGAGCAGCCCGATGATGGAGCAGCAGAAGAGCCAGAGGAACAAGGCAAAAGATAAAGAGAGAGACAACAAGAAGAAAGAGTACAGAGACGAGGCGTTTGAAGGAAAAGCTTCCAAAAAGGGCAGAAAACAGAAACAGGCTGCAGAGGTGAAGAAACCGCAGCCGAAGCAGGAGAAGAAGGAGGAGCAGATCAAACAGATCGTGATCCCGGAAGTCCTGACGATCAAAGAACTGGCTGATAAGATGAAAGTCGTTCCGTCCGTGATCGTGAAGAAACTCTTCCTTCAGGGCAAGATCGTCACAGTGAACCAGGAGATCGATTTTGAAACGGCGGAAGAGATCGCAATGGAATTTGATATCCTGTGCGAGAAGGAAGAAGTCGTTGATGTGATCGAGGAACTGCTCAAAGAGGACGAGGAGGATGAGAGCCTGATGGTGAAACGTCCGCCGGTAGTCTGTGTTATGGGCCATGTCGACCATGGTAAGACATCCCTCCTGGATGCGATCCGCCATACTAATGTGACAGACCGTGAGGCGGGGGGAATCACCCAGCATATCGGAGCTTATATGGTGGAAGTCAACGGTGAGAAGATCACATTCCTTGACACACCGGGACATGAGGCGTTCACTGCGATGCGTATGCGCGGTGCAAATTCTACAGATATCGCGATCCTGGTAGTCGCTGCGGACGACGGTGTGATGCCCCAGACAGTGGAGGCTATCAACCATGCGAAAGCCGCAGGCGTAGAGGTTATCGTTGCCATCAATAAGATCGATAAGCCGGGCGCGAACATCGAGAGAGTGAAACAGGAACTGACAGAGTATGAACTGATTCCTGAAGACTGGGGCGGAAGCACTATCTTCGTTCCGGTATCCGCGCACACGAAAGAAGGAATCCCGGAACTTCTTGAGATGATCCTTCTGACAGCAGAAGTGATGGAACTCAAGGCGAACCCGAACCGTGCGGCGAGAGGGCTTGTCATCGAGGCAGAGCTTGACAAAGGAAAAGGTTCTGTGGCGACAGTTCTCGTTCAGAAAGGTACACTTCACGTTGGAGACGCGATCGCGGCGGGCAGTGCCCACGGACGTGTCAGGGCCATGATGGACGATAAGGGAAGACGGGTGAAAGAGGCAGGGCCGTCCCAGCCGGTAGAGATCCTTGGTCTGGGAGATGTGCCGAACGCGGGCGAAGTGTTCGTGGGATGTGAGACGGAGAAAGAGGCAAGGAACTTTGCGGAGACCTTTATCGCACAGAATAAGGTGAAACTCCTGGAAGAGACCAAGTCCAAGATGTCCCTGGACGATCTGTTCAACCAGATCAAGGAAGGAAACTTAAAAGAACTCAATATCGTCGTGAAAGCGGATGTACAGGGATCTGTGGAGGCGATCAAACAGAGTCTTCTCAAGCTGTCCAACGAGGAAGTTGTCGTGAAAGTCATCCACGGCGGCGTCGGCGCGATCAACGAGTCCGACGTGATCCTTGCATCAGCTTCCAATGCGATCATCATCGGATTTAATGTCCGTCCGGATGCGACAGCGAAGGATATCGCAGAGCGCGAGGGCGTTGACTTGAGGCTCTACAGAGTCATCTATGATGCGATCGAGGATGTAGAGGCAGCGATGAAAGGAATGCTGGATCCGGTATTCGAGGAGAAAGTGCTTGGACACGCAGAGGTACGCCAGACATTCAAGGCATCCGGGGTCGGGACTATCGCCGGAGCTTATGTCCAGGACGGTATCTTCGAGAGAGGATGTACCGCACGTCTGATCCGCGACGGAGTAGTAGTCTTCGACGGACCGCTTGCTTCACTCAAGAGATTTAAGGATGATGTGAAGGAAGTAAGGTCAGGATACGAATGCGGTTTTGTGTTCGAGAACTATAATGATATCAAGGAAGGTGACCAGGTCGAGGCATATAAGATGGTCGAGATCGAGAGAAAATAGCCTTCCGGGACTGTAAAACAGGAAAGAAGGGGCAGCAATGAGAAAAAACAGTATCAAAAATACGCGGGTCAACGCAGAGGTACAAAGAGAGCTGAGCAATATCCTGCGCGGCGGGATCAAAGATCCAAGAGTGGCACCCATGACTTCCGTGGTAGCTGTGGAAGTGGCTCCGGACCTGAAGACATGTAAGGCATACATCAGCGTGCTCGGGGACGAGAAGATGCAGCAGGATACCATTAAAGGCCTTCAGAGCGCGGAAGGCTATATCCGGCGGGAACTGGCGCGCACCATTAACATGCGCAACACGCCGGAGATCAAATTTATCATGGACCAGTCGATAGAGTACGGGGTAAATATCAGCAGAAAGATTGACGAAGTAACAAGAGATTTGAAAAAAGATGGAGCTGATGAATAGCATGAAAATAAATCTGAATGAGATCCTGAAAGGGAAGAACAGAGTCGCTCTGGGCGGGCATGTCCGCCCGGACGGCGACTGCATCGGTTCCTGTCTCGGGCTCTACATGTATATGAAAGAGCAGTATCCTGAGACGGAGACGGATGTTTATCTTGAGACCGTGCCGGAGGCATATCAGATGATCAGGTGCACGGATGAGGTGAAAAGCGAGATCAGCGGCAGTGAGGCATATGACCTGTTCATCTGCCTGGACTGCGGGGACGCGAAACGGCTTGGTTTTTCAGAGCCTCTTTTTGAAAACGCGAAAGAGACGTTCTGTATCGATCATCATGTGAGCAACGGTGCGTTTGCAGACTATAATTACATAGTCCCGGACGCCAGTTCCACTTCGGAGCTTGTGTACAGGCTCGTGGACAGAGACAAGATCGACAAAAGCATGGCTGAGGCGCTTTACATGGGGCTCGCCCATGATACCGGGGTGTTCCAGTACTCCTGCACTTCGCCGGAGACCATGGAGATCGCTGCAGACCTGATGCGCAAAGGTATCGACGGGAGCGAGATCATCGACCGGACATATTATGAGAAGACCTATGTCCAGAACCAGATTCTGGGAAGGGCGCTTCTTGAGAGCATGCTCATCCTTGACAAGAGATGTATCGTTTCTGTGGTGAGAAAGAAAGAGATGGAATTCTTTCAGGCGGTTCCGGCGGACCTGGAAGGGATCGTCAGCCAGCTGAGACAGACAAAAGGCGTTGAAGTGGCGATGTTCCTGCACGAGATGGCTCCCCAGGAATTTAAGGTGAGCCTCCGCTCAAAAGGGAAGGTGGATGTCAGCAAGATCGCGTCCTATTTCGGCGGCGGCGGCCATGTCCGGGCGGCAGGCGTCAGAATGCACGGCTCCAGCCATGATGTGATCAACAATATCACAGGCAGGATCGTCCTTCAGCTGGATCACTCCGGAAGTGAGGACGAGGAAGGAGAGATGGCCGGAATGGAATGACCGGCTGCCGGATAAGGCATGATCAACGGAATACTGAATATATACAAAGAAAAAGGCTACACTTCCCATGATGTGGTGGCAAAACTGCGGAAGATCATAGGGCAGAAGAAGATCGGTCATACAGGCACGCTGGATCCGGATGCGGAAGGCGTGCTTCCTGTCTGTCTCGGGAGAGCGACTAAAGTATGTGATATGCTCACTGAAAGGGATAAGACGTATGAAGCAGTGCTCCTTCTGGGAAAGACGACGGATACACAGGATATCTCAGGGACTGTGCTTGAGGAGAGAGCGACCGACGGCGTCACTGAGGAGAAGGCAGAAGAATGCATCCGTGGATTTGAAGGAGAATACGACCAGGTCCCGCCCATGTATTCGGCGCTGAAAGTAAATGGGAAAAAACTCTATGAACTTGCACGGGAAGGAAAGACCGTGGAACGGAAGAGCAGGAGGGTGAGGATCAACGGGATCCGGATCCTTGAGATCAGCCTTCCGCGTATCAGGATGGAAGTGAGCTGTTCAAAAGGGACATATATCCGGACACTGTGCCAGGATATCGGAGAGAGACTGGGGACAGGCGGATGCATGGAAAGTCTTTTGAGGACGCGCTCCGGCCGCTTCGGGATAGAGGAAAGCCTCAGACTGGACGAGGTGGAGAAGGCTGTCTCAGAGGAAAAACTGGACCGTATCCTGATCCCTCTTGACAGTGTGTTCGAAGGCGCGCTGAAAGGGACTGTGACAGGCGGACATGTGCAGAAGGCATACAACGGAAATTCTGTCCCGGCAAAAGGAGTAACGCTTTTGGGGACTCCTGAAGGGATCGAAAAAAACGATGAAATGCAGGGGGAACTGCAGTCTGGAAGACAGTACCGCCTCTATGATCCGGAGGGGCGTTTCATCGGGATCTACCGGCTCAGTGAGGATAACAGGCGTTTTGAACTTGAAAAAATGTTCCTGGATCCGGAGGAAGTGCCTTCCGGCAGGATGAACTGAAGGGGAAGACATGCAGTACATTACAGGAATTGAATCTTATGAGTGTGGAGAAAAGACCGCGGTAACTCTGGGGAAGTTTGACGGACTTCACCGTGGACACCAGAAGCTTGTGGACAAGATCAGAGAATATGGGCGTGAAGGCTGCAGGAGCGTGCTCTGCGCCTTTGATATGGACAGGGAGTCTCTGCTGACTCAGGATGAGCGCAGGGCAAAGCTGGAGGGACAGATCGACTGCCTGATCAGCTATCCTTTTACGACAGAAGTAAGGCTGATGGAAGCGGAGGATTTTATACGGGATATCCTTGTCAGGAAACTCCATGCCGCACATGTGGTCGTGGGGACTGATTTCTCCTTTGGATACCGTAAACGGGGAAATCCTCAGATGCTGCGGGAGTATGCGGCGCAGTACGGCTACACGGTGGATGTGATCGAGAAAGAGAAGTGCGGGGAGCGCGATATCAGCAGCTCCTATATCAGGGAAGCTCTTTCCGTGGGTAATGTGCGCCTTGCGGAGAGGCTTCTGGGCTATCCATATGAGATAACGGGGATCGTTGAACACGGCAGACAACTTGGGCGCACGCTCGGATTTCCGACTATGAACATTGAACCAAGGGGAAGGAAGATCCTGCCCAGATTCGGAGTATATACGTGCCGTGTCAGGATAGACGGGAAATGGTATCCCGGGATCGGAAACGCCGGGATCAAACCTACCGTGACCAGTGAACACAAAAAACTTCTTGAAGTGTATGTGTTCGGCTATGAAGGGGATGCATACGGAGCCGAGATCACGGCACGTTTCTGTGAATTCGAAAGGCCGGAAACCAAGTTCTCCGGTGTGGAGGAGCTTCGGAAACATGTCATGAATGATATGGAATTCGGAAGAAAATATTTCGGGCTGTAAAATCTCCTTTACATTCGCACCCTGCTGTGCTATACTTGTTCAGGTATGAAATGAACCGGCATTCGGTAACCGGACTGACTCCGACCGTTACTTAATGTCAGGCGTTTTGTAAGAGATATTTTAAGGAGGATTAAAAAATGATCGCAAAAGAGAAGAAACAGGCTATCATCAAAGAGTATGGAAGAAGCGAAGGAGATACAGGATCTCCGGAGGTACAGGTTGCTATCCTTACAGCAAGGATCAACGAACTGACAGAGCACTTCAAAGCAAACCCGAAGGATCATCACTCCAGAAGAGGTCTTCTGAAGATGGTCGGACAGAGAAGGGGACTTCTTGCATACCTTAAGAAAGTTGATATCGAGAGATATCGTTCTCTGATCGAGAGACTCGGACTGAGAAAATAGTGAATTCAAGAGGGCGGCATATACTTTGCAGAAAGTGTATGCCGCCCTTGTTACATGAGAACCGTTTACATAAATTTATAGATATTATAAATATTAATGATGATGATCACAAGCATCAATGCAATAAACAGCCTGTCCACTGTTTCTGACTGGATCCGCCGGTTTAATGATCTTCCGGCTGCACCACCTGCGATCCCGCATATGACCATCAGCACGAGCATATAAAGAGGAAAATCAGGCACGCTTCCTGTCAGGAGTGAGAAAAGAAGGTTCGCTGCCTGGGAAAAGAAAATGATGTATAAGGAGTTTTCCGCGGCCGTTTTGGTATCCATTGAAAAAAAGTAGAACAGAACGACCAGATTGATAGGCCCGCCGCCGATCCCGAGAAAGGATGACAGGATCCCGAGGGAAGCTCCGACTACGATGCAGGCTCCGATATGCGAGACATGAAGCGCAGTGATCCGGTCTTTTTTGATCGTATAGACCAGTGTGCCTGCCGTGATAACAAGGAGACATATGGCTTGTATGGCTCCGACCCGATCAATGTCGGGGATGCTGGAACAGAGCATGGAAAAAATCTGCTTTCCGGCAATCCCCCCCAGTGCAGCACCGAGAGCAAGAGGAAGCCCGGTGCGGGTCTCTATGGCAGAGGTGCCGCTGATCTTGCTCTGGATCACAGAATATGTGGTCATGGCCAGTACAGTGCATCCAGAGAGTAAACTGATGGTGTCTACGCTCATGATCCCGAAGGCATCTAAGACAGGCTTGATTATAATGCCGCCGCCTATTCCGCATATGGCGCCTATGATCGAAGCAAAGAAACAGATACAGCAAGAAAGAAATATTGACATTTTTACCACCCCATTATATATTATTTAAAATCTGACGCATCAAAAATCTGCTATCTGCCAGATTAAGGGTATCTTTTTTAGAGAGAGAAAACAATAAAAGAAAATATATAGTATTCATAAATGAAATGTTATCCTTTTTAGATTATAAGAATGAAAAGAGGTAAATTATGACACTCCGTCATTTGATGATTTTTTCAACAGTATGCCGTTTGGGCAGTATTACTCAGGCTGCAGAAGAATTAAATATGGCGCAGCCATCTGTCAGCCTTGCCATACGTGAACTGGAGAGTTATTACGGCATAAGGCTGTTTGAGAGAATGCATCGCAGATTGTACATCACGGAAGCGGGCGAACGGCTTTATGGCTATGCAAACTCAATCCTGACACAGTGTAAAGAGGCAAAAGAAGAACTGCGTGACATGCATGGATACATGAAATTAAAGATCGGGATCAATGTATCGTTTGGAGCAGGAGAAATGACGGATATGATCCTGGGATTCCGGAAGGCGTATCCGGAGGTGCCGGTGTATGTGATGGTAAGCAACTCAAGCCAGATCGAAGATAAACTTCTGGAGAACCGGCTGGATCTTGGGATCATAGACTATCCGGAAAACAGTATGATGTTCCACAGCAGATGTTTGAAAACAGATCCGATGGTGGCGGCATGTTCTCCGGGATTTTTTGAGCAAAACTTTAATATGTTGAAAAAAGAAGATATGATCCCGTTTGATATGCTCGACAGAATACCGCTGCTGGTCCGGGAAGAGGGGAGCGGGTCCAGGGAGAAGGTAGAAGCATTTTATAAGAAGAACCGGATCAAGATGAATATCGAGGTGGAAAGTGTTGATATACAGTGCCTGATCGAGATGGCTGCATCAGGACTCGGTGTCACATTTCTTCCGAAAGAAGTATTGAAGCAGCATATTGATGAAAAAAGGCTGATCATCCTTACATTGCCGGAGATAGAGGAGCCAAGAGAATATTATATGGTATTTCATAAGAGCAAGTATATGACAAAAAGCATGAAACGTTTTCAGGAGTTTGCTGAGGCATGGTATTCGTGAGATCATATATACATAGAAAGAAATCTGACTCAAAATATAGTGAAAAATGTTTTAAATATATTTGCTTATCCGTCAGCGATATGCTACAATAATTTAGATTGCGGGCAGATAAATGTAACCGAGACCACTGAAAAGTGTATTATCGGCTGTCTTAATATGTTTTTCAGTAGTTTCGGAGACGCCTGCCGGCAGAAAATTGATTCAGAAAAAGGAGAAAGCTATGTACAAAAAGTATGAGATGGAACTTGCCGGAAGAACGCTGCGCGTAGATGTCGGCAGAGTTGCAAAGCAGGCGAACGGTGCTGTCCTGATGCACTACGGCGACACAACGGTACTCTGTACGGCGACAGCGTCAGAGAAACCGAGAGATGGGATCGATTTCTTTCCCCTGAGTGTGGAATATAATGAGAGAATGTACGCGGTGGGCAAGATACCGGGCGGATTCAACAAGAGAGAAGGAAAGGCTTCGGAGAACGCCATTCTGACAGACCGTGTCATCGACCGCCCGATGCGTCCGCTGTTCCCGAAGGATTACAGAAATGATGTGACACTGGAGAACCTTGTCATGTCAGTTGACCAGGACTGCAGTCCGGAGCTGACAGCGATGCTGGGTGCGGCGATCGCGACAAGTATTTCCGATATCCCCTTTGACGGCCCGATCTCAACGACACAGGTTGGTCTGGTTGACGGTGAATTCGTCTTCAACCCGACTTCCGCTCAGAGAGAGGTATCCGACCTTGCCCTGACTGTCGCTTCCACAAAAGAGAAGGTGATCATGATCGAGGCAGGCGCAAACGAGGTGCCGGAGGACAAGATGATCGAGGCGATCTTTGCAGCTCACGAGCTGAACCAGAAAGTGATCGCGTTCATCGATACCATTGTCGCAGAGTGCGGCAAACCGAAACATGAGTATGAGCATTTTGCTGTTCCGGAAGAACTGTTTGCCGCGATCAGAGAGGTCGTTCCGCCGGAAGAGATGGAACAGGCTGTATTTACAGACGACAAACAGACCCGGGAGGAGAATATCCGTGTCGTTACAGAAAGATTAGAGGAAGCGTTTGCCGACAAAGAAGAATGGCTTGACGTCCTGGGAGAGGCTGTCTACCAGTATCAGAAGAAGACAGTCAGAAAGATGATCCTGAAAGACCACAAACGTCCGGACGGACGTGCCATCGATCAGATCAGACCGCTCGCGGCGGAAGTTGACCTGATCCCGAGGGTGCATGGTTCTGCGATGTTCACAAGAGGCCAGACACAGATCTGCAACGTGACGACTCTGGCACCGCTGTCTGAGGCACAGAGACTGGACGGACTGGATGAGAATGAGACGTCCAAGAGATATATGCACCACTATAATTTCCCGTCCTACTCTGTAGGTGAGACAAAGCCGTCGAGAGGACCGGGACGCCGTGAGATCGGACATGGCGCGCTTGCTGAGAGAGCTCTGATCCCGGTACTCCCAAGCGAGTCCGAGTTCCCGTATGCGATCCGTACCGTATCCGAGACATTTGAGTCCAACGGATCTACCTCCCAGGCAAGTGTGTGTGCGTCCAGTATGTCACTGATGGCTGCGGGCGTGCCGATCAAAGCTGCTGTGGCGGGAATCTCAGCAGGACTTGTGACAGGCGAGACGGATGATGATTACCTCGTTTTGACAGATATCCAGGGACTGGAAGACTTCTTTGGCGATATGGACTTTAAGGTGGCAGGTACCCACAAAGGTATCACAGCGATCCAGATGGATATCAAGATCCACGGCCTGACGAGGCCGATCATCGAGGAAGCTATCGCTGCCACAAAGAAAGCAAGGACCTACATCATCGACGAGGTGATGAACAAAGCGATCGCTGAGCCGAGACCGGAAGTGGGAGAGTACGCCCCGAAGATCATCCAGATGCAGATCGATCCACAGAAGATCGGCGATGTTGTCGGACAGAGAGGAAAGACGATCAATGCCATCATCGAGCAGACCGGTGTAAAGATCGATATCGAGGATGACGGCTCTGTATCTATCTGCGGAACAGAGAAAGAGGGTATGGACCAGGCTGCAAAACTGATCCACACCATCGTGACAGACTTTGAGGCAGGACAGGTATTTGAAGGAAAGGTCGTCAGCATCAAAGAGTTCGGCGCATTCCTTGAGTTTGCTCCTGGAAAAGAAGGTCTGGTCCACATCTCCAAGATCTCTAAGAAGAGAGTGGACAAGGTGGAAGACGTTCTCGCCATCGGAGACGTGGTGAAGGTCGTATGCCTCGGAAAAGACAAGATGGGAAGATTCAGCTTCAGCATGAGAGATGTAGCTGAGTAAGATTTGAACAGGAAACAGGGTCTTTCAGACAGATCCTGAAGCATAAGTTACAGCGAACTGTAACAAGACTAAGCCGGAAGGGCAGGAACATATCAGAATGGTATTGTTTCAGGCTCATCCGGCTTTTATAATAGTCTTATATGGAGGTGCATGGACATGGAACAGATGACACTATTTGATAATGACCGGACCAGCACGCCTCTTGCCAGCAGGCTGCGTCCTGCATCACTGGATGAATTTGTGGGACAGGAGCATCTGGTGGGAGAGGGGAAGATCCTCCGTCAGCTCATCGAGCGGGATCAGATCTCATCTATGATCTTCTGGGGACCGCCCGGTGTGGGGAAGACGACTCTGGCAAGCATCATCGCCGGAAAGACCAGGTCTGAGTTCATCAATTTCAGCGCGGTGACGAGCGGGATCAAAGAGATCAAGGATGTGATGAACCGGGCAGAACTCAGCCGCAGAGTGGGGATAAGGACCGTTCTCTTCGTGGATGAGATCCATCGGTTCAACAAAGCCCAGCAGGATGCGTTCCTTCCCTTTGTGGAGAGGGGGAGCATCATCCTGATCGGCGCGACGACAGAGAATCCTTCTTTTGAGATCAATGCGGCGCTCCTGTCCAGGTGCCGGGTGTTCGTTCTGAAAGCTCTGGAGGAAAAAGACCTGGAAAAACTGTTGAGACATGCTGTTACAAGCCCCAAAGGATTCGGGGCGCAGAACGTGAAGATCTCAGATGACGGGATCCGGGCGATCGCTGCTTTTGCAAACGGGGATGCAAGGACAGCCCTCAACACCCTTGAAATGGCGGTGCTGAACGGAGAGGTCAGCGCAGAGGGGATCACAGTGACAGAGGAGGCTCTGGAACAGTGCATCAGCCGGAAGTCCCTGCTGTATGATAAGACAGGGGAGGAACACTACAACCTGATCTCGGCACTTCATAAGTCCATGCGAAACAGCGATCCCGACGCGGCTGTCTACTGGATGATGCGGATGCTGGAAGGCGGTGAGGACCCGCTGTATATCGCAAGGCGGCTGATCCGTTTTGCCAGCGAGGATGTGGGCATGGCGGACAGCAGTGCCCTCCAGGTAGCGGTGGCGGCATATCAGGCATGTCATTTCCTGGGGATGCCGGAGTGCGACGTACACCTCACCCATGCGGTCGTCTACCTGTCCATGGCGCCAAAGTCAAATGCGCTTTATACAGCATGCGAGGCGTGCAAGAAAGATGTGAGGACGCTGCGCGCAGAGCCGGTGCCGCTCCAGATCCGAAACGGCGTGACAGGGCTCATGAAAGACCTGGGATATGGGAAAGGATATGAGTATGCTCACGATACAGAAGAAAAACTGACCCATATGCAGTGTATGCCGGACAGCTTAAAAGACAGGACGTACTATCATCCCACCACGCAGGGGGAGGAAGCAAAGACAGCCAAACGTCTGGAAGAGATCCGGAAGTTCCGCGGAGAGGAGAATGGATAGCAGCTTTGAAAATGATGGTCATATTTTACACGCATGGTCATATATTGTGTAAAGAGGTGGACAAGATGGAGAGACAGGACAGAAGAGCCCAGATACTTAAGATCCTTGCAAAGAGTATCCGGAGGATCATCGAGGAGGAAGTGCCTGATACGGACAGCCTGCAGGAGATCCGTATGCGCACCGGTCAGCCGCTGCGCATCACAAAAGAAAACCGGGACATCCCGGTGCCGGAGGGAAAAGCACATATTGTCACGAAAGAAGAGATGAGGGAGACACTGGACTATATCAGCCGGTACTCCCTCTACGCATATGAAAATGAATTGAGACAGGGATTTCTTACAGTGGAAGGAGGTCACAGGGTAGGCGTGGCAGGAAAAGTGATCATGGAAAAAGAGAGAGTAAAAAATATACAGTACATATCATCTGTTAATATCAGAGTATCCCATGAGGTGATCGGATGTGCAGATGCCCTTCTGCCTTATATCACAAAAAACAAGCAGGTATGTCATACATTGATCATTTCCCCGCCGGGATGTGGGAAGACAACTCTCATACGGGATCTGATCCGGCAGATTTCTGACGGAAATCAATATGTGAAAGGATGCTCCGTGGGGGTAGTGGATGAGCGGTCTGAACTGGGAGGGTGCCACATGGGGATCGCGCAGAACCGGCTGGGGATGAGGACGGACATTCTGGACTGCTGTCCAAAGGCGGATGGGATGATCATGCTGATCCGTTCTATGACGCCGCAGGTGATCGCTGTGGATGAGATCGGCACCCGGGAGGATATCCATGCGGTGGAATATGCCATGCAGTGCGGATGCAAACTCATCGCAAGCGTACACGGCCTGGATATGGACGAGGCGTCAAAGAAACCTGTGCTGGGAGAACTGATCCGGAAAAGGATGTTCGAACGTTATGTGGTCCTGGGAAACGGAGAGCATCCCGGGGAGATCCGGGAAATCTATGATGAGCGGGGGAGTGCGCTGTGCAGAGACTGGCAGGCAGTATATTGATCATCGCAGCTACTACCGGAGCAGGCTGGATGTATGGGACAGAACTGAAAAACTATCTTCAGAAGATGCGGTATATCCGGTATGTGGCGGGGCTGATCAAAGGTGAGATGGAGTATACGGGCGCGCCTCTTGCGGAGGTGTTCCGCGAGACCGGGCGCAGGGTAAAAAAACCCTTCTCCAGATGGCTGGTCCGGATGGCGTCTGAGATAGACGATAGGGAGGAGTCTGCATTTGCGAGGATCTGGAACCGGGGGATAGACCGGGACTTAAAGGAACTGAACCTGCAGAGTGAGCACTCGATCCTGCTCAAGGAGATGGGAACATTCCTCGGGCAGCTTGACCGGGAGACAGCGGGGAGGTCGATGCAGCTTTACTTGAACAGGATGGATCTGGAGATAGAGAAACTAAGAGAAGGACTTGCGGCAAAGAGAAAGATCGGAAACTGTCTGGGGGTGATGGGCGGCATCTTTCTTGTAGTCGTCCTGCTCTGAACGGGGAGGAGACATGAGTATAAATCTGATATTTCGAATTGCTGCGGTAGGGATCCTTGTATCGATCTTGAGCCAGGTGCTCAAACACAGCGGAAGAGAGGAACAGGCGTTTCTTGTCAGTCTTGCGGGACTGATCCTGGTGCTGTCCTGGGTGCTTCCCTACATTTATGATCTGTTCCTGTCGATCCGGCAGCTCTTTTCTCTGTAGGAGGTGGAGATATGGATGTGATGCAGATCGGGATCGTCGGGGTGATCGGCGCCCTGCTCGCAATACAGTTTAAGGGCGGGAAAACAGAATACGGGATCTTCATGAGTGTGGCGGTGAGCATCTTCCTTTTCGCGTGTATCGTTGACCGGCTGGAGATCTTTCTTGGCACGGTGGAGCAGATCGGCTCCTACATTGACATGGACGCAGGATATCTCTCCACCATGTTCAAGATGATCGGGGTGACTTACATCGCGGAATTTTCATCGGGGATCTGTAAAGATGCGGGATATCAGACTATCGCGGTCCAGATCGAGATCTTCAGCAAGCTGACCATACTCGCTCTGGGAATGCCGGTCCTCCTTGCCCTTCTGGAAACGGTAAGGGAGTTCCTGGCATGAGGCGCAGACAGAACAGGCTGGGGCAGTTCATCCTGACGCTGATGCTGATCCTGGTGATCTTCGGGTTCGGGTCGAGGATCGTGAACGCAGAAGAAAGAGACGGGGCAGGAAGTCCGGAGACTGAGGAAGCGGAAAGCAGGGCGGATGCGGAAGAGTTACGTGAGGAGACGGAAGATGCGCTTCTGGCGGAGTTTGACTTCGATGAGATCGAAGAAAGCCTGTCCGGAATGTTCCCGCGGCAGAAACTCTCTTTCGAGGAAGTTATGTCAGAACTGATCTCGGGAGATTTGAGCGGGCTTGGAAAAACGTTTCTTGGATATTTGTCGGATCAGATCTTTTATGAATTTCATTACAATAGAGAGAACCTGGTCTATATGCTCCTGGTGGCGCTGACTGCCGCAGTGTTCACCAATTTTTCCAGTGCGTTCCAGAACCGGCAGGTATCAGAGATCAGCTTTTATGTGCTGTACATGCTTTTGATCACGCTCTGCCTGACCGCGTTCCGTATCGCGATCCAGGGACTGGAACAAAATCTGAACGGACTGGTGGATTTTATGAGGGTGCTCTGCCCAAGTTATTTCCTGGCGGTCGCCTTTGCTTCCGGAAGTGTGACTTCCCTGTTTTTTTACAATGTCATCCTTTTTCTGATCTATGTGGTGGAACTGGCAGTGGTCCGGTTTCTGCTGCCGGTGATCAATGTGTATATCATGATCCAGGTGCTGGGAAATCTGACAGGGGAAGATTTTCTGTCCGAGTTCGCCCAGCTCCTTCAGAAGCTGGTCACCTGGATCCTGCGGACCCTGCTGGCGGGAGTGATCGGGATCAATGTGGTCCAGGGGCTGCTGGCTCCTGCCATAGATTCCTTGAGGAAGAGTGCTCTGACCCGGACGGCGGAGGCACTGCCGTGGGTCGGAAACGCAGTGGGAGGTGCGGCAGAGGTGGTCCTGGGGACTGCAGTCCTGATCAAGAACGGGATAGGAATGGCGGGGGCAGTGATCGCGGTACTGATCTGCGCGGTGCCGGTCATCCAGATGCTGATCCTGGCATTTCTGTATAAGCTGGCGGCAGCGCTGGTGCAGCCGGTTTCCGATAAGCGGATCACAGGCTGTATCAGCAGTGTGAGCGAGGGATATGAGCTGCTCGTGAAGGTGGTCTTTACGGCGGGAGTTTTGTTCCTGCTCACCATTGCTATCGTGGCGGCGTCCACAACCTGACGGGAAAGGAGAGGGTCATGCTTCAGCAGTTATACGGCTGGATACAGAATATCGCGGTTTATCTGATCGTGGCAGCGGCGGTCATGCATGCGATACCGGGAAAGGATTACGGGAAATATGTCAGGTTCTTTTCAGGGCTTGTACTGATCCTCCTTTTGTTCACCCCGGTGCTGAACCTGACCGGAATGGTGGAACGCTTCCGGGAGATTTACCAGAGCACCCAGTATGAAATGGACCGCCGTGAGATCGAGGAGGCGAGAGAACGGCTGGAAGAGGCAGATATCCTGGACTTCCTTCCTGAGGAATACAGCGGGATGGAAAGCGAAGAGACGGAAGAAAGTGAAAGTCTCATAGAAGTGGAGGAGATCAGGATTGGAGAATAGGCTGAAAAGTTTTCTTGAAGGTATGAAAAGCGGCGAGAAGCTGCCGAAGAAAAACCAGCTTCTCATCCTTCTGCTCACAGGGATCCTGCTGCTGGTCATCGTTGTCCCTCTTCCGGAGGAGACGGAGGAGGATAGCACAGCCGCTGTGGAGGCGGGGGCAGGAAACGGGACCGGGACGGATGCACAGGATTATGAAGGATATCTGGAGGAGCGGACTGCGGAGGCGCTTCGGCAGGTGGAGGGGGTTGGCGAAGTGGAAGTTATGATCACGCTGAGTTCCACCGGGCAGAAAGTGGTGGAGAAGGACCAGCAGAACTCCAGCCAGACTACGGAGGAAGCAGACAGTTCCGGAGGTACAAGGACCACAGAGGACAGTTCGTCGGACAGGACCAGCGTCTATGAACAGGGCTCGGACGGGACCCAGACTCCTTATGTGACAAAAGAACTGTCACCGGAAGTAGAGGGGGTGGTGGTGATCGCGGACGGCGGGGACAATGCGGTGGTCGCGCAGGATATTACAGAGGCAGTCCAGGCATTATTCGGTGTTGAGGCGCATAAGATTAAAATAATGAAACGGGCTGATACATAAAAAAAGGAGGATCATCAAGTGAAACGTTTGTTCAAGAAAAACCAGATCATCATCGCCACACTGGCTGTCATGATCGCAGTGGCAGGTTACCTGAATTATTCGGGCATGCTGTTCGGAGGAGCAGCAGACAGTACAGAAGAGGCAAATGCGGATCTGGCAAATCAGGAACTCCTGGATATATCCGAGGAAGACATTGAGACATCTACAGAAGATATCGCCAGCAACGACTCAGAGACAGAAGGGACTCCCGGGGAGGCAGTGCTGACGAGTGGAGATGCTTCGACGACCGTCGCCCAGGCAAAGGTTTCCAGAGAACAGGTCAGAGCCCAGAACAAGGAAACGCTCCAGGCGATCATAGACAACACAAACTTAAGCGACGCGGAGAAAGCAGATGCGGTCGCGCAGATGGTTGAGATGACAGAGATCTCCGAGCAGGAAGTCGCCATCGAGACACTGATGGCAACGAAAGGATTTTCCGAGGCGGTCGTCAGCCTGACTTCAGATTCGGCAGATGTGGTCGTCAAGGCGGAAGAACTGACGGATGCCAACAGGGCACAGATCGAGGATATCGTGACGAGAAAGACTGAGATCGCCCCGGAGAATATCGTGATCACACCGATAACTGAATGAGGAGCAAAAAAGTATAATGGTTGGGTTGAAAGCAGGGTCCTTCGCCGTAAGGCGAGGGACTTTTTCCGGATCACGGAAATAGCACGGCAGAACTAAAAAACAGAGATTTTAGAGACTATTAAAAGAGTTATCTACAGAAAAGATCAGGATCCAGGGGACGAGTGTCCGAAAATCCGTTTCTGGTGCTGCGGACAGCTCTTTTTTATTTTGGTGTATGGCTGAATCGCTGCTAAATAAAGTGAAAAAAACTGGTTGAGTTCTTCCTTTAAGCGTAATATAATAGTAAAGTTAGAGGCAATGGTAGAAATATACAGCAGAAAGGTATGGAAACAGCAGTGATCTATAATAATATATTGGAAGCAATGGGGAACACGCCACTGATCCGTCTGAGCCGTATGGTGGATGATGAGAGTGCGCAGATCCTCGTGAAGTTTGAAGGGTTGAACGTGGGCGGTTCCATCAAGACAAGAACGGCATATAATATGATCCGCGAGGCGGAGGAAAAAGGGCTCATAAACAAGGACACGATCATCGTGGAGCCCACCAGCGGAAACCAGGGGATCGGGCTTGCGCTGGTCGGTGCAGTGAGGGGATATCAGACAAAGATCATCATGCCGGACTCGGTCAGCGAGGAGAGAAGAAAGCTGGTGAAACACTATGGCGCTGAAGTGATCCTGATCCATGACGCGGGAAATATCGGTGCCTGCATCGAAGAATGCCTGAACACCGCTCTCAAAATGGCGGAGGAGGATCAGAGAGTGTTTGTGCCCCAGCAGTTCGAGAATCCGGCGAATCCGGCTGTGCACAGAGACCGGACAGCGATCGAGATCCTGGAACAGGCGGGCTGTCCCATCGACGGCTTCTGCTCCGGCATCGGGACAGGAGGCACGATCACCGGGATCGGAGAGGTGCTCAAAGAGAAAAAACCGGATATGGAGATCTGGGCGGTGGAGCCGGAACATGCGGCGATCCTCTCAGGAGGTTCCATCGGCACCCACCTTCAGATGGGGATAGGGGACGGTGTGATCCCTGCCATATTGAACATGGATATCTACGACGATATCTGCATCGTGACAGACGAGGAAGCGATCCGCACGTCTCAGGAACTGGCGTCCAGAGAAGGAATCATGTGCGGCATATCTTCCGGGACCAATGTTGCGGCGGCGCTGAAACTGGCGAGAAAACTGGGAAAAGGCAAGACTGTTGTGACGGTGCTCCCGGATACTGCGGAGAGATATTTTTCCACGCCGCTTTTTGAAGAATAAAGAGAAAAAGCGAAAATTTCCACGCCTATCTTTGAAGAATAAAAAAGGAATCAGGAGAACGAAACCATGTCGGATATTACGAACGAGATAAAGAAGAGAAGAACCTTTGCCATCATTTCCCATCCTGATGCGGGTAAGACTACGCTGACGGAGAAGTTCCTTCTCTATGGAGGAGCGATCAACCAGGCAGGTTCTGTAAAAGGAAAAGCAACTGCGAAACATGCGGTGTCGGACTGGATGGAGATCGAGAAGGAGAGAGGTATCTCGGTCACTTCATCTGTTCTTCAGTTCAGCTATGACGGATACTGCATCAACATCCTGGATACGCCGGGACATCAGGACTTCTCGGAGGATACTTACCGGACCCTGATGGCGGCGGATTCCGCGGTCATGGTGATCGACGCGTCGAAGGGCGTGGAGGCGCAGACGAGAAAGCTGTTCAAAGTCTGTGCCATGCGCCATATCCCGATCTTTACGTTCATCAACAAGATGGACCGGGATGCAAAAGATACTTTTGACCTGCTGGATGACATTGAGAAAGAACTGGGGATCCCAACCTGCGCGGTGAACTGGCCCATCGGTTCGGGAAAAGGATTTAAGGGAGTATATGACCGTGCCAAGAAAGAGGTTGAACTCTTCTCGGATACAAAAAAGGGAACCACAATGGGCGAGGTGAAGAAGGTAGCGGTCAACAATCCGGAGATCGACTGGCTGATCGGCACTGAGGCAAAGATCAACCTGGAGGAGGAGATCGAACTGATCGACGGCGCTTCCGCAGAGTTTGACCAGTCGCTGGTGGACAAAGGAGAACTTTCCCCAGTGTTCTTCGGCTCGGCGCTGACCAATTTCGGAGTGCAGACTTTCCTGGAGCATTTCCTCCAGATGACTACATCGCCCCTTCCGCGTATGTCAGACCGCGGACCTGTGGACCCGATGACAGAGAAAGATTTCTCTGCCTTCGTGTTTAAGATCCAGGCAAATATGAACAAGGCGCACAGAGACAGGATCGCGTTCATGAGGATCTGTTCCGGAGAGTTCCAGGCGGGAATGGATGTGTACCATGTTCAGGGAGGGAAAGAAGTACGTCTCTCCCAGCCCCAGCAGATGATGGCGAGCGAGAGAAAGATGATCGAGAAAGCGTACGGCGGAGATATCATCGGCGTGTTCGATCCGGGAATCTTCTCCATCGGAGATACCCTCACCACATCGAAGGAACGTTTTGCCTATGAGGGCATCCCCACTTTTGCACCGGAACATTTTGCTCGGGTGCGGCAGGTGGATACGATGAAGAGAAAACAGTTCGTGAAGGGGATCAACCAGATCGCCCAGGAAGGTGCGATCCAGATCTTCCAGGAGTATAATACCGGTATGGAAGAGATCATCGTGGGTGTTGTGGGCGTCCTGCAGTTCGACGTCCTGAAATACCGTCTGAAGAACGAGTACAATGTGGAGATCATCCTGGAGAACCTGCCCTATGAGCATATCCGCTGGATCGAAAACGAAGACGTGGATATGGATCATCTGAGCGGTACTTCCGATATGAAGAAGATCAAGGATCTCAAAGACCGCCCGCTCCTTCTGTTTGCCCATGAGTGGAGCATCAGGATGACCGTGGAGAGGAACGAAGGGCTGATCCTGTCAGAGTTTGGAAGGTCATAGGATGTCATGTGCTCGACCTGCAGTTAACCATTGTATGCCAGATTTCTCTTTGCAATCAGAATGTTATTTGATATAATGGAGAAAGATATTAGACAAAACAGGAGGTTTTGATTATGGCAAAGGACGAAAGAAATACCTATACGATACAGAACGACACAAGCATGGGCGAGGTAAAGATCGCAGATGAGGTCGTAGCGATCATTGCCGCACTGGCTGCCACGGAAGTGGAAGGAGTAGCTTCCATGGCGGGGAACATCACCAACGAGCTGATCAGCAGGCTGGGGATGAAGAACCTTTCAAAAGGCGTGAAAGTGGACGTGCTCGAAGGCGTTGTCACAGTGTCTCTGGCGCTGAACCTGAAATACAACTACAGTATCATGGATGTTTCAGCGAAAGTTCAGGACAAGGTGAAGAACGCGGTAGAGAATATGACCGGGCTTGAGGTTGCCGACGTCAACATCAGGGTCGCGGGAGTCGAGATGGAGAACCAGGAATAAGGAGCGGTCCCGGCGGTTGCCAAGCACGGAGGATATGTTGTATAATAAGGGATGTCGCGAGACATCCTTTTTGATTCTACAGGAAAGTCCTGCGGACTGTCCTGTAAAATCAAAACCCTTCGGGCAGGATGCGCACGCCGCAACAAGGTTATTTTACCGCTTTGCGGTATTGCGGCGGCGCACAAAGTGTTCAAGCCCTCCAAGATCAAGCGAGGGGGACTTAAGTGGGCTTGCCCACTTTGTTCTACAGGAGAAACAGCGATTTTTATAGATTACGAGAAACAGGAGAAAGGAGCCGACATGGTCAGAACGGAACTTCGGGAACACATTTTCAAGATGCTGTTCCAGATAGAGTTTAACGAAGCGGAGGAGATGCCGGAACATCTGAAATATTATTTTGAGACGCTGGAGGACGCGGCGGATAAGGACAAGGAGTATATTCAGAAAAAGTATGAGGCAGTCGTCGCACATGTGCCGGAGATCGACGGGATCCTCAACGAGAATGCAAAAGGCTGGAAGACCACAAGGATGAACAAAGTGGATCTGACGATCCTGCGTCTTGCAGTATTTGAGATAAGATGGGATGAGGAGATCCCGGTCGGAGTGGCGATCAACGAGGCGGTCGAACTGGCGAAGAAGTTCAGCGGAGAAGAAAGCCCTGCCTTCGTGAATGGAGTTCTCGGCAAGATCGCACAGCCGGAGAAGAAGGCATGAAAAATGTCTACACGGTAAGGCAGGTCAATTCTTATATCAAGAATATGTTCACCCAGGACTTTATGCTGAACCGGATCTATGTAAAGGGTGAGGTCTCCAACTGTAAGTATCATACATCGGGACATATATATTTTTCATTGAAAGATGAGTCCGGCACGATCGCCTGCGTCATGTTCGCAGGCTCCAGGTCAGGGCTTTCTTTTCGTATGCAGGAAGGACAGCAGGTGATCGTCTTAGGTTCGGTCAGCGTATATGAGCGGGATGGAAAATATCAGCTCTATGCCAGGGAGATCGTTCTGGACGGAGCCGGGCTCCTGTATGAAAAGTTTGAGGCGCTCAAGCGGGAACTCGCCGAGATGGGGATGTTCGCCCCGGAGTATAAGCAGCCGATACCCCGGTATGCGCGGACGGTAGGCATCGTCACAGCTCCCACAGGAGCGGCAGTGCGGGATATCATAAATATTTCTTCCAGGAGAAATCCATACGTGCAGCTCATCCTGTATCCTGCACAGGTGCAGGGCGAGGGCGCGGCGGAGAGTATCGTAAAAGGGATCCGGGCGCTGGAAGAAAAGCAGGTTGACGTGATCATCGTGGGAAGAGGCGGAGGAAGCATCGAAGATCTGTGGGCGTTCAATGAGGAGACTGTGGCGCGGGCGATCTTCGAGTGCCGTGTTCCGGTCATCTCTGCGGTTGGTCATGAGACGGACACGACCATCGCAGACTATGTGGCGGACCTGAGAGCTCCCACTCCTTCGGCCGCGGCAGAACTTGCAGTATATGAATACCGTGAAGTCAAAGAAAATATTTATTCCTGCGCGGATACTATGAGGCGCCTGCTGCTGAACCGGGTATCAGGGGAGAGGGCGAAGGCTGAGAGATATGCCCTCAGGCTGAAGCTGGCCCACCCCAGGCAGAAGTTAAACGAAAAGAGACAATATGCAGCAGAACTTGAAACTGTCCTGAGAGGACGGATGAGTACGGCACTGACCAGGGAAAAACACAGGCTCGCGCTGTGCGTGGAGAAGATGAAGGGACTTTCCCCGCTGGAGAAACTCAGCAGAGGATATTCCTATATCCAGAATGAGCAGGGGAAAAATGTACGAAGCATCAGCCAGGCGGAGAAAGGCAGCGTCCTGACCGTGTATGTGACGGACGGAAAGATCGAGGCGGAGGTCTGCTCAGCGGAGAGAGTGGAGTATCCTGACACCGCGGCGGACTGACAGCACGGCAGGGAAAAGGAGGATCGGTTTGGAAGAGAATAAAGAGAAAAAAGAGAAGCTGGAAGATATGTTCGGACAGCTTGAGACAGTGATACAGGATATGGAAAAAGAAGATGTGTCCCTTGAGGACTCATTTGAACTATATAACAGGGGGATGAACCTCTTAAAAAGATGTAACAAAGCGATCGATGAGGTAGAGAAAAAGGTACTTGTGCTTGACGAGGATGGGGAAACACATGAATTTTAATGAAGAAAGACAAAAACGGACAGAATATATCGAAGAGATCCTGAAAAGATACCTTCCGGCAAAAGAAGGATATCAGAAGATCATCATGGAGGCGATGGAGTACAGTCTGATGGCGGGCGGAAAAAGACTCCGCCCCATGCTGATGCTGGAGACATACCGGCTTTTCGGCGGAGAGAAAAAAGTGATAGAGCCTTTTATGGCAGCGATCGAAATGATACACACGTACTCCCTTGTCCACGACGACCTTCCGGCAATGGACAACGACGATTACCGGAGAGGGAGGAAGACCACCCATATCGTTTACGGGGAAGACATGGGGATCCTCGCGGGGGACGCGCTCTTAAACTATGCATTTGAGACGGCATGCCTCGCATTTGAAGAGGAAGATGCCGACTGTGCGCAGGTGGGACGCGCGCTCCGGGTGCTTGCGCGCAAATCCGGGATCTACGGGATGATCGGCGGTCAGGTCGTGGATGTGAAGGAATCAGGGCATGCCGTTTCCGGCGAGGTCCTTGATTTTATCTACAGACTGAAGACCAGCGCGCTCATCGAAGCGTCCATGATGGTGGGAGCCATCCTCGCGGGGGCTGACGACAGCGCGGTCAGGACCGTCGAGGAGATAGCCGGAAAGATCGGGCTGGCATTCCAGATCCAGGATGATATCCTGGATGTGACAGGGAATGTGGAGACGCTGGGCAAACCGGTCCACAGCGATGAAAAGAATGAAAAGACTACCTATGTGACATGGAAAGGGATTGAAAATGCAAAGGCCGATGTCGCCTCGATGACAGACGAAGCGGTATGCGAACTTGAGAGATTCCCTGTGAAGGACGGCTTCTTAAGAGAACTTCTCGTATCCCTTATCTCAAGGGAAAAGTAGGAGGACGTCTTTATGGCACTGGAAAAGATTCAGAAAGCAAACGATATAAAAGATCTGCAGCCGGAAGAACTTAAAATTCTTGCAGATGAGATCCGGCAGTTCCTGATCGAAAAGATCAGTGTGACGGGAGGACATCTGGCGTCCAATCTGGGAGTGGTAGAACTGACCATGGCTCTGCACCTGGTCTTTGACCTTCCGGATGACAAGCTGATCTGGGATGTGGGGCACCAGTCCTACACTCATAAACTGCTGACGGGAAGGAAAGCAGGATTTGATGACCTGAGAAAATACGGCGGCATGAGCGGGTTCCCGAAGCGCAAGGAGAGTGACTGTGATGCCTTTGATACGGGGCACAGTTCCACATCGGTCTCTGCCGGGCTGGGCTATGTGGCGGCGCGGGAACTGATGGGTGAGACATACAATGTAGTCTCAGTGATCGGGGACGGTTCACTTACAGGCGGAATGGCTTATGAGGCACTGAACAATGCCTCAAGGCTGAAGAGCAATTTCATCATTATCCTGAATGATAATAATATGTCCATCTCTGAGAACGTGGGAGGTATGTCCCGCTATCTGAACGGTCTGCGAACAGCGCAGGCATATACAGACTTGAAAAAAGGAGTGGAAGATACGCTGATGCGTATCCCTGTAAAAGGAGAGCGGATCGTTCATCAGGTGAGAAAGACAAAGAGCGGGATCAAGCAGCTTTTCGTACCCGGGATGTTCTTTGAGGATATGGATATCACCTACCTGGGACCGGTGGACGGACACGATCTCAGAAGTCTGGTGAAGATATTGAACGAGGCAAAGCGGGTTGACCATGCTGTGCTCGTCCATGTCCTGACCAAGAAAGGCAAAGGATATCTTCCGGCAGAGGAAAATCCTGCCAGGTTCCATGGGACAGGTCCATTTGACATCGAGACCGGGGAACCAAAAGAAAAGGCGGAGAAAGATTCCTACACAGATGTGTTTTCCAAGGTACTGACAGATATCGGAAGAAAAGACGAGAAAGTCGTGGCGATCACCGCGGCGATGGCGGACGGGACCGGGCTCTCCCGGTTTGCCCGCAGATATCCGCAGAGATTCTTCGATGTCGGGATCGCGGAAGAACATGCCATGACCTTTGCAGCGGGACTGGCGGCAGGGGGGATGAAACCGGTGTTCGCGGTGTATTCTTCCTTCCTTCAGAGAGCGTATGACCAGACGATCCACGACGTCTGTCTCCAGAATCTCCCTGTGTTCATCGCGGTGGACAGGGCAGGTCTTGTGGGAAGCGATGGAGAGACACACCAGGGTGTGTTCGATCTCTCTTACCTCAGTTCGATTCCGAACATGACGGTCATGTCCCCAAAGAACCGGTGGGAGATGGCGGATATGGTCCGTTTTGCTGTTGACTTTCCGTATCCTATTGCACTGCGGTATCCGAGAGGGGAAGCTTATGAGGGGATGCGGGATTTCCGTGCGCCTATCGAGTATGGAAAAAGTGAGGTCCTCTATCGTGAGAAGGACGTTGCGGTCTTCTTTGTAGGACATATGGCAGATACGGCGGACAGGGTTCGCAGGAAGCTGAAAGAGGAAGGGATCTCCTGCAGCCTGATCAATGTGCGCTTCGTGAAACCTCTGGACAGAGAGACTCTTGATTCCTTTGCTCAGGATCACGAACTGTTCGTGACGATCGAGGAGAATGTACTGACGGGCGGTTACGGAGAGCAGGTACTTGAGTATCTCTCTTCCTCCGGAGCTTCTGTTCGGGTTAAGAACTTCGGCATCTCAGACGATTACGTGGAACATGGAAATGTGGATGTGCTCCGAAGGGAAGTCGGGCTTGACTGGGAGAGCATAGCCGCGGAAGCGGTAAAAGAGTATCAGGCGATAAAGAGGAAAGACAGATGAAAGAACGTTTGGATGTAATGCTTGTAAAACGAAATCTCGCCGAGTCCAGAGAGAAGGCGAAAGCTGTGATCATGGCGGGAAATGTCTTTGTGGACGGACAGAGGGAAGATAAGGCAGGAAGCACGTTCCCCCCGGATGTGAACATTGAGGTGAGAGGGCATACCATGCCCTATGTGAGCCGGGGAGGATTGAAGCTTGAAAAGGCAATGAAAAATTTTGATGTCAGCGTGGAAGGCAAGGTATGCACAGATGTCGGTTCTTCCACGGGCGGATTTACCGACTGTATGCTCCAGAACGGAGCAAAGAAAGTGTTTGCCATCGACGTGGGACGCGGCCAGCTTGACTGGAAGCTCCGTCAGGATGAGAGAGTAGTGTGTATGGAGAAGACAAATATCCGCTATGTGACTCCTGAAGATATCGGAGAACCGGTTGATTTTTCCTCCATTGACGTCTCTTTTATCTCACTTACTAAAGTGCTGGGGCCGATCCGGGATTATCTGACAGAGGACGGGGAGATCGTAGCACTGATCAAGCCTCAGTTCGAAGCCGGAAGGGAGAAAGTGGGAAAAAAAGGTGTCGTGCGGGAAAAGAGCACACACCGTGAGGTCATCCGCAAGGTGGCGGACTATGCTGTCTCCATCGGCTTTCAGGTCAAAGCTATTGATTTTTCTCCGATCCGGGGACCGGAGGGCAACATAGAATATCTCATCCACCTGAAAAAATGTCCGCCGGAGGAGGCAGGGATCGCTGTCGCGGACCTGGAGAGCGTGGCAGACCGGTCCTTTGAGGCGCTGGCAAAATAATAACTGAGGTTTGGTTATGGACTGTTTTTACATCATCACGAATTTATTAAAAGATAAAGATTTTGCGATCACCAATGAGATCCGGGACTACATCGAAGGGCGGGGGAAGAAATGCATCATCTCCCAGAAAGACGAGGACGGTCATATCATCCCCGGAACAGTCCCCGCGGAGGCGGACTGCGCCCTTGTGCTTGGCGGCGACGGTACCCTTATCCGTGCAGTGCGGGACATGGGAAAATGCAGCCTTCCCCTTCTCGGGATCAACCTGGGCACTCTGGGATACCTGACAGAGGTGGAACTGAAAGATTTCAGGAAGGCGCTGGACAGGCTGTTTGAGAGTACTCCTGACATCGAAGAGCGGATGATGCTGGAGGGGGTGACTGATGACGGGAAGCGAGATCTGGCGGTGAACGACATCGTCCTTGCAAGAGAAGGGAAGATCCGCATCGTCCAGTTCAACCTCTATGTCAACGGGACACTTCTGAATACATATCTTGCAGACGGAGTGATCGTGTCCACACCTACCGGGAGCACCGGATATAATCTGTCGGCAGGAGGACCGGTGGTCGAACCCACGGCAAGCATGATCGTGATGACACCGATCTGCTCTCATGCGCTCAATACGAGCAGCGTCGTGTTCTCCGCGGAGGATACGATCGAGATTGAAGTGTGCGAGGGAAGATATGGAAGACAGGAGAAAGTCTCCCTCTGTTTTGACGGCGCAGAGCAGAGGACACTGGTGACCGGAGAACGTGTATGTATCCGAAGGGCACCTGAGACGACCCGGCTGGTGAAACTGAGCAGGGAGAGCTTTATGAAAACAATGCGTAAAAAGATGAAAGGGAGCTGAAAAGATGAAAGTCAGTCGTCATGCAAAGATCATTGAACTTATCAGCCAGTACGACATAGAGACTCAGGAGGAACTGGCAGAGTATCTGAATAATGCCGGGTTTAAGGTGACACAGGCAACGGTGTCCAGAGACATCCGGGATCTGAAACTTACAAAAGTATCTGTGAACGGAGGAAAACAAAAATACATCCTTCACCGGCCGGAAGAAGGGATGAGCGAGAAATATATCCGTGTGCTGAAAGACGGATATGTCTCCATGGATATGGCACAGAATATCCTTGTCATAAAAACGGTCTCCGGCATGGCGATGGCAGTCGCCGCCGCTCTCGATGCCATGAAGTGGAACGAGGTAGTGGGCTGTATCGCGGGGGATGACACGATCATGTGCGCCATCCGCACTTCGGAGGACACAGTCGCAGTAATGGAAAAGATACGGAAGATCGTCTCAAAAGGAATATAGGTAACGCTTATGCTGAAAAATCTTTATGTAAAGAATCTTGCCCTGATCGACGAAACGGAAGTGGAATTTTCTGACGGGCTCAACATCCTCACAGGAGAGACCGGAGCGGGAAAGTCTCTCCTGCTCGGTTCCGTCAATCTGGCACTTGGTGGAAAATACAGCGCCGATATGCTGCGCAGCGGCACAAGGAGCGGACTTGTGGAACTTACGTTTACCGTCGAGGACGAAAAGACAGTGAAACGCCTGGAGGAAATGGATATCTATCCGGAGGACGGGTGTATCGTTCTGGGCAGAAAGCTGATGGAAGGCAGGAGTGTGAGCCGGATCAACGGGGAGACTGTCAATATGGCAGTTATGCGCTCTGTCGCAGGGATGCTGATCGATATCCACGGACAGCATGACAGCCAGAACCTGCTCCAGAAAAAGAACCATCTGACCCTTCTGGATCTCTATGCGAAAGAGGAGACAGCGCCTCTTCTCATTGAGATGAAAGAAGTGTTTGAGAAGTACAGGGCACTGTGCCGGCGCAGTGAAGAGTCAGCCATGGATGAAGAAGCGAGACGGAAAGAGGCGGCTCTGGCTGAGTTTGAGGTGAAAGAGATCGATGAGGCGCAGCTTGTGCCCGGCGAGGACGAGGAACTGGAAGAACAGTACCGGAAGATGACCGAGAGCAGGAGGATCACTGCTGCAGTGGCGGAGGCATATCAATATACGGCAGAGGATGCCAGAGGAAATGCCAGCGACTTCTTGAGCAGAGCGATCCGTGCGCTCCAGGAAGCGGCGGAGTTCGATGAGGCGGGAGCGCAGCTCTATGATCAGCTCCTGGAGGCGGACAGCCTTCTCAACGACTTTAACAGGGAACTCTCAGAGTATGCGAAAAGTTTTGAATTCTCTGAGGAAGAGTTTCAGGAGACGGAGAGCCGTCTGAATCTGTTAAACCATTTAAAGGCAAAATATGGAAAAACTGTCTCTGATGTGCTGGCATACTGCAGCGAAAAAAAGCAGAGACTAAGTGAACTGGAAGATTATGATACGTTCATGAAAGATCTGGAGGAGAAAACCCGGAAAGCGCTGGAAAAGGTGGCCGAAACTGCGGAAAAGCTGCATCAGGTCAGAACGCGCGCTGCAGAAGCGTTTTCAAGAGAGATACAAAACCAGATGCAGGAACTTAATTTTGCTGACGCGCGGTTTGAGGCGAGGCTTTTTGACCCGGGACATTACAGTGCGGGCGGAAGGGATGACGCGGAATTTTATATGTCGGCAAATCCCGGAGAGCCGGTAAGACCGCTTGGCAGCGTGGCTTCGGGCGGAGAACTCTCCCGTGTCATGCTCGCGATCAAGACGGTCCTGGCTGACGAGGAAGATACCCCGACCCTGATCTTTGACGAGATCGATACTGGGATCTCCGGGATCACGGCAGGAAAAGTGGGAGAGAAACTGCGGCTGATCGGGAAGAGCCGCCAGGTGCTGTGCATCACACATCTTCCGCAGATCGCGGCAGTGGCGGACTCTCATTATCTGATCCGTAAAGAGGCTTCCGGAAATTCCGTTCGAACGCAGATCGAACTTCTGGATGAAGAAGCGTCGGCGGAAGAACTTGCCAGGATGCTGGGAGGAGCAAACATCACAGAGAATATCCTGGAGAGCGCCCGTGAGATGAAACAATTGGCAAAGAGTGAAATATAATACCAGAGTGAAAGAGAAGACACCCACACATACTAAGAACGGATACGGACAGGTATCCGTTCTTTGCGTTTCAGAAGAAAGGGTGTGGTTAATATGTCAGAATGCCGGAGGCGGACGAAGAGACGTCTACTGACGGCGGTACTCATGATGTTTGCTGTCTGCGCCGGATGGGTCTGCGCCGGCGCGCTGGAGCAGGAGGATAAGGTGAGACAGGCGGAAGCCAGTACAGATGCTGCAGGAGAGACCGTGCTTTTGGGCGGAACGCCGGTGGGAATCTATATGGAGACAGACGGCGTTATGGTCCTGAGCACGGAAAGTATGAAAGGAGTCGACGGCGAAGAATATGAGCCGGCGGCAGGGCTGGTACAGTCGGGAGATTATATCATGGCGGTGAACGGCGAGGCCGTCACAGGCAAGGCAGAGCTGCTGGATGCGGTAGAACATCTGGACAGCGGGAATGTGGTGCTCACGATCCAGAGAGGGGAGGAGACCATGGACATCCGCATCCGGCCTGTGGAGTGCGGACCGGATGAGTATAAACTGGGTATCTGGGTCAGAGACAATGTACAGGGACTGGGGACCATCACGTTTGTGACAGGACAGAGCCGTTTCGGCGCGCTGGGACACGGGATCCATGACGTGGATACAAATGTACTCATGTCTGTCGACAGCGGGACCCTCTATAAGACCAGTATCCAGGATATCCTGAAAGGGGAGGACGGGAATCCCGGGACGATGGAGGGGATCATCGTGTACAACAATTACAATATCCTGGGCAGCATAGACAAAAACACGGAGGCGGGCATCTACGGGACGGTAGACAGGATAGACGAGCTGTTTGACGAACAGATCCCTATCGAGACAGCGTCAACAGATGAGATCGAGACCGGCAGTGCCACGATACGGTGCTTTGTCGACAATGAACTGAAAGAGTATGAGATTCAGGTGACAGATATCGACAGATCTGAAAGTGAGATCAACAAAGGTCTGGTGATCCAGGTGACAGACCCGGAACTCTTGGAAAAAACGGGCGGGATCATCCAGGGGATGAGCGGGAGCCCGATCATCCAGAACGGCAAACTGATCGGTGCGGTCACACATGTGTTTGTGCAGGACTCGACAAAGGGATATGGCATATTTATCGAAAATATGTTAAATCAGGTAAAATAATCTGATTTGTCGAATTTTGTGTCGAATTAGTGCTACAAAATCTCCTTGATTCCGCAAATTAAGACCATTATAATAAGCTGGTGGCGTTTTCAAAGGAAAAGTCTCAGAATCTGAAGGAGAGAGAAGAGTATGGAGCATTTGAGTGTAGCCGTCGCCGACGACAATCAGAGGATCCTCGACATGCTTGAGACTGTCATAGGCATGGACAAGGATCTGAATCTGGTTGGAAAGGCGAAAAACGGTGAAGAGATGTGTCAGATCATCAAGACCAGACAGCCGGATGTTGTTCTTCTCGACCTGATTATGCCGAAAATGGACGGATTGACTGTGATGGAGCGCATCAATCAGGATACGAGTTTGGGCAAACGTCCGTATTTTATCGTGGTCACAGCGGTGGGACAGGAAAGGATCACAGAAGATGCCTTTAACAAAGGCGCAAATTACTATGTCATGAAACCGTTTAACAACGAAATGTTGCTGGACAGGATAAAATCCGTCAGAAAAATGTCTCGAAACACGGAAAGAAAAGGCGAAGATATAAAAGCAGAAAATACAGCAGGGGGAGAAAATCTGGAAAGCCGTGTGACGAACATGCTCCACGAGATCGGGATTCCCGCACATATCAAGGGATACCACTATCTCAGAGACGCGATCATCATGGCAGTGGAGGACATGGACGTGCTCAATGCGATCACAAAAGTCCTCTATCCCACGGTCGCGAAAAAATACCAGACCACTTCAAGCCGTGTAGAGAGGGCGATACGGCATGCGATCGAAGTGGCATGGAGCAGAGGCAAACTGGACACGCTTGATGAACTGTTTGGCTACACTGTCAGTACAGGGAAGGGAAAGCCTACAAATTCGGAGTTCATAGCGCTGATCGCCGATACGATCCAGCTGGAATACAGGAACAGAAGCTGAGACGTCCCGGGCACACAGTTTAAGGAAGTGCAGTAATAAAATCCTTTGCATTATGGGGAAAATGAGTTATAATGGTCAATAGTGAAAGCCGTGTGGCGACTAAAGCATAAATGGAGGATAGTAATATGAAAAACATTTTGTTCGCTTCTTCAGAATGTGTACCCTTTATCAAGACGGGCGGTCTTGCTGACGTTGTAGGCTCGCTTCCCAAAGAATTTGATAAAGAAAAGTATGATGTACGTGTTGTTCTCCCCAAATACACCTGCATGAAGCAGGAGTGGAAGGATCGGATGGAGTATGTGAGCCATTTCTATATGGATATCGCAGGACAGAATCAGTATGTCGGGATCATGAAGACAGTGCTCAATGACATCACATTTTACTTCATTGATAACGAACACTATTTCAGCGGATTTGCACCTTATGACGGGGACCCGAAGTGGGGCATTGAAAAGTTTGCGTTTTTCTCAAAAGCCGTGCTGAGCATCCTTCCGGTCATCGGTTTCCGCCCGGACCTGATCCACTGCCATGACTGGCAGACCGGACTGATCCCGGTCTATCTTGACAACTTCCGCTATATGGGCGAATACTATCGCGGGATCAAGACGGTCATGACGATACATAACCTGAAATTCCAGGGAGTATGGGATACAAAGACAGTCAGGGGCATCACAGGGCTCCCGGAATACTATTTCGTGCCCGACAAGATGGAGGCGTACAAGGACGCCAATCTGTTAAAAGGCGGTATCGTCTATGCAGATAAGGTGACAACGGTAAGCCAGAGTTACGCTGAGGAGATCAAGACCCCGTTCTACGGTGAAGGGCTGGACGGGCTGATGTCTGCGCGTTCCAATGACCTTGTGGGTATCGTCAATGGACTGGATTATGACGACTGGAATCCGGAGACGGACAGCCGGATAGCGAAGAACTTTAATATCGGGAACTTCAGAAAGAACAAAGTGATGAACAAGACGGCTCTGCAGGAGGAACTGGGGCTGAACAAGGATCCGCATGTGATGCTGATCGGTATGGTCTCCCGTCTGACAGACCAGAAGGGATTCGACCTCATCGATTACGTGATGGACGAGTTGTGCCAGGATGCAGTGCAGATCGTTGTGCTTGGCACAGGTGATGTGAAGTACGAGAACATGTTCCGCCATTTTGCATGGAAATATTCAGGAAGAGTTTCTGCCAATATCTACTATTCTGACGAACTCTCCCACAAGATCTACGCATCCTGTGACACATTCCTGATGCCGTCGCTGTTTGAGCCATGCGGACTCAGCCAGCTTATGAGCCTCCGCTACGGAACGCTTCCGATCGTCAGAGAGACCGGAGGGCTGAAGGATACGGTAGAGCCGTACAACGAGTATGAGAAGACAGGGACCGGATTCAGCTTCTCGAACTACAATGCACATGAGATGCTGAACACCGTCCGTTATGCTGAGAGGATCTACTATGATAAGAAGAGAGACTGGAACAAGATCGTGGAGAGAGCCATGAGCCAGGATTTCTCATGGAAGACTTCTGCACGTAAATACGAAGAGCTTTATAAGAGCCTGATCGGAGAATAGGAGTAACAGACCGGATGAAGATCATTGACAGACTGAATGAAGACAGGATACACATTTCTTTTGAGGTATTCCCACCGAAGACAGATGACGGGATCGAGAAAGTGCTTGCGGCAACGGATGAGATCGCAAAGCTGGACCCGGCCTTCATCAGTGTTACTTACGGCGCCGGCGGGGGTACGAGCAAAAACACTGCAAGGATCGCCTCGCATATCAAGGAGGACCTGCACGTATTGAGTCTGGCTCATCTGACCTGCGCCTCATCCACAAAAGATGAGGTGCGGGATGTGATAGAAAATCTGAAAACTCTGGGAATCGAGAATATCCTCGCCTTGCGCGGGGATATTCCGGCGAATATGCCTTTCCCGGGAGAAGACCGTTTTCATTATGCATGGGAACTGATCCAGGAGATCCGGCAGCACGGAGATTTCTGTATCGGAGCAGCCTGCTATCCGGAGGGACATGTGGAGAATGAACATAAGGCAGATGATATCAGATATCTGAAACAGAAAGTGGGATGCGGGGTGGACTTCCTGACGACACAGATGTTTTTTGACAATGATATCCATTACAATTTCCTTTACCGGATCCGTGAAGCCGGAATCACGGTGCCGGTACTTCCGGGGATCATGCCGATCACCAGCGCGTCTCAGATGAAGCGAAGCCAGGAACTCTCGGGAACCGTGTTTCCCAGACGTTTCCTCGCGATCCTGGACAGGTTCGGAGGTTCCCCTGAAGCGATGAGACAGGCGGGGATCGCCTATGCCACGGATCAGATCATCGACCTGCTGGCAAACGGCGTAAAGAATATCCACATTTATTCTATGAATAAGCCGGATGTGGCGGCAGAGATCATGAGAAATCTGTCGGAGATCATCAAATGTTAAATGGCAGTCCGGCCATCAGAGATGAGCACAGGACGAACTGTTATAATGTTAGGAGAATGTATGGAGAGACGGGAAAAAGAAGCCGTCCGTTATCTTGGATTCGGAAAAAATGCGGTGGATGACAGAACCCTGGCACTGATCCGGGAGTCGTTTGAAGACCTGGACCGGGAAGCCGGAAAGAAGTCAGTCCACCGTATTTTTGAGCCCGGGCAGATTACGGACGAACGGATCGTGATCGGTCCGATGGACATCAGGAGCAGGAGCCTGAGTAGAAATCTGAGAGGGTGCGACAAGGTCATCTTGTTCGGCGCGACCCTGGGGACGGGCGCAGACCGCCTGATCACGCGGACTTCTCTGACCGATATGGCAAAGGCGGCAGTACTCCAGGCGTGCGCTGCGGCGCTTCTGGAAGAATACTGCGACGAATGCCAGCAAAGGATCGCGGAGGAAATGGAAGCAGAAGGACGGTACCTGAGACCGAGGTTCAGCCCCGGGTATGGCGACTTTGACATCAGACATCAGGAGACACTCATGCGGATGCTGGACTGCGCAAAGAGCATAGGGCTTACCATGACAGACAGCTTTATGATGACTCCCACAAAATCGGTAACGGCGCTGATCGGAGCCGGGAGGACAAGGATAAACTGTCCGGTGGCCGGCTGTGAGACATGCGGAAAGAAGGACTGCGCCTTTCGCAGATGACCAGGACAGACCGCAGATGACCAGGATAAACAAAGGAAAGGATACAGACATGATAAAGGATAGACTTGGAAAAGAACTGCTCTTTTTTGACGGCGGTATGGGGACCCTGCTTCAGGAGAGAGGACTGGGACCGGGAGAACTTCCCGAGACCTGGAACCTGATCCATCCGGAAGTGATCCGGGAGATACACAGAGCTTATATCGAAGCGGGGAGTGATATCGTCCTTACCAATACATTCGGTGCCAACGCGCTGAAATTCCACGATGACGGCTGCTCATTGGAAGAGATCGTAAAGAGAGGCGTTGAAAATGTAAAAAAGGCTGCCGAGGAAGCCGGAACAGGGAGACAGATATACACAGCGCTGGATATCGGTCCCACAGGAAAACTCTTAAAGCCCATGGGAGACCTTGATTTTGAGACGGCTTACGATGCATTTAAGGAAGCTGCGGTGTGGGGAGAGCAGGCAGGAGCAGATCTGATCCATATTGAGACCATGAGCGACACGTTTGAACTGAAGGCGGCTGTTCTCGCGGCAAAAGAGAACACATCCCTCCCGGTCTTTGCAACGGCGATCTTTGACGAGAGAGGAAAACTTCTGACAGGAGCAGACGTTCCGGCGGTCGTAGCCCTTCTGGAGGGACTGCGGGCGGACGCGATTGGCATCAACTGCGGGATGGGACCGGAACAGATGATACCTGTGCTGGAGCAGTTCCTGAAGTATTCCTCACTTCCCATCATCGTAAAACCTAATGCGGGGCTTCCGAAACAGAGAGACGGACAGACATATTATGATGTGGATCCGGATCAGTTTGCACAGCTTATGAAAAAGATCACAGAGATGGGGGCATCGGTGATCGGAGGATGCTGCGGCACGACGCCTGCCCATATCCGGAGACTGAAAGAACTGTGCAGTGACGTTCCAGTGATCCCCGTGCAGGAGAAAGCGTTTACGGTTGTCTCGTCCTACGGACAGAGTGTCTTTCTCGGGAACGGCTCGAAGATCATCGGAGAGCGGATCAATCCGACCGGGAAGAAGCGGTTTAAACAGGCACTCAAAGAGCATGATCTGGATTATATCCTGAGAGAGGGGATCACTCAGCAGGATAATGGTGCCCATATCCTGGACGTCAACGTAGGGCTTCCGGATATTGACGAACCTGCTCTCATGAAGGAAGTGGTGAAGGAACTCCAGAGTGTGACAAATCTGCCCCTCCAGATCGATACGGTGGATGCGAAAGCCATGGAGGCGGCACTGCGGATCTATAACGGAAAAGCTATGGTAAACTCTGTGAGCGGAAAAAAGGAGTCAATGGATACCGTCTTTCCTCTGATCCAAAAATACGGCGGCGTGGTCATCGGACTGACCCTGGATGAGAACGGGATCCCGAATGATGCAGACGGGAGAGTGAAGATCGCAGAGAAGATCATCGCGGAGGCGGCGAAATACGGGATCAAAAAGAAAGACATTGTGATTGACGCTCTCGCGATGACCATCAGTTCCGAACCGGAAGGGGCAAAGGTTACCCTGGAGACGCTGAAGAGACTTAGGGATGAGCTTCATATATGTACGGTGCTGGGAGTCTCCAATATCTCTTTCGGCCTCCCCTCCCGCCCGGTGGTCAATTCTGCCTTCTATACGATGGCAATGATGAACGGGCTGAGTGCGGGGATCATCAATCCCTCTTCCGAGGAGATGATGAAGGCATGGTATGCCTATCACGCGCTGATGAATCTGGATGTGAACTGCGAGAATTATATCAAAAAATATTCTGCGGCAGTCTCTGCTCCATCCACAGTTTCCGAGTCCGGAAAGAACGGGATCGGACTTCAGGAAGCCATCGTGAAAGGGCTGAGGGAAGAGGCAAACAGCGTGACCGCCTCCCTGGCCATAGAGCGGGAGCCGCTGGAGATCATCAACAGCGAGCTGATCCCGGCATTGAACCAGGTCGGGGATGGTTTTGAGAAGGGGACGGTATTCCTTCCTCAGCTGCTCATGAGTGCAGAGGCTGCAAAGAGCGCTTTCGCGGTACTTAAAAGCAGGATGGATCAGAGCGGTGAAGTGCAGGAGAAGAAGGGGACGATCGTTCTTGCAACGGTAAAGGGGGATATCCATGATATCGGGAAAAATATCGTGAAAGTTCTGCTTGAAAACTACAGTTTTGATGTGATAGACCTTGGGAAGGACGTCCCTCCGGAACTGATCGTCGATACGGTCCTGGAAAAAGATATCCGTCTTGTGGGCTTAAGCGCTCTGATGACGACCACCGTGGTGAGTATGGAGGAGACCATAAAACAGCTGCGGGAAAAAGCACCCGGTTGTCGGGTGATGGTTGGCGGAGCCGTGCTCAATCAGGACTATGCGGACATGATCGGAGCGGATTTCTACGGGAAGGATGCCATGCAGTCCGTACACTATGCACAGGAAGTATTTCAGTGATCCAAGGTATAAAACTTTGGGGCAACTCTTGAAAATGGAAGATGATAAGAAAGACGGACAATAATTCATGAAAAAACTGACAGCAATTATATTGTGTATCGCAGCTTCGGTCTGTGTCTGCGGCTGCCTGAGCAGAAGAGAGGGAGTTACGAGAGAATTCCTCTCGGAACAAGATGCGGCGGAAAATATGCTGGAAGAGATTATCAAGTGTACAGAAGAATGCGATACAGAATCTTTTATGAACTTGTTTTCTGATTTTTCCAGGAACAGCCAGCCGGAACTGAAAGAGCAGATGAGAGAGATGATGGATTTCTATGAGGGAAAAATGGAAAGCTATCAAGGAACTGCCAGCTCTCATGAGAAAAGTGAATACGGAAGGACTGTTTATAGTGAATTAAAGGCGCATTATACCGTCATTACAGATAAGGACAATTATGAGATAGCTTTTCAGTATCGAATGATCGATGCAGAAGATCCGGATCGGGAAGGGCTTGTTTCATTTGAAATTGCAACGGAAGAAGCGTATCAACAGGATGACTTCAAATGGATGTGCGAGGATAATCCGGGGCTATATGTACAGAGATGATGCACAGCATCGGAGAAGACATAGCAGACATTCAGAAGGGAGAAATCTACTATGATGAGAGGACTACAGACTACAGTAAAAAATATCAGGAGAAGAGTGTTCACTGAAGTTGCGAAGCTGGGCTTCAAGGCGGATACAGAGACCCTTCTCGACGATATGGAGGCGATCCCCTATGAGATCGTCAACGACGACACCCAGAAATACCGCGAGAGCACATACCGCTCCCGCGCCATTGTAAGGGAGAGGCTCCGTCTGGCAATGGGGCTGTCCCTCCGCCCGGAGAATAAGCCGGTCCATCTGACCGCGGGCGTGGAGGCGAGCAATATTTCTGAGAAATATTATGAGCCGCCGCTGATGCAGGTCATCCCGTCGGCGTGCGAGAGCTGTGAGGAGAATAAATACGAGGTCAGCAATATGTGCAAAGGCTGCCTCGCACATCCCTGTCAGGAGGTCTGCCCGAAGGGAGCAATCTCCATGGTGGATGGAAAATCCTTCATCGACCAGGAGAAATGCATCAAGTGCGGAAAGTGTAAATCCGTCTGTCCATATGATGCGATCGCGAAAAAGGAACGTCCATGCCAGAAAGCATGCGGCGTAAATGCCATCGTGTCAGACAAGTACGGCCGCGCGTTCATCGACAATGACAAGTGCGTATCCTGTGGAATGTGTATGGTGAACTGTCCGTTCGGCGCGATCTCGGACAAATCCCAGATCTTCCAGCTCGCAAGAGCGCTCTCCCAGGGAGAGAAGATCATCGCGGAGATCGCTCCTGCCTTTGTCGGCCAGTTCGGTCCGAACATCACACCGAGGAACATCAAGGCGGCTCTCGGAGAGCTTGGCTTCTCAGAGGTATACGAGGTAGCACTGGGAGCAGACATCGGCGCTATCGCGGAGGCGCATCACTATGTGGACAAGGTCGTGACCGGCGAGCTGCCGTTCCTTCTCACATCCTGCTGTCCGTCCTGGGCGGTGATGGCGAAGAAGTTCTTCCCGGATGTGATCGATGAGATCTCACAGGAGCTGACCCCGATGGTTGCAACGGCGCGGACGATCAAGAAAGAGCATCCGGATGCGAAGGTCGTCTTTATCGGGCCGTGCGCGTCCAAGAAACTGGAGGCATCCAGGCGTAGTGTCCGAAGCGATGTAGACTTCGTCGTGACGTTTGAGGAGATGCAGGCGATGTTCGACGCCAAGGGAATCGACCTGAGCAGATATGAGGCAGAGTCCTCCTTCCATGACGCGACCGGAGCGGGACGAGGATACGGATGTGCGGGCGGTGTCGCAGAGGCGATCGAGAAATGTATCAACGAGTATTACCCGGATGTCCAGGTCAATGTGGAGCATGCAGAGGGACTGACGGAGTGCCGCAAGATCCTGACGCTGGCAAAAGCAGGCAAGCTGAACGGCTGTCTGATCGAGGGTATGGGATGCCCGGGTGGCTGCATCGCAGGAGCCGGTACCAACATTCCTGTGGCAGTGGCAAAGAAGAGCCTTGCAAAATATGTGCAGAACTCGTCCTGCGCGATCCCGCCCAAGGAAGTAGCGGAGATCGAGCTGGATTAGGCGGAGAAAATGTCATATCAGACGGCAAAGATTTTGAAGAACAGGAGCGGGCAGCTTTGGGGAAGCTGCCCGCTTTACAAATTTATGTGCCTGTGGTATATTATAGATTGGCTTTTTGGAGCAAAAGAGGAGGATTAGGTATGCAGCCATACGGAGTAAACCAGTTAAGGAAAATGTTTTTGGAATTCTTCGAGAGCAAGGGACATCTGGCTCTCAAGAGTTTTTCTTTGGTGCCGCACAATGATAAGAGCCTTCTGCTCATCAACTCAGGGATGGCACCCCTGAAACCATACTTTACAGGGCAGGAGATCCCGCCCAGGAAACGAGTGACCACATGTCAGAAATGTATCAGAACGGGAGATATCGAGAACGTCGGAAAGACGGCCCGCCACGGTACGTTCTTTGAGATGCTGGGAAACTTCTCTTTCGGCGATTATTTCAAAGAGGAAGCGATCCAGTGGACGTGGGAGTTCCTGACCGATGTGGTCGGGCTTGATCCGGAGCGTCTCTATCCGTCTGTGTATGTGGATGATGACGAGGCATTTGAGATCTGGAACAAGAAAATGGGGATCCCGGCTGAGAGGATCTTTAAGTTCGGAAAAGAAGACAACTTCTGGGAGCACGGTTCCGGTCCATGCGGTCCCTGCTCTGAAGTATATTATGACAGAGGCGAAAAATACGGATGCGGCAAGCCGGACTGTACAGTAGGCTGTGACTGTGACCGTTATATGGAGATCTGGAACGACGTCTTCACGCAGTTTGACAATGACGGAAACGGCAATTACAGTGAACTGGAACAGAAGAACATCGATACAGGAATGGGACTGGAGCGTCTTGCCTCCGTGGTCCAGGATGTGGATTCTATCTTCGATGTGGATACGATCAAGGCGCTGCGCGACCATGTGTGCCGTCTCGCGGACAAAGAGTACGGGAAAGAATACAATGATGATGTTTCCATCCGTGTGATCACGGACCACATCCGTTCCGTCACCTTTATGATCTCCGACGGGATCATGCCTTCCAACGAAGGCCGGGGCTATGTGCTCCGCCGTCTCCTGAGAAGAGCGTGCCGTCACGGAAGGCTCCTCGGCATCCACAAAGGGTTCCTGCCGGAGCTGGCGCAGACAGTGATCGAAGGGTCCAAGGACGGATATCCGGAACTGGAGGAGAAGAAAGAGTTCATCCTCAAAGTCATCACGAAAGAGGAGGAACAGTTCAATAAGACGATCGACCAGGGGCTTGGCATCCTCTCCGAGCTGATCGAAAAACTGGAAGCAGAAGGGAAAAAGACGCTTGCGGGCGAGGATGCGTTCCGTCTGTACGACACCTATGGATTCCCGCTTGATCTGACAAAGGAGATCCTTGAAGAGAAAGAGATCGGCGTGGATGAGGAAGGCTTCCAGGAATGTATGGAAGTACAGAGAAAGAAGGCGCGCGATGCCCGTGAAGTGACTAACTATATGGGCGCTGACGTGACCGTATACGAGTCCATCGATCCGTCTGTGACAAGTACATTTGTGGGGTATGACAATCTCACTTACGAGTCAGATGTTACGGTGCTGACTACAGAGACAGAACTGGCAGATGCTCTGTCTGATGGCGAGAAGGGAACGATCTTTGTAAATGAAACACCGTTCTATGCGACCAGCGGCGGTCAGGAAGCGGATACCGGATACATCCGCACAGCAGACGGCGAGTTCCGCGTGGAAGATACTGTCAAACTTCTCGGCGGAAAGATCGGACATATCGGAGTTGTGACGAAAGGGATGATCAAGACCGGGGACAGAGTCACCCTGGAAGTGGACGCAAAGAAGCGCGCTCTCTCTGCGAGAAACCACAGTGCTACACATCTTCTTCAGAAAGCACTCCGCACAGTGCTCGGAACCCATGTAGAGCAGGCCGGATCCAGCGTGAATGAGGACAGGCTCCGCTTCGACTTTACCCATTTTTCTGCCATGACGCCTGAGGAACTGCAGAAAGTCGAGGATATGGTCAACGAGAAGATCCGGGAGGCACTTCCGGTCGTTGTAAAGAACATGCCCATCGAAGAGGCAAAAAAGACGGGGGCACAGGCTCTGTTCGGCGAGAAATACGGAGATATCGTCCGCGTGGTCAATATGAGTGATTTTTCGATCGAATTCTGCGGCGGGACCCATGTGAGCAATACGTCTGAGATCATGGCGTTCAAGATCATCTCAGAGACCGGTGTTGCAGCCGGTGTGCGCAGGATCGAGGCGCTTACCTCAGAAGGGCTTATGAAATATTATAACAGTCTGGAAGAGAAACTGAAAAATGCAGCCCATCTTCTGAAAGCTACGCCGGATAATCTGGCGGACAAGATCACTCACATGATGAGCGAGAACAAAGCGCTTCACAGTGAAGTAGAAAGCTTAAAGAGCAGGATGGCCCAGGATGCTGTGGGCGATGTGATGGACCAGGTGAAGGAAGTCAAAAGCGTGAAACTTCTGGCGGCAGAGGTCGACGGTGTGGATATGAACGGCTTAAGAGACCTGGGAGACCAGCTGAAAGATAAGCTGGGCGACGGAGTCGTAGTGCTGGCATCTGCAAACGACGGAAAAGTCAGCCTGATGGCAACTGCAACAGACGGTGCCATGAAGATGGGAGCCCATGCGGGCAATCTTGTAAAAGGCATTGCAGGATGTGTCGGCGGTGGCGGCGGTGGACGCCCGAATATGGCGCAGGCCGGCGGAAAGAATCCGGCAGGCATCAAAGATGCTCTTGCGAAGGCGGAAGAAGTGCTGGAAGGCCAGATCAAATAGAAGGCCGATACAAAAAATCCTCAGATTTCAGGAAAAACTGTTGACGGGAAAGAAAAATATGCTATAATCATTTGTAGTGCAATAAAAATACCCGAACAGTCGTATGATGCACAATACCAGGCTGGAGGGGAGGTTAGGTGTGAGACTATGTCAAATGTAATCGTTAAAGAAAACGAGACGTTAGACAGCGCTTTACGCAGATTCAAAAGAAACTGTGCAAAAGCTGGCATTCAGCAGGAGATTCGCAAAAGAGAACACTACGAGAAGCCAAGCGTAAGACGTAAGAAAAAATCTGAAGCTGCTAGAAAACGTAAGTATAATTAATATGTGCACTTAAAAAGGATATCGGTAAAGGGCAGACAGCCCGGATCCGGTATCTTTTTCTTTATGATATCGTATGTCTGTCTTCCAACCGGGGAGAGATGGAGCTGCCGGCTGTCCTAAAGTAGTGAAAAGACCGGGGCTCCATGCAGACGGAGATGTCTGACAAGAAGAGCTGGCTTTAGTGAGATCATGGAGAATTGAAACAAAAGAGAAGATTTCCTGCAAATTTATCAAGATAAAGTGATAAAACTGTAAAAGGATGAAAGTTTTGATTGACATTCATGCATTTTGCCAGTAAAATAGACGGGTAGACAACGGTGTCTGAAAGCGGGCGGCTTGTCTGTCCGCTTTTTTTGTGGAAAATCCGCGGATCTTCTGCAAAAGAGACACTACTTTATAATTTCAGGAGGTAATTGAGATGTCTTACGTTGATGAGGTAATTGATTTAGTCGTAAAGAAAAACCCGGCTGAGCCGGAATTCCATCAGGCTGTCAAAGAAGTGCTGGAGTCTCTGCGCCCGGTGATCGAGGCAAATGAAGAGAAATACCGCAAAGAAGCTCTTCTTGAAAGACTGACAGAGCCGGAGAGACAGATTAAGTTCCGCGTGCCGTGGGTTGACGACAACGGACAGGCTCATGTGAACACAGGATACCGTGTACAGTTCAACAGCGCGATCGGACCGTACAAGGGAGGGCTTCGTCTTCACCCGTCCGTAAACCTTGGTATCATTAAATTCCTTGGATTTGAGCAGGTGTTCAAAAATTCATTGACAGGTCTTCCGATCGGCGGAGGAAAAGGTGGTTCTGATTTCGATCCGAAGGGTAAATCAGACAGAGAGATCATGGCATTCTGCCAGAGTTTCATGACAGAGCTCTGCAAACATATCGGCGCTGATACAGACGTTCCGGCAGGCGATATCGGAACAGGCGCAAGAGAGATCGGTTACATGTTCGGACAGTACAAGAGGATCCGCGGCGTGTATGAGGGTGTGCTCACAGGAAAAGGACTTTCCTACGGTGGATCCCTTGCACGTACTGAGGCTACAGGATACGGACTTCTGTACTTCACAGACGAGATGATGAAACTGAACGGAATGGAACTGGCTGGAAAGACAGTTGCAGTATCCGGTTCAGGAAACGTTGCGATCTACGCGACAGAGAAAGCACAGCAGCTGGGCGCGAAAGTCGTTACAGTGAGCGACTCCAACGGATGGGTATACGATCCGGACGGAATCGATGTTGCAGCTCTGAAAGAGATCAAAGAAGTAAACCGTGCAAGACTGACAGAGTACAAGAAATACCGTCCGAATTCTGAGTATCATGAGGGCAGAGGCGTGTGGTCTGTTAAAGTTGACGTTGCTCTTCCGTGTGCAACTCAGAACGAACTGCTCCTTGAGGATGCAAAGATGCTGGTAGAGAACGGATGCAAGGTCGTAGCGGAGGGCGCGAACATGCCTACAACGATCGAAGCTACAGAGTATCTGCAGCAGAACGGCGTCCTGTTCGCACCTGGAAAGGCTGCAAACGCAGGCGGTGTTGCTACATCTGCACTTGAGATGTCACAGAACAGCGAGCGTCTGAGCTGGTCCTTTGAGGAAGTTGACGCAAAACTGAAAGACATCATGGTAAATATCTGCCACAACGCTTCTGAGGCTGCTGAGAAATACGGCTTCAAAGGCAACTACGTTGTAGGTGCAAACATTGCAGGATTCGAGAAAGTTGTTGACGCAATGGAGGCACAGGGAATCGTATAAGATCATCTGTGGATACAGGACTGCTGCATGAAAGCGGCAGTCCTATTTTGTTCTAATGACGGCGGGACAGTGCCTGAGAGGAACAAGAATGGATATTTCCCGGATAGTGAATAGAAGATGTGATCTGGGAAATACTGTCTGTGACGCAATGAGAGGCACCCTGTCAACGGTTCGGCTTTCACCTTATGGCTGGACTGATACTCCATAAGTTAAAATTGTGTGAAAATTGTTGACAGATTTAGGAAAATCATTTATATTTGTTTTTGGTAAAAGGGAGTAACTGGCACCTGTTCAAGGTGTTTGCGATGTCGTCAGTACGATGGACGATCCATCCGTATCGCGATTAAACGGTGAGACTTTTATTGCATAATAAAAGAGTGCAATAAATGTCTCTTTTTTATTGCACTGAAAAAACGGAGGTCAGAGAAATGAAAAATTATTATCAGTTGTCTGCGGAAGAGACAATGAGAGAGATCAACGGTTCTACTGAGCCTCTCACCGACGAACAGGTGAAAGAGCATAAAGAGAAGTACGGACCGAATGAACTTGTTGAAGGAAAGAAAAAGACAGTTCTTCAGATATTCCTTGAGCAGTACAAGGACTTTCTTGTCATCATCCTGATCATTGCAGCGATCGTGTCCGGGTTTATGGGGGATGCAGAAAGCGCTGCTGTTATCCTGATCGTTATCACGATGAACGCGATCCTTGGGACTGTACAGACCGTAAAGGCAGAACAGTCACTGGCAAGCCTGAAGAAACTGTCCGGTCCCGAGGCAAAGGTCCTCCGCGGGGGAAGCGTGGTACAGATCCCGTCGTCTGAAGTTACGGTGGGAGATATCGTTATGCTGGATGCGGGAGACTATATCCCGGCGGACGGACGGATCATTGAATGCACCAGCCTGAAAGTGGACGAGAGTGCACTGACAGGAGAAAGCCTTGGCGTTGAAAAGATGACAGATGTTATCAACAAAGAAGAAGTGCCGCTGGGAGACCGGGTCAATATGGTCTACTCAGGAAGCTTTGTCACATACGGGCGCGGTTCCTTTGTTGTGACAGGCATCGGAATGGAGACAGAAGTTGGAAAGATCGCCAGCCTGCTGAAGACTACTTCTGAGAAGAGAACACCACTCCAGATCAATCTGGACCAGTTTGGGCAGAAGTTATCGATCCTGATCCTGATCTTCTGCGGAATCCTTTTCGGCATCAGTATTTTCCGAGGGGACAACATCGGAGACGCATTCCTCTTTGCCGTAGCACTTGCAGTTGCAGCGATCCCGGAGGCGCTCAGTTCTATCGTTACGATCGTGCTTTCTTTCGGTACACAGAAGATGGCAAAAGAACATGCGATCATGAGAAAACTCCAGGCCGTGGAAGGGCTTGGAAGCGTGTCTATCATCTGCTCGGATAAGACAGGGACCCTGACGCAGAACAAGATGACAGTGGAAGACTACTATGTAGACGGGCTGCGTATCAAGGCAGAGGATATCGACCTGAACGATCCTTCTCAGAGCAGGCTTCTGATCAGCAGTATCCTGTGCAATGATTCTTCAAATACAGACGGTGTGGAGATCGGTGATCCGACGGAGACAGCTCTTCTCAACCTTGGGACAAAACTCGGGCTTTCCCCGGATGACGTCAAGGCGAAATATCCGAGAGAGAGCGAGAATCCCTTTGACAGCGACCGTAAGCTGATGTCCACGAAACATACAATGGAAGGGATTCCGACTATGGTCGTAAAAGGAGCAGTCGATGTGCTCCTTGACAGAATGGTGAACATCCAGATCGGCAGTGAAGTCCGCCCGATCACACCGGAGGACAGAAAGCAGATCGAGGATCAGAACCAGGAATTCTCGAGATCGGGACTCCGTGTTCTGGCATTTGCATATAAAGTCGTATCTGACGAACTGGAACTGTCTCTTGACGATGAATATGATCTGACCTTCCTCGGTCTGATCGCGATGATGGATCCGCCGAGGCTGGAATCCCAGGCGGCTGTTGCAGAATGTAAGCGTGCGGGTATCCGCCCGATCATGATCACGGGAGACCATAAAGTGACGGCGGCAGCCATCGCTAAAAGGATCGGCATCCTTGAAGATGAGTCAGAGGCATGCGAAGGCGCTGTGATCGAGAACATGTCGGATGAGGAACTCCAGGATTTTGTGGAGGGCATCTCCGTTTATGCACGTGTTTCACCGGAGCATAAGATCCGTATCGTCAGGGCATGGCAGGATAAAGGAAATATCGTTGCTATGACCGGTGACGGTGTAAATGACGCGCCGGCACTGAAACAGGCGAACATCGGTGTGGCAATGGGTATTACCGGAAGTGAAGTGTCCAAGGATGCAGCTGCCATGGTACTGACCGACGATAACTTTGCAACGATCGTCAAGGCAGTGGAGAACGGACGTAACATCTACAGGAATATCAAGAGCGCGATCCAGTTCCTGCTTTCAGGAAACTTTGGAGCGATCCTTGCAGTGCTCTATGCATCCATCACGGCTCTGCCGGTACCGTTTGCGCCGGTACATCTGCTGTTTATCAACCTTCTGACAGACAGTCTTCCGGCGATCGCCCTCGGACTGGAGCCGCATTCCATAGAAGTGATGGATGAGAAACCGAGGCCGATGAACGAATCGATCCTTACGAGAGATTTCCTGATCAAGATCGGAACGGAAGGGCTTTCTATCGGTGTGACGACGATGATCGCATTCCTGATCGGTTATCACGGAGAAAATGAGCTGCTTGGAAGCACAATGGCCTTTGCAACACTCTGTTCAGCAAGGCTGTTCCATGGTTTCAACTGTAAGTCTGACAGGCCGGTCGTATTTACAAGAAGGGTTGTTGACAACAAATGGCTGATCGGAGCGTTCCTTCTCGGACTTGTCCTGATCACGTCTGTTGTGATGATACCGGGTCTGCACAATATTTTCCAGGTACAGACTCTGACATTTACACAGCTTCTCACAGTTTATGGACTTGCAGCAGTTAACATTCCGGTCATCCAGCTTCTCAAAGCGGTCCGGATGGCTCTGAAAAAGAAGAGATAAGAGAGAGGATCACATGAGGGCGGATCAGAGAGCGGCAAAGGAGGAAACAGATGAAACAGGTACAGAAACCGAAGAAACCGCTGGTCATATACTATCTGATCGCATTTATCGTACTGATACTTTTGAACTGGTTTGTATTTCCCATGTTTATGGGATCAAATGTCACAGAAGTGGATTACGGGACGTTCCTGAATATGATCGAGGAACGGCAGGTCTCAAAAGTACAGCTTGAGGGAGACACGATCTTCTTTATGGATAAAAGCGAGGAACCTCAGCAGTACGAAACAACAACATTTGATGATCCGGAACTTGTAAACCGGCTTGAGGAGGCAGGATGCGAGTTCGGCAGGGTGGCGCAGGAGCAGATGAACCCGATCCTGAGCATGCTCATTTCTATTGTGATCCCGGTCCTGATCTTCTGGGGACTGGGACAGCTGCTCACGCGGCAGATGATGAAGAAGATGGGCGGAGGCAGTGGGAATCAGTTCATGCAGTTCGGAAAGAGCAATGCAAAAGTCTATGTGGAGTCCACGACGGGGATCACGTTCAATGACGTGGCGGGAGAGGACGAGGCAAAAGAACTGCTGACTGAGATCGTGGATTTTCTCCACAATCCTGGAAAGTATCAGGAGATCGGAGCTGTCTGCCCGAAAGGAGCTCTCCTTGTAGGCCCTCCGGGAACCGGAAAGACACTGCTCGCCAAGGCAGTCGCAGGAGAAGCAAATGTTCCTTTCTTCTCGATCTCAGGCTCTGAGTTCGTGGAGATGTTCGTGGGAATGGGCGCTTCCAAAGTGCGTGACCTTTTCAAGCAGGCAAACGAGAAGGCTCCCTGCATCGTCTTTATCGACGAGATCGATACTATTGGCAAGAAAAGGGACAGCCAGGGATACAGCGGAAATGATGAGAGGGAGCAGACCCTGAACCAGCTCCTGACAGAGATGGACGGATTCGACGCATCCAAAGGCGTCGTGATCCTGGCGGCGACCAACCGTCCGGACAGCCTGGATCCGGCGCTGCTGCGTCCGGGACGTTTCGACCGGCGGATCCCGGTGGAACTTCCCGACCTGAAGGGCAGGGAGGAGATCCTCAAGGTCCATGCACGCAAAGTGAAACTTTCTGATGACGTGGACTTTAATGCTATCGCCCGTGCTGCATCCGGAGCATCAGGGGCAGAACTTGCCAATATGGTGAATGAAGCTGCGCTCCGCGCAGTGCGCGATAACCGGAAGTTTGTGACACAGGCTGACCTGGAAGAGAGCATCGAGGTGGTCATCGCAGGTTATCAGAAGAAGAATAAGGTGCTTTCTACAAAGGAAAAACTGATCGTATCCTACCATGAGATCGGACATGCGCTTGTGGCGGCTCTGCAGACCAATTCGGCGCCTGTCACCAAGATCACGATCATCCCGAGGACATCCGGCGCATTGGGATATACCATGCAGGTGGATGAAGAAGAGAGAAACCTTATGTCGAAGGAGGAGATTGAAAATAAGATCGCTACCCTGACCGGCGGAAGATGCGCGGAAGAACTGATCTTTGATTCTGTGACGACAGGAGCCTCCAATGACATTGAGCAGGCAACAAAACTTGCCCGTGCTATGATCACAAGGTTCGGGATGAGCGACCGCTTCGGTATGGTCGCGCTTGAGACACAGGTGAACCCGTATCTTGGCGGGGACAGCAGCCTGAATTGCTCTCCGGATACTGCCTCCACGATCGACGACATGGTCGTTGCCACTGTAAAAGAGGCGTATGACAGGGCGATGAAGCTTCTGAGCGACAACAAAGGAAAGCTTCACGAACTGGCAAAATATCTCTATGAAAAAGAAACGATCACCGGAGAAGAGTTTATGTATATCCTCAACAAAAAGGAATATTTAGAGGAGAAAAGCTAAAGATTTTATGAAGTTACTGGAAAAGTTCCTTCAGTATGATAGAATATAGACGAAAACAGGACAGCCCCGTGGACAAAGCACGGGGCAGTGTCATTATTTGAGGAAAAGCACTCTGCAAATGACAGCAGCGAAATGAAGGGAAGGATATTCAGTTATATGCCAAAGAGAAGAAGACATCAGGCAGTTGAGGAAAAGAAAGACAGAAGGATACCGACGACCAGATACCGTCCGGACTACCGTACAGGACTGACCTCGCAGCAGGTGCAGGAACATCGTCTGCACGGATGGATGAACCGTGCAGTGGAACCGCCGTCAAAGACGACGCAGGATATCGTAAAAGAGAATGTGTTTACGTATTTCAACCTGATCTTTGCGGTCCTGGCGGTTCTGCTCTGCATTGTCGGATCATTTAGGGATCTTACGTTCCTGCCGGTCATCATCGCCAACACATTGATCGGTATCATACAGGAGGTAAGGGCGAAACAGGTTTTGGACAATCTGACCATGCTCAACGCACCCCGCGCCACAGTGGTGCGCGACGGAAAGAAGCATGTGGTAGATGCGGAAGACCTGGTGCTTGATGATATCGTGATATTCAAGGCAGGAAGCCAGGTCTGCGCTGACGCGGAAGTCTGCGCAGGAGAGGTCCAGGTCAACGAATCTCTTCTGACAGGAGAGGCGGATGAGATCACCAAGCGGAAGGGCGCGAAGCTGATGTCAGGAAGCTTTATCGTATCCGGACAGTGCCATGCCAGGCTGGATAAAGTGGGCGAAGATTCCTATATCTCCAAACTGACCCTGCAGGCAAAAGAAATGAAGGAAGGGGAGCGCTCGGAGATGATCCGGTCCCTGGATAAGCTGGTAAAATGTGTCGGTGTAGCGATCATCCCGATCGGTCTGATCCTTTTCTCCCAGGCGTTCTTTATCCAGCATGACGGTTTCCGAAACAGTGTTACATCCATGATCGCAGCCGTGATCGGGATGATCCCGGAAGGTCTTTATCTGCTGGCGAGCGTGGCTCTGGCTGTTAGTTCCATCCGGCTGGCCCAGAAGAAAGTCCTGCTGCACGATATGAGATGTATCGAGACACTGGCAAGGGTTGATGTGCTCTGCGTGGACAAAACAGGGACGATCACAGAGAATACGATGAAGGTCCAGGGAGTGATCCCGACGGAGGAATATGACCCGGAAGAGATGGAGCCTCTTGATGTTCTGGTAAGTGATTTCGCTGCATCTATGACGAAAGATAACATCACCATGGCGGCGATCAAGGAACACTTTACGAAGGGTTCGGGAAAGAAGCCGGTGTCAAAGACCGGATTTTCTTCTGCTACAAAATACAGCAGTGTTACCTTTGAGGACGAAACTTATGTGCTGGGCGCGCCGGAGTTTGTGCTGAAGGAGAAGTATGAGGAACACGCCGAGGCGATCACAGAACATGCCTCTACAGGGGCAAGGGTCCTTGTGTTCGGAACATATGACGGTGAGATCATCGGAAAACCTCTGGAAAAGCCAGTGACTCCACTTGCTTATGTCCTTCTCGCAAACCCGATCCGGGAGGCGGCGAAAGAGACATTCCAGTATTTTGCAGAGCAGGGAGTAGAAGTGAAAGTGATCTCCGGAGACAACCCTGTGACCGTATCCAAGGTGGCGCGCCAGGCTGGGATCAAAAACGCTGACAAGTATGTGGACGCATCGGAACTTAAATCTCCGGGGCAGATGCAGAAGGCTCTGCTCGAGAATACAGTGTTCGGCCGGGTGACTCCGAACCAGAAGCGGGAATTTGTCCAGATCCTGAAGAACGCAGGCAGAACTGTGGCTATGACGGGGGACGGCGTCAATGATGTCCTTGCCCTGAAAGACGCTGACTGCAGTATCGCGATGGCGTCAGGAAGTGAGGCGGCGGCGCAAGCTTCCCAGCTTGTGCTCCTGGAATCTGACTTTTCCTGTATGCCTGAGGTCGTGCTGGAAGGACGGCGCGTGGTAAATAATATCCAGCGTTCTGCGAGCCTGTTCCTTGTAAAGAATATTTTTTCCTTCCTGCTCAGCCTGATCTCGCTGGTGTTTATGTTCTCCTATCCGCTGGAGCCGTCGCAGATCTCGCTGATCAGTATGTTTACCATCGGAATCCCGGCATTCTTCCTGGCGATGGAGCCGAATAAGAATATCATCAAAGGCCATTTCCTGACCAATGTATTCTTGAAGGCGCTTCCTGCGGCGATCACTGACGCGGCAGTGGTAGCTGCCATGGTCATCTTTGGAAGGACCTTTGGAGTGGATTCTGTGGATATCTCCACAGCAGCCACGATGCTGCTCGCGATCGTCGGATTTATGATCCTGTATAAGATCAGTGCGCCGATGAACAAGATCCGTGCAGCGATCCTGACCGGGTGTATCGCAGGACTTCTGTTCTGCAGTATCTTCCTGAACAATCTTTTTGCGATCACAGGAATGACAACGGAATGCGTGATGCTGTTTGTCGTGTTCGCTATCGCGACGGAGCCGGTACTGAGGTATCTGACTCTTCTGGTGGAGAAGATCAGGGCTCTTTATGTAAAACTGAAAGACAAAATGGACGGACAGAAGATCCGGATATGATCAGGAAGAAAGTAGAAAGATGGTTGTAAGAGAGATAACAGATTTTAATGCGCCGGAGCTGGACGTCTATGCCCGGCTCACGGAAGCGCAGCTTCTTAACAGAGACTGCCCTGAAAAAGGACTCTTCATCGCGGAGAGCCCGAAAGTGATCGGGCGGGCGCTGGATGCGGGATATGAGCCGGTGTCATTTCTGGCAGAGAAACGCCATATGGACGGAGAAGCAGAAACGCTCCTCGCGCGCTGCGGCGATATCCCGGTCTATACTGCCGAAGAGGATGTGCTGATACAGCTGACCGGATTTAAACTGACACGGGGGATGCTCTGCGCCATGCGCAGAAAGCTGCTCCCTACAGTGAAGGAGATCTGCCGGAGCGCGGAGCGCATCGCGATCCTTGAAAATGTCATGAATCCTACAAATGTAGGTGCGATCATCCGTTCTGCAGCGGCACTTGGCATGGATGCAGTGATCCTGACGCCGGGATGCAGTGATCCGCTGTACCGCCGGGCTGTCCGGGTCAGTATGGGAACGGTGTTCCAGATCCCATGGACGATACTCGATGAAGCGGAGACCGGGATCTGGCCGCAGGAGGGGATGAAGTTTTTTTCATCGCTTGGTTTCAAGACGACAGCGATGGCGCTTCGTGATGAATCCACAGATATCTGCGATGAGACCCTGAAAAGGGAGAAAAGGCTGGCTGTTATCCTGGGAACAGAGGGAGAGGGTCTTTCCGAGGAGACGATCAGAGTGAGTGATCACACAGTGAAGATACCCATGCTGCACGGAGTGGATTCCCTGAACGTGGCCGCGGCGAGCGCCGTGGCATTTTGGGAGCTGGGGAGAAGAGAATAACGAATCTTAGGAAGAGAAAAATTAAGAATTTTTCTCTTCTCTTTTTGCACTTTGTATGATAGTATTAATACAATGAGATTTGTCTCAGAGGAAGTATGTCTGCAAAGGAGTGAGAAAAGACTTATGAAACTGGAAGTGAAAGACCTGAGAAAAAGTTTTGGAGATAAAGAAATACTCCACGGGATCTCTTTTTCCATCGAAAGTGGGAAAGCACTGGGACTCCTCGGAAGAAACGGAGCCGGGAAAACGACCACGATCCGTATCCTTATGGACGTCTTCCGGGCTGATTCGGGAACGGTCACGGTAGACGGCAGACCGTTTCATCCGAAAAAGTTCCGGATCGGTTATCTGCCGGAGGAGAGAGGACTCTACCCGAAGAAAGGCGTACAGGAGCAGCTGATCTATCTGGCACAGCTTCGGGGGAGCAGTCATGCCGATGCAAAAGAACAGTCCATGCGATGGCTGAAACGCCTTGGGGTGGAAGAGTATGCACAGAGAAAACTGGAGACCCTTTCCAAAGGAAATCAGCAGAAAGTACAGCTGGCGCAGACTCTCGTTTGCGATCCGGATCTGGTGATCCTGGATGAGCCCTTCAGCGGGCTGGATCCTGTGAATTCACAGATCCTCAAAGATGTGATCCAGGAGCAGATCGAAGCCGGGAAGCTTGTGATCTTCTCCAGCCATCAGATGAGCTATGTGGAAGAATTCTGTGAGGACATCGTGCTGATCAATCACGGAGACATCGTACTGTCGGGAGATCTGGGAAAGATCAAGCGTGAATACGGACACAACAGGCTTGTGATCGGACTGGGAGAGGAATACCAGGAACCGGCGCAGGTCCTCAGAGATTATGTGGGGGATCTGCTGCATATCGTCGGAAGCCGGAAAGACCAGGTGATCGTGGAACTGAAAGAGGGATGCACAAGAAAGTTCCTGCTGAAAGAACTGCTCGAGAGAAATCTGGTCCCGGAGGAATTCGGGAATTATGAGCCGTCTCTGACGGAGATCTTTGTGGAAAAGGCAGGTGATCAGGCATGAGACAGTTTCTTACAGTACTGAAGTTTGAGCTGAATAACTATTTTAAAAATAAGAGTTTCCTGCTGACAACGATCCTTCTGATCGTATTGGCGGTCGGCATCATCGCAGTCCCCGGGGTCCTGATGGGCAGAGATTCCGGAAGCGGCGGGGATGAGACGGAGTACGCTGCACCTGAGAGCGAAAGCACGGACGGTGTCGATAAAGATGTTTCTGATCAGGAGTCGGTCGCATTGTTCGATAAAAGCGGAAGTATCGAAGACCTGTCATCTTTCACTGCGCTGATGGGCATACAGGTACAGTGGCTCGAGTGCTCGGATGAAAGCCAGGTGGAAGAGGCTGTGAATGAGGGAAGTGTGGAGGCAGGATTTATCGTGGAGGATCTGCTGCATTATACATATGTGGTGGAAAACCGATCTATGTCAGATTCACTGCAGACAGCATTCTCTCAGGCTGCGGCAGCGTCCTACCGCTCACAGGTACTGGCGGAACAGGGAATCGATGCCTCTGAGATAGAGGCTCTGTATCAGATCCAGCCGGAGTCTGAGACACAGATCCTGGGGAAAGACAGTGCAGGAAGCTATGCATATACCTATATGCTGATCATGGTGTTGTACTTCCTGCTGATCTTCTATGGACAGATGATCGCAACTTCGGTGACTTCGGAGAAGAGCAACCGGGCGATCGAGATCCTTGTCACTAGCGTTGACAGTAACAGCCTGATCTTCGGAAAGGTGCTTGCCGGTGCTATCGCCGGACTGATCCAGTGTGCACTGATCCTGGGGAGCGCTGTGGGAGCATATCAGATCTTCCGGGAGAGCTGGGGCGGACTTCTGGACAGCCTGTTTGACATTCCGGTGCCGGTGTGGATCGCCTTTGCAGTATTCGGTATGATGGGATATCTGCTGTATGCCTTCTGCTTTGGCATGCTCGGCGCTCTGGTATCAAAGACAGAGGATATCAGCAAGGCTTCCGCGCCGGTGCTCATGCTCTATATCATCTCATTTTTTATCGCGATATTCGGGTTGAATGACAGTAACGGTATCCTGGTGCGCGTGGCTTCTTTCATCCCGTTCACATCCAGCAACGGGATGCTGATCCGGATCGCGATGGGAAGCGTGGAGATGTGGGAGATCATCGTATCAGGAGTCCTGCTCGCAGCGTTCTGCCTGGGCGCAGGAGTCCTTGCGGCAAAGATCTTCCGGTTTGGGACACTGATGTATGGGAATCCGATCAAATTTACAACGGCGCTGAAAAAGATTCGGGAAAAATAAAGTGGACAGGGGCACAGAAAGATGCTCAGGCACGATGCCCGGTGCTCTGTGTCACTACTCTGCGGGACTCTGTATGGCGAAGGCTGTACAGAGTCCTTCTTGTATTTGCAGAAGGAAAGGTATATGATGGAACAGTGTATAAAAAAGTAAGAGTGGGAATATTTTAACTACATAAATAAAAGGAAAAGCAGGATTTTATCATGGCTCAGAAAATGTATTCAAAGGATATCATACTGGTCCTTGTGGCAACGTTCTTTTATATGTCAAGCCCGATGCTGGTGACGCCGCTGATCACGGGATTTACGGAGAGCATCGGCGGGACTGCGGCAGTGATGGGATTTGTCGGAGGGCTGATGAACCTGGTCTCCCTTTTCTGCCGTCCGCTGGCGGGCAATCTGGCGGATAAGCTCAGCAAATATAAAGTCTCCTTTCTCGGCGCGGTATTTATGACGGCCGCATGCGTGGGCTATATCTTTGCGCCGAATGAGGCGGTCGTGGTGATCGCGCGGATCGTAAATGGTTTTGGATTCGCGTGCTGTTCCGTGTGCATGTCTACCTGGATGTCCAATATGCTGCCGAAGGAGAAGGTGGGATCCGGAATGGGAGTGTATGGGACCATGAATGCGTTTGGGATGGCTCTGGCGCCGGCGATCGGGGTCAGTGTCTATGAGAACTTCGGTTACAGAGCAGCCTTTGTCATTGCACTGGTCTTTTCTGCCGCGATCATGGTCACGATTCAGTTTATCGGGGACAGGGGCGAGCCGGTAAAAACGGAAGGCGGGGAGAAGAAGCGCCTGGAACTGATCGATGCGCGGGTCATTCCCATCTCGTTCATCATCATGCTCTTTGCGATTCCCTACTGTGCGACCCAGTCCTTTCTCGTGACGTATGCCCAGGTGCGGGGGCTTGACGTGACAGTCAGCATGTTCTTCCCGTTCTATGCAGTGGTGCTGATCGTACTGCGGCTGGCGCTTAAGGATCTGTTTGACAAAGTTCCGTTTCACATATTTCTTGCGGTAAGCTGCTGCTGTGAGCTCATCGCGATCTTTCTCCTTGCTGTGATGCAGAGCAATGCAGTGATGTTTCTCGCCGCCGCGTTCCTTGCCGGGGGATATGGGATCATGAGCTCTGTCTGCCAGTCCACGGCGATCCTTCTGGCAGGAAAAGAAAAAAGAGGTCTTGCGAACAGCACCTATTATATCGGACTGGACCTGGGGATGACGCTGGGGCCGATGATCGGAGGGGCGCTGTACGGGGGAATGGATATCCGCTGGTTCTATCCGGCGCTGATGGTGATGATGCCTCTTGCCGCTGTGGTGTATCTTGCGGCAGAACGCAGGATGAAGGATCACGGCGGGGTGAAAGATGAAGGATAAAATTGAGCAGAAAGAGCATTGATGCTATACTTATAGCAGTTGACTGAAAAGGTCATCCGGAAATATATACAAAAGGATTGGAGAGGACATCGAAATGAAAAAAATCAGAAAACTGACGGCGGTCCAGCCGGTATCACTTCTCCCGGAGAGCAGGGAAGAAGCAGGAAAATATTGCGATGAGACTGTGTTTTATGATACAGAACCGGAGACAGACGAAGAAGTGATCCGCCGGATCGTAGATTCGGACGCGATCTTTGTCAGTTATACCCGCCCTGTGGGCGCGAAGATCCTGTCGGCGTGCCCGAACCTGAAATACATCGGAATGTGCTGCAGTCTGTATTCCGAGGAAAGCTCGAATGTGGATATCGCATATGCAAAGGAACACGGGATCACAGTGACTGGTATCCGGGATTATGGAGACGAAGGGGTTGCGGAATATGTGTTATCTGAACTGATCCGCAGGCTTCATGGAACAGACGGGAATCCGCCTCTTCTCGGCGAGATCTCGGAAGTGTCCGGCGTCCGGGTGGGAATGCTCGGGATGGGCGCCAGCGCACAGGCGGTGGCGGGAGGACTGTCGGCATTCGGTGCGGATATCCGCTATTACAGCCGGACAAGGAAGGCAGAGATCGAAGCGGAGAAAGGATATACATATCAGGAACTGCATGACCTGCTGAGGGAATGCGACGTGGTCTGCAGCTGCCTGAGCAAGAATGTCACGCTCCTCTTTGAGAAAGAGTTTGAACTGTTAGGGGAAAACAAGATACTGTTCAATACCGCACTCAGCCCGTGTTTTGAGGAAAAAGCTGTGGAGAAGTGGCTTGCCCGTAAGAATACTTGGTACTACTGTGATACACTTATGGGCTTGGGAAGCGAGCGGCTCCTCGGGTATAAAAATGTGAACTGCCAGAAACGTTCGTCGGGGATGACTCGTCAGGCGGTGAAAAGACTGAACGAGAAAGTCCTTGCTAATCTGAGAAAATACTGTGGCGCAGGGAACGCTGCCGGAAGATGAGATCACTTTTGATGAAAGCACCTGGGAGAAAAGCTATGAATAAGATACAGACCTTGAAAACCTATTTTGGCTACAACAGCTTCCGCCCCGGACAGGAGGAAATCATCGACCAGATCCTTTCCGTCAGGGATGTCCTTGCCGTCATGCCTACCGGAGCGGGAAAATCTCTGTGCTATCAGCTCCCGGCGCTTCTGATGCCGGGGATCACGGTGGTAGTCTCCCCGTTGATCTCGCTGATGATGGATCAGGTCAAGGCGCTCAACGAAGCAGGAGTACACGCTGCATACATCAACAGCTCCCTGACCGAGACGCAGATCACAAAAGCGCTGGAGCTGGCGGCATCAGGACGGTATAAGATCATCTATGTGGCGCCGGAACGTCTGGAGACACCCCGGTTTCTTGATTTTGCATGTCATACGGAACTTTCCATGGTCACTGTGGATGAAGCGCACTGCATTTCTCAGTGGGGACAGGATTTTCGTCCCAGCTATGTGAGGATCCTGTCTTTTATCCGGCAGCTCCCGGTGCGGCCGGTGATCTCTGCGTTCACGGCGACAGCGACAGAGCGGGTACGTGAGGACATCCTCGCTTCCCTGGAACTTGTGCATCCGTTCGAGACGGTCACTGGGTTCGACCGCCCGAATCTATATTTTGAAGTACAGAAGGCAAGGGACAAGAAGGAACGGATACATAACTATGTGGAGAAACACCGTGAGGAGAGCGGCATCGTCTACTGCGCCACAAGAAAAGGCGTGGATGAGCTTTACCTGTATCTGGAGAACGCAGGTTTTCAGGCAGGAAGATATCATGCGGGAATGAGCGCGGATTCGAGAAAGAAGAGCCAGGAAGATTTTATCTACGACCGCATCAAAGTGATGATCGCCACCAATGCGTTCGGAATGGGGATCGACAAATCCAATGTGCGCTATGTGCTCCACTATAATATGCCCCAGAGCATGGAAAACTATTATCAGGAAGCGGGAAGGGCAGGGCGCGACGGGGAGCCTGCGGAGTGCATCCTCTACTATTCTCCCCAGGATACTGTGATCAACCGGATGCTCCTGGAGAGCAAGGAGAACTACAGGGAGTATACAGAGGAAGAACTTCAGGTGATCCGGACGCAGGACATGGAACGTCTGCGAAAGATGGAAGCCTACTGCACGACCACGAACTGTCTGAGAAATTCCATACTCACATATTTTGGGGAAAGAGCAGAGGAGAACTGCGGGAACTGTTCCAACTGTCTGGAGGAATTTGAGGAGATGGACGCCTCGGAAGCTGCGGCAGATGTCGTGCGCTGCGTGAGGTCCTGCGGACAGCGGTACGGAATGAACATGATCGCGGGAACGCTGCTTGGGGAGAACACGGCGAAGATCCGGAACAGCCGGATGGATCAGAATCCCGCTTACGGCAGTCAGAGCAAGCTGGGGCAGAGCCTGATCAAAGAAGTGATCCGGAACATGCTGGAACAGGGCTATCTCAGGCAGACTCAGGATAAATACTCGCTGATCAAACTGACGGAGAGATCTGACTCTCTTTTGGAGGGAGAGGTCCCGTTCCTAGTCCGCTATAAAAAAGAAGAGATAACCGGCAGATCTGCGAATGCGTCCGCAAAAGGGCAGAGCAGAAAGCGAAGAACGGCGCAGGCTGTGGAACTGACAGAGAAGGGCAGAAAACTGTTTGAAGAACTGAGAAGACTTCGGACCGTGCTGGCAAAAGAGCGGTCCATACCGCCCTATATGGTGGCGTCAGACCGGACTCTGCACGACATGTGTGTACGGCTCCCGCTCACAAAGGAAGAGATGTTGGATGTAAACGGGATGGGGGCAAAGAAACTGGAACAGTACGGAGGAAAATTCCTTGAGAAGATCCTGGAAGTGACCGGGGGAGACCGCAGGTCCTGGAGAGCAGAAGCTTTGAGCCCGGATTCCGGAACGGCATCTGAGCCCACACTTTTCGGCCCATTTACAGATGAAAAAGAACGTCTGCGCTTTCTCGAAGAAAATGCAGACGGAGGGGAAGAAAGACCCCTGACGGAAAAGAAAGGGAAAAGCAGAAAAGCAAACTTTCATCTCACGGAAGAGATCCTTGCCGGGATCCGATATGTCCCGGAAACGACGATCAGCGATCTTGTATCACAGATCAATGAACTAAGAGACGAGAAGTCAATGAAGAGGCTCACCATCAAAAGTCTGACAGAAAAGCTTCTGAAAGAGGGCTGCTTTGAGCAGAGATTCCAGAACGGGTATACCAGAAAGATCCTGACCGAGAAGGGGAAAGAGTGCGGGATCCGTTCAGAAGAGCGGATCAGCTCAAATGGAAATCCATACGAAGTGTTCCTGTATACGGAGAAAGGTCAGAGATATTTGACGGAGATCCTGAAAGGGGAGTACGAAAGGGAGTACGAAAGCTGAGTTATGGATGGAAAGATCAGCAAAATAAGTATGAAAGAAGTGATCGATACATGAATCTGAGAAAACTGAACCGGGATGAGATCAAATACATTGCCATGATGACCATGCTGCTGAACCATATCGCCAATATCTTTCTGGAGCCGGGAACCCTGATATTTACTCTTCTCGTAGACATCGGATACTTTACCGCGCCTGTGATGTGCTGGTTCCTTGTGGAAGGCTATTACTATACCCGGTCGAAAAAGAGGTATGCAGCGAGACTGGCGGTTTTTGCCCTTGTCTCCGAGATCCCGTTCTGTCTGGCTTTCTCGGAGGCGTATAACGGGATGGAGACCATTTCTTTCTGCGGGATGAATATGATGTTCACCCTTTTGCTCTGTTTCGGTGTCCTGCTGGTGAGAGAATACGTCCTGGAGGAAGGGCTGAAACTGGCTCTCTCTCTCTTTTTGTTCCTCGTATCAACCTTTTCAGACTGGGCAATCCTGGAGCCGGCATTTACCATGCTGTTCGCGGCGAGCAGAGGAGATGAGAGGAAGACAAAGAAAGCGTTCCTGATCGGGGCGGGCGTGTTCGCACTGATGAATTTCTATCCAGGGACCACTCCGGGAGGGTTTCTCTACAGCGTGATCTATGCTGTTCTTTCCTGCTGCGGCATCCTTGCCGCGGGATTCGCTGTCCTGCGTCTGTATAACGGAAAAAGAGCAGAGCGGGGAAGAACGTTCTTTAAATGGTTTTTCTATCTGTTCTACCCGGTGCATCTGCTCATCCTGGGCATCATCCGGATCATTTTCTGAGAAGGCGATCTCTTACATCCAGAGCGATATCCGGATAATTGGTGATCACCGCCTCAAAGCCCGCTTTTATAAATCGTTCCATATCCTTCTGGTCATTCACGGTCCAGATGCGCACTTTCAGTCCGCTGTCTTTATATCTGTCCATGTGATCGGACATATCCATGTGGTAGACTGCCGGGTGCAGACCTTCTGTCCCGGTTTCTTTTGCATATCTTTCCACATCAAGGATCACATCGCTGATCAGATAAGCCGTCTCTGCTGCCGGGGACAGTTCCCGGATCTTCCGGATGCTGTAATGATTAAAAGAGGAGTAGATGACCCGCTCCTCCATTCCCTTTCCCTGTGCCGGTCCGGTCGATGGTCTCGTCGTGGATGACCACCACCTCGCCGTCTTTTGTGAGCTGGACATCCAGTTCAATGCCGTCGGCGCCCAGCCTCTGTGCCAGGTCAAAGGCGGCGAGTGTGTTTTCGGGGGCGTAAGCGCTGGCTCCTCTGTGGGCAAATATTTTCGTCATGTTAAGATCCTCCAATCTGTTGAACCCAGAGCAGGCAGCCTTCGCATATGAGAAAGCAGCGAAGCAGAGTCTGAGTTTTTACTTTATCATACTGTATATCGGATGGAGATACAATCATCGGACAGCACAAAAGAGAAAGCTTGTTATAGTTTACGCCTGACCGTTGGCTGAATTGACTTCCGCGGGCATACATGTTACCCTTTTTGAAAGAAAATATGATTATAGCCTTAAAAGGCTATAATTTGAGTTTATAGACAAGATCATGAATAAAAACCGATCAGAAAAGGAGGATTCCCGAATGAAGTTTTTTCACCTCTCAGACCTGCATATCGGTCTGAAACTCATCAACCGTGATCTCCGGGAAGATCAGGAATATATTTTAAAGCAGATCACCGAACTCGCCGTCAGGGAACAGCCTGACGCAGTGGTGGTCGCGGGGGACATCTATGATAAAGCGGTCCCGTCTGCAGAGGCAGTGGAAGTGTTCGATCATTTTATCTCAGGGCTGACAAGCGCGCTGCCGGATACTTCCGTGATGCTGATCAGCGGGAATCATGACAGCGGCCCCAGGGTGAACTGCTTCCGCAGTGTGCTGTCCCGGCAGAATGTACACATGATCGGACTGCCTCCCCGGACAGAGGAGGAGTTCATAGAAAAAGCAGTCCTTACGGATGAATATGGGAGGGTGAATTTTTACCTCCTTCCGTTCGTAAAACCGTCCATGGTGAAGCGCGTCGTGGGAACAGATGAAAATGGAAATAATCTGTCCTACAATGAAACGCTCACCCGCCTGATCGGACGGGAACAGATCAATGAAGAAGAGAGAAATGTCCTTGTCAGCCATCAGTTCTACCTTCCCGCCGGAAAGAGTGCAGATGAGGTGGAGCGGATGGACTCGGAGATCCGTACCGTAGGAAATATCGATCAGGTATCTGCAGGGATCCTTGAGAGGTTTGACTACGCCGCTCTGGGACATATCCATAAACCGATGAAAGTTGGAAGCGGATCCATCCGCTACTGCGGGACGCCGCTTGCGTGCTCGGTCAGTGAGGCTGAGCAGCAGAAAGGTATCGTTATGGTGGAAATGGGACCCAAAGGGGATGTAGAGATCTCAACCCTTCCCCTGGAACCCCTGCGCCAGGTCCGAGTGATCCGGGGCGAACTGGAAGAGGTGCTGGCGAAAGGATGCGGCGACTATGTGACTGTGATCCTGACAGACCGGGTGGACCTGGATATTTTCGACATGCAGGACCGGATACGAAATGCGTTTCCCAAGCTTCTGGAGATCCGGAGGGAGACGGTGAGAAAGGCGGATCATATCAAAGGGACGGTATCTCAGAAGGAGATGGATCCTTTTGAATTATGCTGTTCCTTCTTAAAAGACGCGGATGAAGAAGAGAAAAAGATCCTCCGCGACGTGATCAATACTGTGCAGGAGGTGGATCAGGGATGAGACCGTTACGACTTACCATGCAGGCGTTCGGTTCCTACGGGAAGCGGACCGTCATTGACTTTGAAGAGACAAACCAGAATCTTTTCCTGATCACAGGTGACACCGGGGCGGGAAAGACGACCATATTTGACGCCATCGTGTTCGCCCTTTACGGAGAGGCAAGCTCCGGAACAAATAAGAAAGACGGAAAAGAGCTGCAGAGCCAGTTCGTGGATCTAGACATAGAGCCTTTTGTGGAACTTACATTTGCAGAAGGGAGCGGAGAGAACCGGGAGGAATACACGGCCCGGCGTATCCCCCGCCATATCCGTCCGCTGAAACGGGGAATCGGAGAGAAGGAGGAGAGCGAGTCGGTGGCTCTGACCATGCCGGACGGGACGGAGTATCCCCAGAAAGAGACCGACCGGAAATTAGAAGAGATCGTGGGTCTGACAAAGAATCAGTTCATGCAGGTGGCGATGATCGCTCAGGGAGAGTTTATGGAGCTTCTCCGGGCAAAGTCAGATGAAAAGAAATTGATCTTCCGGAAATTGTTCCACACGGAACTTTACAGCAGGATCGTGGAGGAACTGGGGCGAAGGAGAAAAGAAAAGCAGCAGGAGATCGGGAAGATCCGGACTATCTGCCAGACAGAGGCCGCCCATGTGAAGATACCGGTAAATGATGAACATTTGAGGATGACATGGGATCAGGAGACGATGGAAGAAACCAGGCCGGCTGACGAGCCGTTTACCTGTCTGAGTGAAGAATTAAAGATGCTGAAAAAACGCATTATTGAGGCAGACAGGCTCTCCGTGGTGGATATGGAGCAGCTGTTGGAAAAACTTCAGATCTTCTGCAAAATACTGGAGGAACAGAGAGACGATGCATCAGAAAGATACGAAAAGATCCGGCAGGATTTCCTGAAAATAAGCGGGGAATACACAAGTGCGCAGGAACTCCTCCGCTGGTTTGACGAACTGGAACGGGCAAAAAACGATCTGACAGAGTGTGGCGCAGAAGAAGATAAGATCAGGGAGATGAAACGTCTTAGCGGACAGATCACTGCAGCTTATGAGATACAGCCGTTCTGGCAGAGATTTCAGGATTCTGAAAAACAGGCAGCGGAGACCGGGCGGAAGCTGAAAGATCAGAAAGAGATCCTGCCCGGGCTGATAACGTCCTATGGAGCAGCCCAAAAGCAGGAGGAAGAAGAGAAGAAGCTATACGACCGGGAAACAGAGACTTTTACAAAAGTCTCAGAACGTGTGGAGAAGGCACTGGATATCCTCAAAAAGATCCGGACTGCGCAGGAGGAGATCATCCAGAGAGAAAAGGATGCCGACATAGCGGCAAAGGCTGCGGAGTCTGCCAGAAAGAACCTGGAAGATCTGGAGAAAAAGGAAAAAGAGCAGAGAAAGCAGGCGGAAATCCTTGGAAGGGCCGAAGTCCTTCTTGCAGAGTGGAGGACAAAGTGCGGGAAAGCCGAGGAGATCGCTGCTGAGATAAGAGAAGTTGAAAAGCTTCTGGCGGAAGCGGAATCGCAGCGGCAGAAAGCAGTGAGAGCGGGGGCGGATTACGCCAGAGCAAGCGGGGATTACGACAGAAAGAACACAGAGTATGAAAACCTGAGACGGATCTTCCTTAACACACAGGCCGGTTTTCTTGCAAGAGAACAGCTGCGACCGGGAGAGCCCTGTCCGGTCTGCGGCTCCCTTGACCATCCCCATCCGTGCGAATTGAAGGAGGAGCATAAGGATTTGAGCAGGGAGCGTCTGGAATCCATGGGGAAAGAAGTGGAGCGTCTGCGCAGCGTTCAGGAAAGAGCGGCTTCAGCGTCCCGGGCGGCTTCGGAGCTGTATACGGAGAAAGAAAATAATCTGTCTTCCGGACTTGAGGAACTGAGAGGAAGAGCAGCAGAACTGATCCCGGAGCAGGAAGAGGGCGGGAACAAAAACCTGACAGAGACAGGCGGAAAAGTGAAAGAGGAATTATCCTTGTGGAAGAACAGGCTGTCATCCTGGGTGAGTTCCCTTCAGACGGAAGGGCAGAAACTGAAAAAAGATGTCCGGACGCTTGGAGAGATCCGGGGATTTCTTCAGAACGTGGACACGAAAAAGCAGGAGTTAAAGCGTGTTTCCGATGAAGCGGAAAATACTGCCTCTCTGGCAAAGGAGAAGCTTGCGGCAGGAAAAGCAGCCCTGCAGTCCCTGGAAGGCTCCCGGATATACAGTACCGAGATCGAGGCAAAGGAGGCATTCCTTTCGGCGCGGGAAGGGAAGCAGAAAAGGGAGAGAGCATACAGTGAGGCGAGGGCTGCGGAGCAGAAGGCAAAGTCAGCGAAGGAGAATACAGAGACCCTGATCCGGCAATATCTCTCAGAACTTCCCGGACAGGAGGAAGAAAGGGAACGGAGAAGGGATGCTTATGAACAGATTCTGGGTGAAAAAGAACTGACCGAGGCGGAGTGGAAAGAACTGACCGTGAAATACCCGCGCAGCGAACCAGAGATCCTTCAGAGAAAAGTGGATGAGCACAGCAAAAAGAAAGCTGCCGCGGAAAGCCTGAAACATACTGCAGAGACAGCCATCAGCGGCCGGAAGAGACCTCAGCCGGAAGAACTGGAGCGCGCGAAAAATGCGGCAGAAATGCGGATGGAAGAAGCCCAGGAAAAACTGGAAGAGCTAAAAGAATACTACAGGGAAAACGCAGGCGTTTATCAGGCGCTGGATCCTGTCATGGAGACAAGGGGCAGGATCATGGAAGAACACAGGAGGCTGGATGACCTGTACAATCTTCTCGGCGGAAAGGTGTCCGGCGGACGAATGGATATTGAGACCTATGTGCAGCGCTACTATCTGGAACGGATCCTGTATGCGGCAAACCGCAGGTTCCAGGAGATGTCAGCCGGACAGTTTGAACTTCGCATGCGCGATATCGATCAAGCGGGAGTCGGGAAGAACCGGGGGCTTGACCTGATGGTGTACTCTAACGTGACCGGAAAAGAGCGGGAAGTGAGGACCCTGTCCGGAGGAGAGTCCTTTATGGCTGCCCTGTCTCTTGCCCTGGGAATGGCGGATCAGATCCAGGAGAGCGCGGCGTCAGTCAATCTGGATGTGATGTTCATCGACGAGGGCTTCGGATCACTGGACGACCATTCCAGAGACAAAGCGGTCCGTGTACTCCAGGATATGGCGAACGGGTCCAAACTGATCGGGATCATATCCCATGTGACAGAACTCAAGCAGGAGATCGAAGATCAGCTCATCGTGAAAAAAGATGAGGAGGGAAGCCATGTCCGGTGGCAGATCAGTTAGTGCCCGGATAGGGAAAAAGAAAGAATCACCATTTCCCTGCTTGACTCTCCCCTAAGGTCAGGACTTATACTCACATCAGATCATGATCAGAGAGTACACAGGAGGAGAATACATGTATACAGTCGGAGAATTTTCAAAGATATGTCAGGTGAGCGTAAAGACGCTGCATCATTACGATCGTATCGGGCTTCTCAAGCCATTCTGTGTTGATGAATTCACGGGGTACCGGTATTACACCCGTGAGCAGATAGAGCGTATGCTCCTGATCGGTCGTCTGAAGCGGTATGGATTCTCCCTGGAGGAAGTCAGGAGCATCCTTGAATGCAGGGACAGCCGGGTACTCTTTTCAAAGCTGCAGCAACAGAAAGAAAAGCTGGAAATGCAGAAGCAGGAGACAGAACTGGTGATCAGGGAACTGTCAGGACATCTGCAGAGTTTTGAAAGGACAGGTGACATTATGGGATATCAGAAACAATACGAGGTACGGCTTTTGGAAGCGCCGGAGCGGATACTGCTCTCCAACCGTCAGATGATGGGTGTGGACGAGTTCGGGAAATATTACAGCCCGCTGTTTGAACGGATCGCAAAGGACCACCTCACGCCGGATGGGATCGTGGGAGCAGTATATCATGACAAGGAATTCAGTCGGGAGTGTTCGGATGTTGAATTGGTCCTCGGAATTCGGGAAAAGGAGAAAGCGGACCGGATCATGGAAAAGCAGCTCTGCGCCATGACAGTCCACAGAGGAGCGTATGCTTCTTTGTCAGATGCTTATGGCGCGCTGACTGCCTGGATCGAGGAAAACGGATATTCATGGGACGGCGCGCCGTATGACATCTACACGAAGTCATTCCGGGATGATCTGGCACCGGAGGACTGGGAGACGGAAGTATATTTTCCGGTGAGAGAAAAAGCAGAAGGTCCAGAGGGAAAATGATCGAACAGAGAACGGCAGTCCTCTGAACCGGGTGTGCGGGAGTGTGGAGTGACCGGTGGGGGAGTAACTTTCCTGGCAGTGTCCCGGGAGCAGCAGATGGTCCTGCGCTTCCGGGACTTTCTGTATCTGGAGATCGGGCTTCAAAAGTTTTTTCGTTTCCCTTTTCTGATTCTGACAGTGTTGTCATAGAACTAAGAATGGGTTATACTTTGCATGAAAGCGATGTCGTGAAAAAGAGTTTACTTTATGGAGAGACAAGAATGAAAAAATTGGGAATCCTCGGAGGGATGGGACCGGAATCTACAATACTGTATTACAAAGAAATAGTTAAAAAATTCAGTCAAAAAGATCCGAACGGAGCCTTTCCATCACTGTCAATAGAAACGGTAAATATGTATGAGATGCTTGGGTTTTGTAAAAGCAGAAAACACAGAGAATTGACTGAGTATTTGCTGACCGGAATCTATAATCTGGAACGCAGCGGTGCCGAGTTCATTATCTTGGCATCAAACACTCCTCATGTTGTATTTGAACAATTAGAAGAACGAGCACATGTACCAATGCTCAGTATTATAGATCCAACGTTTCAGGCAATCCAGAGAGAGGGATATAAAAAAGTTGCGTGGTTGGGGACAGCCTTTACTATGGAACAGCCCTTTTTTAGAAAAAAATTTATTGATAATGAAATACAAGTGAGTGTTCCGAATGAGGAAGAAATAAAAGAGATTGATCAGATCATAGCCAGGGAACTGGAATTCGGAATCGTCAACCCGGAGTCAAAAAGCAGGGTGGATGCCGCTATACAGCGCCTTATCTACGAAGAAGATATCGAGGCTGTCATTATGGGATGCACAGAACTTCCGCTGATGTATGCGGATGGAAAGCTTCCGGTTCCGGTCTTTGATACGATGCAATATCATATTAATGGTATCGTAGACCATATGTTTGAGGATTGATCATGTGCTCTATACGACACTTTGTGAGAAAAGATTCGGAAAATCTGATCCGATTTCTGGAACAGTGTCTGCCTGAGTCGGGGAGAACACTTGATCTAAATGGGCGCCACAAAATATATCTGAACGTCGAACATTATTTTGAACATTTCTGGATTCTCTCCGATGGAGAAGTATAATGAAAATGATGCTGCAGATATATTTATGGTATTGGATCTTGACCAATTTGAAAGGAATTTAGTCAGAAATGAATGAAGAACAATGGGATAAATTACTGCGTATCAAAACATCAGGGAGAGACGATTCCCACTCAGATCAGTACAGGTATCCCTACGAGCCGACACCCTATCCGGTCCTGGAACGCCTTGCAGATTCCGGCTATATCCGAAAAGGAAATACCCTCCTGGATTATGGTTGCGGCAAAGGTCGAGCGGACTTTTTTCTGTCCTGGCAGACCCGGTGCCGGTCCATTGGTGTTGAGTATGACAAACGGATCTATGAAAAGGCAGTGGTCAACCAGAAGACAGCCGTCTCTTCCGGGCGGACAGCTTTTGAAGAGGCAGATGCAGAACATTTTTCGGTACCGGAAAACGTGGACAGGATCTATTTTTTTAACCCGTTTTCCATTGAACTCCTGCAGAAGGTGATGAGCCGGATCCTTGAGTCCTATTATGAGATTCCGAGAGAGATCCTTTTGTTCTTCTATTATCCGTCGGACGAGTATATTTCGTTACTGATGACGGTAGATGAACTGACATTTTTGGATGAGATCGGGTGCGGGGACCTGTTTGAGGGAAGAGATGAGAGGGAACGGATCATGATATTTGAATGCGGTGCGGTCTGAATCCGCAGGAAAACAGCAGAGCGGATGACGGGCATCCGTACTATCAGGGAGGATGAACAAAAATGAGTAAGATCAGGATCATAAAAAAGAATGATGAGTACAGTTCAGAATACGAAGTCGGAGATATCTTTGAGACGGAGGGGACCTGGTATGGCGGAGTACATATTACCGGGAAATCCGGAGTGCCGATCTCGCTGGATAAAGAGGAGTACACAGAACTGGACACGGAACCGGATACGGTACCGGATACAGAACCAGGAGCAGACGAGGAGGAAGAGGAAATGCAGAGAGATATCCGTGCAGGCGATATCGTTCGTCATTTTAAAAGAGAATGGGTGTCCGATGAAACGTCGGAATATCTGTATAAAGTGCTTGCCTTTGCACAGCATACGGAAACAGGAGAAAAGCTGGTCATCTATCAGGCTCTGTATGCGCCGTTCAAGATCTGCGCCAGACCCTACGCCATGTTCATGAGTGAAGTGGACAGACAAAAATACCCGGATATAAAGCAGCAGTATCGATTCGAGAAAGTGCAGGTGTAAAGAAGATGGCGTCAGAGAGAACAGATGAACTATATAGGCTGCTGCTGAGCAAAGGATATCCGAAAGAATTCTGTGCGGAGATCGCATATAAACATATGAACACGGACTACACGGCTACTAGGATGCTGGGATACCTGTACCGGGTGACAGATCCCAGGATCGAAGACCTGGTGGATGAGATGCTTGCGATCCTGAGCGACAGGGAGGCGATCATACAGAAAAAAGAAATGGAACGCGCCCAGGCAGTGATCAATGATATCTATGAAAATGGTCTGATAGAATAACAGAGGTGCGGATTTCCGCACCTTTTTTGATGTGGTATTTATATAGGACACCTTTAAGAGTACCCTTTTATTAAATGATGAACACAGTGATCGAGTTGAGAAAAGGAGAGTCAGATATGAAAGGGTACAATACAGAAAACGGTTATATGGGATATGTTGACGGTGATTATCGGCTTTTTGCAAGTGAATCCGACTACATGGAATATATGGAAGACTGACAGGGGCTGAAATAAAATGAAAAGCGCAGAAATGTGCAAAGACAAGCTGGCTGGATCCGGGCGAGTATGATTTCTGATGAATTTGATCTAAAGTGTACAATAATCTTCCCACCTATGATATACTGATCATAGTTTGAAGAGAGCGACTGTGAAATATTTATATCAGGAAGAAGAGGAAGAATATCATGCCGAAAGGAACGAATCAAAAATTTAAATTATACCGTCTGGCGCAGATCATGCTTGAAGAGACGGATGACGACCATTATATCACGATGCCGGAGATCCGTTCAGCGTTGGAAAAGTATGAGATCACCGCAGACCGAAAGAGCATTTATAATGATCTCAGAGACCTGGAGGTTCTGGGGATCGAGGTGGAAGGGGAACCGGTGGGAAACCGTTATCACTATCATGTGGTGGACCGCCCCTTCGAACTTCCGGAGCTGAAGCTTCTGGTGGACGCGATCCAGTCTTCCAGATTTATCACTGAGAGAAAATCTAATACCCTGATCCGGAAACTGGAGAAACTGGTCAGCAGATACGAGGCGATGAAACTCCAGCGCCAGGTTTATGTATCAGGGCGGATCAAGACCATGAATGAAAGCATCTACTACACGGTAGATGCGATCCATAATGCCATTTCAGAAAACAGGAAGATCCGGTTCCAGTATTTTCAGTGGAATGTGAAGAAAGAACCGGAGCTGCGGCACAATGGAGCCTACTATCACATCAGCCCCTGGGGGCTGTCCTGGGATGATGCCAACTATTATCTGGTGGGGTACGATTCCGAGGCGGAGAAGATCAAGCATTACCGCGTTGACAAGATGCTGCATATCCGTATGTCCGATGAGAAACGGGAAGGAAAAGAACATTTCAAAAAGCTGGATATGGCAGAGTATACCAGGAAGAGTTTCGGAATGTTCGGCGGAGTGGAACAGCGGGTGAAACTGCTGGTGGAGAACCGGCTGGCGGGAATTATCATAGACCGCTTCGGGAAAGATGTGATGTTTCTCCCGGCGGATGAGGAGCACTTCACTGTGAATGTGGACGTCCGTGTCAGCGGTCAGTTTTTCGCGTGGATCTTTTCACTGGGAGATGGAGTAAAGATCCTGGGACCGGACAAGGTGGTAGATCAGGTGAAGGGAGAAATACAGAGGCTGGAGAGACTGTATCAGTGAGAGGGCGCAGAGATGGAGGAAAAAAGAAATGACTTATAGGAGAAGAACATGAGCAGAAAATTAGGAAAGTTAATAAACGTTGATGTTAGGGAATTATGGGCAAATGAGCAACGAGATTTTTCAGAGTGGCTGTCAAAAGATGAAAACATCGATTATTTGAATGAAGTAATCGGCTTGTCCCTAGTCGAAGTCAGGAAAGAAGTTGCTGTTGGAGCCTATAGATGTGACCTTGTAGCTAAAGATGAGACAACCGGCATCAAGGTCATTATAGAAAATCAGCTTGAAAAATCTGATCATGACCATCTGGGTAAAATTATTACATACGCTTCAGGATTGGATGCTTCTGTAATTGTCTGGATTGTAAAGGAAGCCAGGGAAGAACATAGGAGTGCGGTAGAATGGCTGAATAATAATACAAATCAAGATATCAGCTTCTTTCTTATAGAAATTCGGGCAGTCCGAATCGGAGACTCTTTGGCGGCACCAATGTTTCAAATAGTTGAGGAGC
>DWXK01000075.1 GCA_019119205.1 Candidatus Mediterraneibacter intestinavium
ATGCGATATTGTGGCAGTTTGTCCTGAAAAAGTTCCCTCTGACAACAGCATTTGCAAATAAAGCGGTCGTTGTAGTCTGGGGGATCCTATGGGGATGGATTTTTTTTGGAGAGCAGATTACATTGCAGAAAGTGGTCGGAGCAGCAGTGATCATAACAGGGATAGTGATTGTGGTAAGTGATAATGGAAAATAACATAGTATTTTTATTGGTATTTCTTGTTTCAGTTTTTATTTCATCCTGCTCCCAGATTGCCCTGAAGAAAAGTGCTAATACACAACATGGTGGTTTTGTGAAGGAAATATTAAATCCGATAGTTATGGGGGCATATCTCTGTTTTTTTGGCGCCTCACTTTTGACGACGTTTGCATACAAGGGTGTACCCCTTTCTCTGGGGCCTGTTCTTGAAGCGACAAGTTATATATATGTTGTGATCCTCAGCAGATTTTTCTTAGGCGAAAAAGTTACCAGGAAAAAGATATTGGGAAATCTACTTATTATTGCAGGAATATTGATATACGCAAGCGGAGTGTGAACAAATCATGTCAAGAAACGTAAGAAAACGCGGCAGACGCCGGCGCCGAACAAGGAGAAGAAACTGGTTTACCCGGATGAAAGCCTGGCAGAAAGTGCTTATATGCCTGGCAGGCGTGATGATCTGCCTGCTGGGATCAGCGGTCATCTACGTTGCCGCACAGTGGAGCAGGATTGACAGACAGGAGATCCGGGCGGATGATCTGATCATCAATCAGGAGGTCCAGGAAAAGAATGCAAATATCGATCTGGGCGAAGGGTATACCAATATTGCTCTGTTCGGTGTTGATTCAAGAGATGGAAATTTGGGCGAGGGAAACCGCACAGATATGATCATTGTTGCAAGCCTGAACAATGAGACGAAGGAGATCAAACTGGTCTCTGTTTACAGGGATACGCTCCTGAATCTTTCCGAGGGGACTTACCAGAAGTGCAATGCTGCGTACAGTTACGGCGGACCTACGATGGCGATCAATATGCTGAACATGAACCTTGACCTTGACATAGAGGATTATGTAACCTTTGACTTCGGCGCGATATCCGATGTGATCGATCTGCTCGGAGGGGTGGAGATCACGATCAAAGAAGAAGAACTGGAAGCATTTAATAAGTATGTCACAGAGACGGCAAGGGTGGCCGGGAAAGAAGCGAATAAGATCGACGAGCCGGGCACCTATCTGATGGACGGTCCTCAGGCCACGACATATGCGCGTATCCGTTCCACGGCAGGCGGAGACTTTACCCGAACGGAGAGGCAGAGAGTCGTTATCGAAAAGGCTGTGGAGAAAATCCAGAAAGCGGATCTTCTCACGATCAATAATATCATCACGGAAGTATTCCCTCAGATATCGACCAGCTTTACGCTTCAGGAGATCCTGTATTATGCTCAGGCTTATTCTCAGTATAAGCTTATGGAAAATACCGGATTCCCGTTTGACCAGACCACAGACACCGTTTCGGGTCTCGGAAGTATCGTCATCCCTCAGGATCTGACGGAGAATGTGTCTCAGCTGCATGAATTTTTGTTCGGCGATACAGGATATACACCTTCTTCGACAGTTGCTTCTATCAGTTCGACCATCCTTGCTACTGTAGATTACAGCGGTTCATATGATGACGGCTATGATGATTATTATGACAGCAGTTATGACGACGGCTATGATGAAACGTATGACAGCAGTTATGATGACAGCTATGATGAGTACGATGAGAACAGTTACGATGATACTTATGATGACAGTTCTGACAGCTATGATGAGAGCGGGGATGACACGTCTTACGATGAGAGCAGTGAAGGCGCTTCGACGGATGACAGTTATGATGAGTATGATGATACAGCCGGTACATCTGACACAGATGAATCCGGCGAAGTGTACTGAGAGCAGGTCGATTTAGAAGAAGCAGTGTGGGCATATGCTGGGGAAGTGTGCCTATTGTGTGAATGAAACTGGACATTTCAGGTTAAAGCGTGTATTATAATATGGAAATACATTTGATGTAAATTTGAAAACAAAAGAAGGGGTATTTGCATGAAATTGATGAAAAAGATGACTGCACTTGTTCTGGCCGCGTTCCTTGCGGTGCCGATGGCCGGCAGTGTTGTCTATGCGGCAGAAGGTTCACTACAGTTTACCGATCCTGAGACCCAGGTTGGTGAGACAGTAGAGGTTGATATGGTCATCCGTTCCGGCGGGGAGGCGATCGGAGATGCAGATGTTACCATGACGTATGATACGGCATCACTTGAGTTTGTGAGTGGAGACGGCGTAGAATCTGATGGTTCCGGAACACTGACTTATTCGGGCAGCGGTGATGGAACTGTTTCGGAACTGAGAACTACGATGCAGTTCCGTGCATTACAGTCTGGTACGGCTCAGATCAGCGTGGAGGGTTCCACCGCATATCTGTATTCTGATGAGACGCTCAACCTGGAAGAAGGTTCTTCTGCGATCACGATCGATGCTGCGGCAGACGGCAGCACCACAGCAGAAGCAGCAGGAACGTCTGCTGCAGGAGAGACGACAGATATCGTTGTAAATGTGAATGGCACGGATTACAACTTTTCCGAGGCGTTTACCTCTGCTGATATCCCGGCAGGATATGCGGAAACGACGATGACATTCAACGGCGAGGACAGAAGATTTGTGGCAAATGATGCCGGAGTCTATCTGGGATATCTTGTGGATGCTTCAGGGGCGGGAAGCTTCTTCCTTTACAATGACGAGGACGCTACGTTTTCTCCGTATCTTGAGGTATCCGTCTCAGATACGACATCCATTATCCTGCTGAACCAGCCGGATCAGGTTTCGCTTCCGGAAAGTTATCAGCAGGTGGACCTGACAGTGTCTGATCAGACATTCCCGGCATGGGCAGATCCTTCAAACAGCAGATTTTATGTTATCTACGCTCTGAACACGAGAACTGGTCAGGAAGGGCTTTATCAGTATGATACGGAAGACGGTACGTACCAGAGCTTCACGGCACCTTCATCTGATGAGAGCAGTTCATCTGACGGTTCGATCGTGGGACGCTTGGGAACATTTGTGGCGGAGCACATTGCGGTCGCACTTGCTGTTGTGGCGATAGTTATCCTTCTGCTGCTGATCCTCATGATCGTTTTTGCGGTCAAACTTGTTCATCGTAATCAGGAACTGGACGATCTGTATGATGAATATGATATTCCGATGGATGACGATGAAGAAGAGGACGACAGACCGGCAGTACAGAAAAAGTCAAGAAAACAGTTCGTCGGGTACGAGGATGAAGAAGATGAGGAAGATGAGTACGGCGACGACTATGACGATGAGTATGAAGATGACTATGACGATGAGTATGATGACGAATACGAAGATGAATATGATGATGAGTATGATGACGAATATGACGATGACGAAGTAGATGCTCACAGTGGAAATACGAAAAATATCCGTCGGTCCAGAAAATCGTCAAAGGAAGACGATGATTATGAAGTGGACTTCATAGATCTGTAAAAAGCGCATATCATAATAAAATGGGGCGAGGGTGCGTGCTGAGATGGACGGCCGTCGCCTCATTTTTGTTTGAACAGATACAAAGAAAAGGAGAAACAGAAAATGTGTGGTATTGTTGGATATGTCGGGGAGAGACAGGCGGCTCCGATCCTGCTGGACGGACTGTCAAAGCTGGAATACAGAGGATATGACTCTGCCGGGATCGCTGTCTTTGACGGTGAAAAGATCAATATGACAAAGGCAAAAGGAAGATTAAAGGTCCTGGAAGAACTGACCCATAATGGGGCGACTATGCCGGGAGCAGTAGGTGTAGGGCATACAAGGTGGGCGACCCATGGTGAGCCGTCAGATGTAAATGCCCATCCACACCTGAATAAAGAAGGAACGATCGCAGTTGTGCACAACGGGATCATTGAGAACTACCTGAAACTGAAGAAAAAACTGACCGGGAAAGGATATGAGTTCGTGTCTGATACAGATACGGAGGTGATCGCTCATCTGCTTGATTATTATTATGACGGAAACCCGCTGAGAGCGATCACAAAGATCATGCACCGGATGGAGGGATCTTACGCTCTGGGGATCATTTTCAGGGATCATCCTGATGAACTCTATGCGGTCAGAAAAGACAGCCCCCTGATCGTCGGCAATACAGAAGGCGGTTCCATCATCGCATCGGATGTGCCGGCAGTGCTGAAATACACAAGGGATGTGTATTTCATTGAAAATGAAGAGATCGTCCGCATGAAGAAAGATTCCATGGAATTTTTTAATGTGGACGAGGAATCGATAGAGAAGGAACCCACTCACATCGAGTGGGATGTGGATGCAGCGGAAAAGGGCGGATATGAGCATTTTATGCTCAAGGAGATGTATGAGCAGCCAAAGGCGATAGAAGACACATTCTCACCGCGCATCAAAGGGAAAGATATTGTGATCGAGGAACTGGGGATGTCAGATGAGGAGATCTGTGCGGTGAAGAAGATCATGATCGTGGCATGCGGTTCTGCGTACCATGCCGGGATGACGGGGAAATATGTGCTGGAAGGAATGGCAAGGATCCCGGTGGAGGTTGATCTTGCCAGCGAGTTCCGCTACCGAGACCCGATCCTTGAGGAAGGCACACTTGTGATCGTGATCAGTCAGTCAGGCGAGACGGCGGATTCTCTTGCCGCGCTCAGGGAGTCGCGTGCCAGAGGTGCGAAAGTACTCGGTATCGTCAATGTAGTAGGAAGTTCGATCGCCAGAGAAGCTGACAATGTCATGTATACATGGGCGGGGCCGGAGATCGCGGTAGCGACGACAAAAGCATACTCCTGCCAGCTTGTCGCGCTGTATCTGCTGGCTTTGAAATTCGCGAAAGTGCGTGGTATGATCACGGAGGAAGAATTGTCAGATTACATTGAGGATCTGAAAAGGATCCCGGATCAGGTTGAACTTCTGTTGAATAATAAGTATAAGATACAGAAATTTGCTAACCGATATGTAGCGGCAAGGGATGTCTTCTTTATCGGAAGAGGGATCGACTATGCGATCTCGCTTGAGGGATCGCTGAAACTCAAGGAGATCTCCTACATCCATTCAGAGGCCTACGCGGCGGGAGAACTCAAGCACGGGACGATCTCGCTGATCGAAGAGGGAACTCTGGTGACAGCGGTACTGACGCAGGAAGATCTCTATAAAAAAATGATCAGCAATATCGTGGAGGTGCGCACCCGCGGTGCCTTTGTGCTGGCGGTGACGAATGAAGGGAACGATGAGATCACCCGGGCGGCAGATTATGTGGTCTATATTCCGGAGACAAACCGCTTCTTTACAAATTCGCTTGCTATCATTCCGCTCCAGCTGTTCGGATACTATATTGCGGTAGGCCGGGGATGCGATGTGGATAAACCGAGAAATCTGGCAAAATCGGTTACCGTAGAGTAGAATGTGGGAGATTCAATATTTATTAATCGAATGAACACATTTTAAACACAATACGGCGTTAGTATATAGCCATAAGATGAAATACAGGAGAAGGCAGGTAATTCTTATGGATAACCAGTATAATTATTATAATCAGAACAGTGATCCAAACAGCAGTACAAATGCAAATTATCAGTATGGCGGCACACAGCACCATTCAGACGGAAATGGGAAAAAGCAGAAAAAGAAGATGCCGAAGGCTGTGGCTGTGACCGGGCTGGCGCTTCTGTTTGGTGTCGTGTCGAGTGCAACGTTCCTCACGTCGAATGTGATAGGGAGCAGGCTGCTTGGGCTGGACGGTTCTTCTCAGTCCTCATCGGACAGTGCAAGGACTGTCAGCAGCAACAGCGCATCCCTTTCCCAGACGTCCAGTGTTGTCACCTCGGATGTCTCGGCAGTGGTGGACAAGGTCATGCCGTCCATCGTATCGATCACGAACATGAGCGTGGAGGAAGTACAGAATTTCTTCGGCGGAGTTACCGAACAGACAAGCGAGAGCGCCGGGACAGGGATCATCATCTCTCAGAGTGATACAGAACTTCTGATCGTGACAAATAACCATGTGATCGAGGGAAGCGATACATTGACAGTGACATTTGATGACGGGACCAGCCTGGAGGCAAATGTCAAAGGCTCGGATTCAGAATACGATGTGGCTGTGATCGCAGTGCCGCTCGACAGCATTTCTGATGATACGATGAATGCGATCTCTGTGGCTACACTGGGAGATTCTACATCACTGAAAGTCGGTGAACCGGCGATAGCCATCGGAAACGCACTTGGATATGGACAGTCTGTCACAACAGGTGTCATCAGCGCACTGAACCGTTCTGCCTCCGAGACAGACGGCGAGACAGGAGAAGCGACAGAGGAGACCAGTGATGCAAGACTGATCCAGACAGATGCTGCGATCAATCCGGGAAACAGCGGAGGTGCCCTTGTCAATGCCAACGGTGAGGTGATCGGGATCAATTCTTCCAAACTTGTCGGCGAGACAGTGGAGGGTGTTGGATATGCCATTCCGATCAGTGACGTCAGTGACCTGATCCAGAACCTGATGAACCAGGAGACGAAAACAAAAGTAGCAGATGAGGACCAGGGGGTGATCGGTATCACGGGAATGAGTGTTCCCACAGAGTATTCCCAGCAGCTCAATATGCCGAGCGGAGTCTATGTATCAGAAGTGACTTCCGGCGGCGGAGCAGAAAAGGCGGGGATGACCAGAGGCTGCGTCATCACGGCGATCAACGGAACGACAGTAGACGGAATGGAAGCTCTTCAGGAACAGCTCCAGTACTATGCGGCAGGAGATACCGTTACACTGACGGTCCAGATCCCGCAGACGAACGGTGAATATCAGGAGAGCACAATAGATGTCACTCTGACAGCGAGACAGTAAGCAGTATGGGGAGACCCGCAGGATGCGGCTATGCATCCGCGGGTCTTCTTTTGTCCCTGCGCATTTTTTATCTGTCGAATGCGGGATTGAACGCATAGAAGTTCCTGCTGTCCAGTTTTTCCTGGACGATCCGAAGGCTTTCTCCGAATCGCTGATAGTGCACGATCTCGCGTTCTCTCAGAAAACGGATGGGATCGCAGATCTCGGGATCTTTTACAAGCCGGAGGATATTGTCATAAGTGGTGCGGGCCTTCTGTTCTGCTGCCATATTTTCATGGAGATCTGTGATGGGGTCGCCTTTGGATTGGAAGACTGTGGCAGTCCAGGGGGTCCCGCTTGCGGCCTGAGGCCAGAGCGCCAGAGTGTGATCCACGTAGTAGGGACCGAAGCCGGAACGTTCGATCTCCTCGGGAGTGAGATCCTTTGTGAGCTGGTATACGATGGCGGAGATCATTTCCATGTGGGCGAGTTCTTCCGTTCCAATATCCGTCAGGATCCCGGTCACTTTTTTGTAAGGCATGGTATACCGCTGTGACAGATACCGCATGGAAGCGGCTAGTTCCCCGTCCGGTCCGCCAAACTGGGAGATGATGATCTGGGCGAGTTTCGGGTTTGTCTGTGTGATCTTTACGGGATACTGCAGTCTTTTTTCATAGTTCCACATAAATCAGCATCCTCCTTCCTGCCAGGGCCATGGCTCATTGATCCAGTTCCACCTGTCGGTGCAGGCCTCGCCTGCCGTGTCTACGGTCAGGGGACCGTAGATCCTGGCGTATTCCTTCAGCGCACGGTCCCGTTCCTGGCTGTACTCCCTGAAGTATGCCAGAGCTTCCGGGTCGCAGGGGTGGGTGTCGAGATAAAGCTTTGCCTCATCGACTGCGAAACTGACCTGATTGATATGCTCCAGTAATTCGTTTCGGTTGCTCTGTCTGTTCACTGCCTCCTGCCTCCTTTCCCGGTAAAGGGTTTATCCAGATCCTCGAAGATGGTTCCACGTTCGAAACCGCGGCAGATCTCATAAATGTTCTGCCATTGCTGCCATGGGACATATGCCATGGCGAGGGCTGTGCCTTTGAGGAAGTCATTGCTTCGGGTGCAGTCTTCTTCACATTGCCTGCCTGAGGAGAGAGAAACAGCAGCCCGGAAGTCTGTCTGACGACCGGAAGAGTTCCTGCCATTGTACATACCCATGCTGCGGGAAGGGGAGGTCTGTCTTGCTATCGGACGTCCCGCTGTCCTACTGCACATATTATTCTGACAATTCGGCATTTTCCATTTTCCTTTCAAACTAATTTACAAAATTATAATATGGAAAAAATTTAAAAATGTTATGCTTTACTTTTTGGGAGAAATTATATATAATATATAGGTCGGCGGGGTGTGGCTCAGTTTGGTTAGAGCGCACGGCTGGGGGCCGTGAGGTCGCAGGTTCGAATCCTGTCACCCCGATTATCCTAAAAGCAATGATATAAATATACGAGGGTGTGTATTTGTATCATTGCTTTTGCTTTGTATGGGAGAGTTGTTTTTCTGTATGAAAGAGGATATAATAATTAAATCATGACATCAAAGGAGACAATACGTTATGTGCGGATTTGCAGGATTTGTCGGAAGTGTGGAAGACAGAGAGCAGGTTCTTGAAAATATGATGGATACGATCATACACAGAGGCCCGGACAGTGAAGGGAAATATGTGGATGAAGACGCAGCACTTGGCTTTCGGAGACTGAGCATCATCGACCTCTCATCCGTGGGAGATCAGCCGCTTTACAATGAGGACCGGACGAAAGTGCTCGTGTTCAACGGGGAGATCTATAATTATCAGGAACTGAGGGCGGAACTGGTAGAAGCGGGACATGTATTCGTTTCTAACACGGACTCTGAGACGCTGATCCATGGATATGAGCAGTGGGGCGAGAAGCTGGTGGACAGGCTTCGGGGCATGTATGCATTTGCTATCTGGGATACGAAGGAAAAACGGCTCTTTGCCGCAAGGGATATCTTCGGGATCAAGCCGCTGTATTACGCGCAGATGAACGGAACGCTCATGTTCGCGTCAGAGATCAAGGCATTTATGGAACACCCGAAGTTTGACAAGGTGTTTAATGAAGATGCTCTTGGAAACTATCTTTCCTTCCAGTTTGTGCCGACAAACGAGACTTTCTTCAAAGGGGTGTTCTGCGTGCAGCCGGGACATTACTTTGTCTATGAGGATGGCAAGCTTGAGATCACCAGATATTTCGAACCGGATTTTACAGGGGACTGCAAAAAGCCTTTTGAGGAGGTCGTTGATGACGTTGAGGCAGTGATGAAAGAGTCCGTCAAAATGCATAAGATCAGCGATGTAGAGGTGGCTTCCTATCTGTCCAGCGGAGTGGATTCCAGTTACCTGACTTATCTCGGACAGGTGGACCACACGTTCACGGTAGGGTTCGATGAGGGAAAATACAGTGAGATCCAGGACGCAAAGGATTTCGCGGCGAGTATTGATATGGAAAACGATGCAAAGGTCATCACCCCGGACGAGTACTGGGATAAGCTTTCGGACATCCAGTATTATATGGATGAGCCCGTGGCGGATCCGGCGGCGATCGCTCTTTATTTCCTGAGCGAGGAGGCATCGAAGAAAGTAAAGGTTGTTCTCTCGGGAGAAGGATCCGATGAGCTGTTTGGAGGATACAATATCTACTGTGAGCCGCTGGAGCATACTTCGTTTAACAGGATCCCGATGGGGATCCGGCGATTCCTGGGCAGGTTCGCGGAATACTGCCTGCCCCGGGGCATGAAGGGGAGAGGGTTCCTGATGCGCCACGGAAAGACACTGGAGGAGCGCTACTTTGCCAATGCGACGAATATCTTCACGGAGCGTGAGGCGAATAAAATCCTGAAGAAGGGATGCGAGCCGGGGATCCAGAAAGTGACGCGCCCGCTCTATGACAGGGTGAAAGGGAAAGATCCGGTGACGAAGATGCAGTATGTGGACCTTCATCTCTGGCTGGTACATGACATCCTTATGAAAGGGGATAAGATGGGAATGGCCAATTCCCTGGAGGTGAGAGTGCCGTTCCTGGATAAGAAGGTGCTGGAACTGGCGGAAACGCTGCCCCTGGAATATAAGGTGCAGGCGCCAAGGACAAAGGTGGCGCTCCGTGCAGCTGCTGACCGGAACATCCGGAGCAAGACAGCGGAGAAGAAGAAGCTGGGATTCCCGATCCCGATCCGTGTCTGGCTGAAAGAGGACAAGTACTACAACAGAGTGAGGGACATGTTCCAGTCTGATGCTGCAAAGAAATTTTTCCGGACAGAGATACTCTTAAAGATGCTGGATGATCATAAGAACGGTAAGAACCATAACGAGAAGACAGACAACAGCCGCAAGATATGGACGGTTTATATTTTCCTTGTATGGTATGACAGGTTCTTTGAACACGGGAAACCGATGCATCCGGTCATGAAGGCAAGATAGGTGATGAGTTATGAGAAGCAGGACTGTACAGCCGATCAGACGGCGTGGACAGAACAATAATGGGAACAGAAACGCCGGGAAGAGAAATTCCGGCCAGAGAAACCTGGGCGATACTCAGCCCATGCGTCCGGTCAACCCTTCTGCCTACCGCAGGCGGATCGATACGAGGAGACAGGTAGTGACCGCTCCGGGACCGGCGCAGGCGAGTTCATCGGCGAGAAGGCGCCCGAGAAGGACAGGGCTTGCCGCGGTCATATATCAGATGCGGAAAAAGAGCGCGGAGAGGGAGTCGTATTTTGATTATGATTTCCTCCTGGCAGTGATATTCCTGATGTGTTTCGGGCTCGTTATGCTGTACAGCACGAGTTATTACGGGGCTCAGGGAGATTTCGGGGATGACATGTATTACTTTTCCAAGCAGGCGCTCATCGGCGTGCTGGGATTTGTGGTCATGTTTGTCGTGTCAAAGATCGATTACCATCTGTATGGCGCATTTGCGGTAGAGATCTTTGTGTTTTCCCTCATTATGATGGCGCTGGTAAAAACTCCGCTCGGGCTCACGCTCAACGGGGCGAGACGGTGGATACAGCTTCCGGGGAACCTGACACTGCAGCCGGCGGAGATCACGAAGATCGCGGTGATCCTGTTCATTTCTTATGAACTGTGCCGGCTGGGTAAGAAGGCGTATACGATCGAGGGAGCGGTGCGGGTGATAGGACTGGGCGCGGTCGCGGCGGGTGGAGTCCTGTTCCTTACGGACAATCTGAGTACTGCGATCATCGTGATGGCGATCACCTGCCTGCTGTATTTCCTGATCCATCCGAAGACGAAGATCTTTGCCGTGATAGCGGGCATTGCTGCCGCGGCGGGAGTCCTTTTGATCCTGATCCTCTCGGTCACAGCGGCGAACAGTGATAACTTCCGGCTTCAGAGGATCCTTTCCTGGCTGAACCCTGAGGCGACTGCTGACAGCGGAAGCTTTCAGGTCATGCAGGGGCTCTATGCGATCGGTTCGGGAGGCTTCTTCGGAAAGGGGCTGGGCAACAGCATGCAGAAGCTGGAGAACATCCCGGAGGCACAGAATGACTGGATCCTTTCTATTATATGTGAGGAACTGGGAGTGTTTGGCGTGATCGTGATCCTCTGCCTGTTCGGTTTCCTGCTCTACAGGCTGATGTTCATCGCACAGAATGCGCCGGATCTTTACGGATCGCTCATCGCATCGGGGATATTTATCCATATCGCCCTCCAGGTGATCCTGAACATCGCGGTCGTTACGGGGATCCTTCCGTCGACCGGGATCATCCTTCCTTTCATCAGCTACGGGGGGACTGCGGTCCTGTTCCTCATGGCGGAGATGGGGATCGCGCTGGGGATCGCGAGAAAGATAAAATTTAACGGCTGAAAATCGCTGCCGGCATTTCGATTACAGTGAAAAGTGTAAGTGTTACGCCATCTGTAGGGAAATGCCGGCAGAAATTGTAAAAAGGGACTTTCAAATCATGGGAAAGTGTGGTATATTTTAATCTGGTATTAAAAACCACATGTTATAGAAAGCAAAAACACACTGCGATACAGGAGGATGTGTCATGGATTATAAGATTATCGTGGACAGCTGCGGAGAGTTGACGGATGAGATGAAAAAGAGTGGTATCTATCAGACCGCGTCTCTCAGTATGCAGATCGACGGAGTGACGGTCGTGGATGATGAGACATTTGACCAGGCGGATACTCTGAGAAGGATCGCGGCGAGCGCAGAATGTCCCAGGTCATCCTGTCCTTCGCCGGAGAGATATATGGAGCTTTACAGGGGAGGGGAGAAGAGAGTATACGTTGTGACTCTCTCTTCGGAACTGAGCGGTTCCTATAACAGCGCCCAGCTTGGAAAGAAGCTTTATGAAGAAGAGAATGGGGATAAGCAGATCCATGTTTTTAATTCTTGTTCCGCATCAGTTGGAGAGACACTGATCGCCCTGAAGGTGCAGGAGTGCGAAGAGGCAGGAATGTCCTTTGACGAAGTGGTATCTGCAGCGGAATCATATATAGAAGGACAGCACACGTATTTTGTGCTGGAAAACCTGGATACGCTCCGCAAGAACGGGCGCCTGACAGGGATCAAGTCCATTGTGGCGAGCGCGCTGAATATCAAGCCGGTCATGGGATCGACCCCGCAGGGGACGATCTGCCAGCTCGGACAGGCGAGAGGGATAAAAAGAGCACTTGGCAGGATGACGGATTATATTGCCGGTGAAGTGACAGATCCGGAGAAAAAGATATTGGGGATCTCACACTGCAACTGTTATGAGCGGGCAAAGGAAGTGGAGCGGATCCTCCTCGAGAAATTTCATGTGAAGGCCAGTTTTATCGTGGATACGGCGGGGATCAGCACCATGTATGCAAATGACGGAGGGGTCATCGTAGTCATATAAAAGCTTGCAAAGCCGTGGGGGAATGTGGTATACTTTGTCATAGTTTTGCAGGACCATTGCGGCGAAAGGAGCAGAGAAGATGAGCCAGGAAAAAGTGGATCGTTATAAAAAGGAGAAGGCCAACAGAAAGAAGACCATGCGCAGGGAGAAAGCCATGAGTATTGTGAGAAAGGCGGTTCTCACAGTTGCGGCGCTTGCACTGATCGGCTGGCTTGGCTATTCGGCTTATGATATCTATGATTCCAATAAGGAGAGAGTGGTGGCTGAGGTAAATTACGATGCTGTCACGGATTATCTGAACAGTTTATCTGAATAGAACTGAAAAACGTCAGAAACACAAGATATGGGGCACAAGGTTTTCCTTGTGCCCCATATCTTTGTTTTTGACGTTTTTTTATAGATCAGATGAAGATGGAGGAAGTTTCAGGGACACAAAAAAATCGTAAAAAGGGCTTGAAAAAGGGGGATGTGTGGTTTACAATGGAGCCAAGTGGTGAGAAGTGGTAGAGAGTGGTATAAAGTGGGGAGCGATGTGGAGGCTCACATTTAAAGAAGGGGTTCCGGATGCTTTTAGGAGAGTTTAATCATACGATCGATGAAAAAGGCAGACTGATCATTCCGGCAAAGTTAAGGGATGATCTGGGCGACAGTTTTGTTATCTGTAACGGGCTGGAAGGATGTCTTTTTGTCTACTCTCAGGAAGAATGGAACAAATTCGTAGCCGAACTCGAGACCTTACCACGAATGAACAAGGATGCCAGGATCTTCAAACGCTATTTCTTCGGAAGCGCCTCGGAGGGCAGCTTTGACAAGCAGGGGAGAGTGCTTGTGCCGCCGTCTCTGAGGAAGGCAGCCCACCTGGAGAAAGATGTGGTGCTGGTGGGAGTCCAGGATCGTGTTGAAATCTGGGACAAGGCTCTGTGGGAAGAGAGAAGCCAGGTCAGCGAGGAAGATCTGGATGCGATCGCAGAGCGCATGGAAGCAATTGGGATCAGGATCTGAGAAAAAAGAACAGGAGGAGACTATGGCATTCGAGCACACATCAGTTCTGCTGTATGAGACAGTGGACGGGCTTAACGTCGTGCCTGACGGCATTTATGTTGATGCAACTTTGGGTGGAGGCGGACATGCTTTTGAAGTGTGCAGACGTTTAAGCAGCAAGGGGAGATTAATAGGTATAGACCAGGATGCCGACGCGATCGAAGCGGCGGGAAAAAAACTGGAAGGCTTCGGGGAGAAGGTCACGATAGTGAGGAGCAACTATCGTGATATGAAGCCAAGGCTCCATGAGCTGGGAATTGACAAGGTTGACGGCATCACGCTGGACCTTGGAGTGTCTTCCTACCAGCTGGACACCGCGGAGAGGGGGTTTTCCTACCGTGTGGATGCACCGCTGGATATGAGGATGGACCAGAGGCAGAAGATGACGGCAAGGGACATTGTCAATGGCTACAGCGAGGCGGAATTGTACCGCGTGATCCGCGATTACGGGGAAGACAGGTTTGCGAAGAATATCGCAAAACACATCGTGGCAGAGCGCGGGAAGGCACCGATCGAGACGACAGGGCAGTTGAATGAGATCATCCGGCATGCCATACCGATGAAGATCCGGAAGACATCAGGACATCCGTCCAAAAGAACGTTCCAGGCGATACGGATCGAGCTGAATGGTGAACTGGATGTGCTGAAAAACTCACTGGATGAGATGATCGACATGCTGAATCCGGGAGGACGGATCTGTATCATCACATTCCATTCCCTGGAAGACAGGATCGTAAAAAGTGCATTCCGCAAAAATGAAGATCCGTGTACCTGTCCGAGTCACTTTCCCGTATGTGTCTGTGGAAAAGTGTCAAAAGGAAGAGTGGTCACCCGGAAACCCATCCTTCCCAGCGAGGAAGAGATGGAGAACAACAGCCGCTCAAAGAGCGCTAAACTTCGCATTTTTGAGCGGAGTTGAATTTAAAAGGGAGTAGTAACACATAAACCGTCCGGAAGGGAAGGGGAGAGCCTGGAAGGACAAAAGAACAGGAAAGGGGCTTTACGCTATGGCAGCAGGCAGAAACATGAGAAGTTACAGAAGAACGGAGATGTCCGGTGCGGACAGAAGTCAGTTCTATGTATACGGCAGCGCGGTGCGCCAGGCGGAAGTCCAGCCGATGAGAAGGCGGCAGGAGCGTCCTGCAGCGCCGAAACGCGTAAGCCGTCAGGTGAGGAAGAACCGGAACCGGGCAATGAGCATCAGCCCGGCTTATGCGGTATTTCTTGTGGCAGCCGCTGTCTGCACTGTTTTTCTCTGTGTGATGTACCTCAGGCTGCAGGCAGATGTGGTAACCCGTTCAGAGAATATCACTGCGCTGCAGGAGCAGCTCGCGGAACTCACAGAGGCAAATGATACGGCATATAATGCCGCGGCGGATTCTCTGAACCTTGAGGAAGTGAAGGATAAGGCGATGAACGAGATGGGCATGGTCTATGAAACTCAGGGGACAGTGATCGAATATGACAGTCCTTCGGGCAGCTATGTAAAACAGTATGACAATATTCCCGAGGACGGCGTCCTTGCAAAGTCCAGGGATGTGTCAGAGTAAGGATTATTAAATAATGGCTGGAAGAAAAAGAAAAAAGAACAGATTTGGGTTTTTGACAAAAAAATTCCCGGTCAGGATGCAACGAAAGCTGGTAATGCTGTTTATGGCAATTATACTGGCTTTTGTTGCTCTTGTGGGGAGAGTTACTTATATCAATGTGACAAGAGGGAGCAGCTACACAAAGATCGTGCTTGACCAGCAGAACTACTCCAGCAGGGTGATCCCTTATAAACGCGGTGACATTGTGGACCGGAACGGGACACGGATCGCCACGAGCGAGCGTGTATATAATGTTATCCTGGATGTTGTGGTGCTGACGAGCGATGAGAAGAATATCGATCCTACGATACAGGTGCTGGAAGACTGCTTCGGCATCTCCGAACAGACTGTGAGGGACGTGATCGAGGAAAATCCGGAATCCAGATATGTGATCATGGAAACAGATGTAGATTATGAGACAGCTCAGAAGTTCAATGAGATCGATGATGACGATGAAAACTATCCGAACGTGGCGGGAGTATGGCTGGAAGATGATTATAACAGGACCTATCCTTACAATACACTTGCCAGCGATGTGATCGGATTTACCTATTCGGGAAATGCGGGAGCGATCGGGATCGAGAGCGCGTACAATGATGTGCTGAACGGGACGGATGGAAGAGAATACGGTTATCTCGACAGTGACTCCTCGGTGGAGCGCACGGTGAAAGCGGCGAAGAACGGGAATACGGTCGTGACGACACTTGATGTGGGGCTGCAGAGTATTGTCGAGAAATGTATCCTTGAGTTCAATCAGCAGTATGCAGATGATGACAGTACCGGCAGCAAGAATACGGCGGTGATCATAATGAACCCTAATACCGGGGAGATCCTTGCGGAAGCCTCCTATCCTAATTTTGACCTGAACGATCCACGTGATCTTTCCCTCCTGTATACAGATGAGGAGTGGGAGAAAATGTCGGAGGAGAATCAGCTGAACGCGATGAGCGACCTGTGGAGAAACTTCTGTGTCAGCGATGCTTTTGAACCGGGGTCCACCATGAAGCCGTTCACGGTGGCGGCAGGACTGGAGACAGGGGCGCTCACTGGAGATGAGACTTATTACTGCGACGGTTCTCTTCATGTAGGCGATAATGATATCGGGTGTCATCTGAGGAGCGGACATGGGACACAGACTGTTGAGAACGCGGTCGCCAACTCCTGCAACGTGGCATTGATGCATATGGCGGAAACGATCGGAGTGGAGGACTTTACGAGATATCAGCATGTTTTCGGCTTCGGAGAGTACACAGGTATTGACCTGCCGGCAGAGGCTGCAACGTCAGCCCTCCTTTATACAGCAGAGAACATGACCCCGGTAGACCTTGCGACTAATTCGTTCGGGCAGAGTTTTAATGTGACTATGACGCAGATGGCGTCAGCATTCTGTTCGCTTATCAACGGAGGATACTATTATGAACCCCATGTTGTGAAGCAGATCCAGGACGAGGACGGCAATGTCATCGAGACAAAAGATCCTGTTCTGCTGCGCAAGACGATCTCTTCCGAGACTTCGGAACAGATCAAAAGTTATCTGCAGGCAGTGATGGATTATGGCACCGGACAGAACGCCCAGGTGGAAGGATATGATATCGGAGCAAAGACCGGAACCGCGGAGAAGCTGCCGCGAGGGAACGGAAAATATCTCCTTTCTTATATCGGGTATGCACCTCAGGAGAATCCGGAAGTCCTGATCTATGTGGTTGTCGATGAGGCGAACGTAGATGCTCAGGACAACAGTGCTCTGGTACTGGACCTTTCCAAAAAGATCATGGAGGAGGCATTCCCTTATCTGGGGATCACCACCATAGAGGAAAGCAAGGCGGAGGCAGAAGAGTCCGCAGCCTCAGAAGAACAGAATTTCGGAGATACAGAATACTCTGATTATGATGAAAACTATGAAGATACATACGACAATCCGGACGGTGAGTATGTAGACGAAGACTACGATCCTGACCTGGACGACTGGGCGACCGGAGACAGTTCGGGAGAGGAGTAGGACAAAAAGGAAAAAAGGAATAACCCTGCAGAAGATATAATAAATTGTAAAAATATCTTTTGCAGGGTTTTTTATGAAAAATAAAACTTATAATAAGAAAAAGATCCTTGTCGTGTTCCTGTGTGCGGTGGTCATCATAGCAGGGCTGATCTGCCGCCTCGCCTCTCTGATGGTATATGATGCGGAATATTATCAGGAACTCGCCCAGGACCTTCATGAAAGAGAAAGAGAGATCAAGGCGGCGCGGGGAGAGATCGTGGACCGGAACGGAGTGGTCCTTGCAACCAATGAGACGGTATGCACGATCTCAGTCATACACAGCCAGGTTGAGGACGCGGAACTGGTGGCGGAAGTGCTCGCGGAGGAACTTGCACTGGATCTGGATGAGGTCAGAGAAAAAGTAGAAAAAGTATCTTCCATGGAAAAAATCAAGACTAATGTTGACAAAGAGACGGGGGACAGGATCCGGAACTATGACCTGGCGGGCGTCAAGGTGGACGAAGATTATAAGAGATATTATCCGTTTGACGAACTTGCCTCCAAAGTGCTCGGCTTTACAGGGGGAGACAACCAGGGGATCATAGGGCTTGAAGTGAGATACGACGAGTACCTCAAGGGGACCAACGGGACGATACTGACGGTCACAGACGCGAGAGGAGTCGAGCTGGAGGGTGTGGCAGAAGACCGGATCGAACCTGTGGCGGGAGAGACTCTCCAGGTCAGCCTGGATTATAATATCCAGGCATACTGTGAACAGGCGGCGCTGAAGGTGATGGAGGAAAAACAGGCGGACAGTGTGTCCGTTCTTCTGATGAACCCTCAGAATGGCGAGATCTATGCCATGGTAAATGTGCCGGAATTTAACCTGAATGAACCCTTTGAACTGAACACGGGGACAGATGCGGACGATCTCTCTGATGAAGAACTCCAGGATGCGCTGAATCAGATGTGGAGGAACGGCTGCATCAATGATACTTATGAGCCGGGATCGACTTTCAAGATCATCACATCCTCCGCCTGCCTGGAGGAAGGGGTGGTCTCTCTGGACGATACCTTTATCTGTCCGGGATACCGGATCGTGGAGGACAGAAAGATACGCTGCCATAAGACGGGAGGGCACGGGACAGAGACATTTGTGCAGGGGCTTCAGAATTCCTGTAATCCCGTCTTCATGGATATCGGGATGAGGCTGGGATCTGACAGGTTTTATGATTATTTTGAACAGTTCGGACTGCTTGAACTCACGAACATCGACCTCCCCGGAGAGGCAGGGACGATCATGCACAAAAAGGAGGATATCGGGACAGTGGAACTGGCGACCATGACCTTTGGACAGTCATTCCAGATCACGCCGATCCAGATGGCAACAACTGTGAGTTCTTTGATCAATGGAGGAAAAAGGGTGACGCCTCATCTGGGAATGGCTGTGCTGGATGAGAATGGAAAGATGATCGAGGAGTTTGAGTATGAGAGCATAGATGGAATCATATCAGAAGAAACCTCGGAGACCATGCGCATGTTGTTAAAAAGTGTGGTGGAAGAGGGATCAGGGAAAAATGGATATATTGAAGGGTATTCCATCGGAGGAAAGACTGCCACGTCACAGACCCTCCCCCGAAGTGCCAATAAATATATCGCTTCCTTTATCGGGTTTGCTCCGGCGGAAAATCCGCAGGTCCTGGGGATGGTCGTGATCCATGATCCGCAGGGAGTATACTATGGAGGGACGATTGCGGCACCTGTGCTGAGGGATATCTATGACAATGTGCTGCCGTATCTCGGGATTGAAAAAAACTGAGTGATGGGTTATACTGTATTGGATATTTGGAAAAGAGACAAAAGAAATACGAGGTGGATTTATGAGCAGTCATATTGTGATACCGGTCCTGATCTCATTCGCAGTGAGTGTCATTTTGGGACCGGTGGTCATTCCTTTTTTGAGAAAACTGAAAATGAAGCAGACAGAGCGTACGGACGGGGTGCAGTCCCATCTGAAAAAGGCGGGGACTCCGACTATGGGAGGTGTGATGATCCTTGCAAGTATCATTATCACATCCCTGTTCTATGTGAAAGATTATCCGAAGATCATACCGATCCTTTTCCTGACCGTGGCGTTCGGGCTGATCGGATTCCTTGATGATTATCTGAAGGTAGTGATGAAGCGTTCGGACGGTCTCTTCCCGATGCAGAAGATGGCGCTCCAGATCGTTGTGACGGCTATCTTTGCATATTATATCGTGGAGGTTTCAAAGGTCCCGCTGACACTTCTTGTACCATTTTCGGGCGGATATTACTGGGATATCGGCTGGGTCGCGATCCCCGTGCTTTTTATCGCGGTGATAGGGACTGTGAACGGCACCAACTTTACGGACGGGCTGGACGGTCTTGCATCCAGCGTGACAGTGCTCGTGGCAACCTTCTTTACTGTTGTCGCTGTGGGGACAAAGAGCGGCGTGGAGCCGATCACCTGCGCTGTCGTGGGTGCGCTCCTTGGCTTTCTGCTGTTTAACGTCTACCCGGCGAGCGTGTTCATGGGAGACACCGGCTCCCTGGCCCTGGGAGGATTTGTGGCAGGTACGGCTTATATGCTGCAGATGCCGTTGTTTATCATCATCGTGGGATTTATATATCTGGTGGAGGTGGCATCCGTCATCCTGCAGGTGGCATACTTTAAGAAAACAGGTGGAAAGCGTCTTTTCAAGATGGCACCGATCCATCATCATTTTGAACTCTGCGGATGGTCTGAGACGAGAGTGGTCGCAGTATTTTCCATTGTGACGGCGATCCTCTGCCTTATTGCTTTAATGGGGGTATAAACAGCATGGAGATAGAAGGAAAAAAAGTTCTGGTATTTGGATCCGGGATCAGTGGAGAGGCTGCAAGCAGGCTCCTTCTCCAGAAAGGCGCGGAGGTAGTGCTCTACGACGGGAATGACAGCCTGGATGCGGACAAGATCCTGGGGGAGATCACCTGGGAGGAAGGGCAGAAGGCCAGAGTAGTCCTTGGCAGACTGTCAGAGCAGCAGGAAGATGAGATGCTGGACGGGCTTTCCCTTGTGGTCATGAGCCCGGGAGTTCCTACAGACCTGCCTGTCGTTGAAAAGATGCGTGCAAAGGGGATCCCGGTATGGGGAGAGATCGAGCTGGCGTATGTCTTTGGAAAAGGCCAGGTCCTTGCCATCACAGGGACGAACGGGAAGACGACGACGACGGCTCTCCTCGGAGAGATCATGAAAAATTGTAAAGAGAGCGTTTTCGTAGTGGGAAATATCGGAACGCCTTACACGGAAGTTGCGCTGCGCACAGAGGAAGAGTCTGTGGTCGTGGCGGAGGTCAGCAGTTTCCAGCTCGAGACGATACATACCTTCCGGCCGAAGGTCAGCGCGATCCTGAATATCACGCCGGATCATCTGAACCGTCACCACACGATGGAGGCATATATCGGCGCGAAGGAGGATATTGCAAGGAATCAGACAGAAGAAGATTTCTGTGTCCTGAACTATGAAGACGATGTCTTAAGGGCTTTCGGAGAGAAAACGGGTGCAGAAGTTCTATATTTCAGCAGTGCGCATAAACTAGAGAAAGGCGTATACCTGGACGGCACAAAGATCATCTGTGATATTGACAGACCGATCGAGATCTGTGACGTCAGTGAGTTGAAGATCCTGGGAACGCATAACCACGAAAATGTGATGGCGGCAGTGGCGATGGCATATGCTTTTGGTGTACCTGTGGAGATCATCCGCAGCACACTCCGTGAATTCCAGGGAGTAGAGCACAGGATCGAGTTTGTCGCCGAAAAGAACGGCGTGGCGTATTACAACGATTCAAAGGGGACAAATCCGGATGCTGCGATCAAGGGAATCCGGGCGATGAACCGTCCCACCGTGCTGATCGGAGGAGGTTATGACAAAGATTCGGATTATGATGAGTGGATCGAGGCTTTTGACGGGAAAGTGAAAAAACTGGTTCTGCTGGGAGCAACCCGTGAGAAGATCGCGGAGACAGCAGAACGTCACGGATTCCGGGATATTGTCCTGGCGGACAGCTTTGAGGAAGCATTCGCACAGTGTGTGGAAGCTGCACAGCCGGGAGACGCAGTACTTTTATCTCCGGCGTGTGCGAGCTGGGGCATGTTTAAAAATTATGAAGAACGGGGCGATAAATTTAAAGAACTGGTAAATCGTTTATAAGGAGTGAGTCCGGATTGGAGCATCCCGGGAAAAAGCGCAGGTTTGACGATACGCTGCTGGCTGTTGTCCTGATCCTGGTCGGGATCGGGCTGATCCTTCTATACAGCACCAGCGCGTATAACGGCAGGATAAAGTTTCATGACTCTCTGTACTATCTGAAAAAACAGGGGTTCGCGACTCTGCTGGGACTTGCGGGTATGGTGGTCATCGCAAGGATCGATTATCACCGATGGATCCCCTTTGCAGTGCCGGGGTATCTTGCGGCGACAGCACTGTCCCTGGCGGTCATGTTCTTCGGAGATGAATATAACGGGTCCAAAAGATGGCTGTCTTTGGGCCCGATTTCATTTCAGCCGTCTGAGTTTGCAAAAGTGGCAGTGATCCTTTTTCTTGCATGGCTGGTTAGTGCAAATGTAAAGAAGATGACAAGATTCCGCACCCTTCTGCTGGTGCTGGTGTCTATCCTTCCGATCGTGGGGCTGGTGGGAGCGAGCAACTTAAGTACGGCGATCATCATCCTCGGGATCGCTGTCATCGTGATCTTCACAGCCAGTCCGAAGTATTCACAGTTTATCTGGATGGGGGCGGCCGGGATCGCGTTTATGGCAGTGTTTCTTGCCCTGGAGAGTTACCGCCTGGAGCGGATCGCGATCTGGAGGAACCCGGAAAAGTATGAGAAAGGATATCAGACGCTCCAGGGGCTTTATGCGATCGGGAGCGGCGGCCTGTTTGGAAGAGGCCTGGGAAACAGTGTGCAGAAACTGGGATTTCTGCCCGAGGCGCAGAACGATATGATCTTTTCTATCATATGTGAGGAACTGGGGCTTGTAGGGGCTTCGGCGATCGTGCTCCTGTTCCTTGTGCTCATCTGGCGTTTCTTTGTCATCGCCACACGGGCGAAGGATCTGTTCGGCGCGCTGATCGCATCCGGCGCTATGGCGCATATGATGATCCAGGTGATACTGAATATCGCTGTTGTGACAAATACGATCCCCAATACGGGGATCACTCTTCCTTTTATCAGTTACGGGGGAACGTCAGTGATGTTCCTGCTGCTGGAAATGGGACTTGTCCTCAGCGTCTCCAGTGTGATAGAATAGACAGCATTGATATGGGAGTCTGATGATACTCCGTACAGGATCACTGTGGACGGTGGCCCTGCAGACGAAAAATGAGATGCTCCTGTCAGGTGAAGGAGGGATACGATGAAGAGAAAGAAGCGCAGAAAAAAAGCGTGGAAGACCGTGCTGTCAGTCTTCGCAGCACTGATACTGCTGGGACTGATCGCTGTTTTTGGTTTCCGGATCCGCACGATCGAGGTGGAAGGAAATGATTATTACGGAGACAGTTCCATCGCCGCGTGGATCCAGAACGACAAATTCTCAGAAAATGCGCTCTATGTGCTTTTTAAATATAATCTCACACAGCAGGATGTCCCGTCGGCGGTGGAGAGCATGCGGGTGTCTTTAAAGAATCCGTGGACCCTTACTGTAAAGGTGACGGAGAAGACGATGCTGGGGTATGTGGACTATGATGAAGCCTATCTGTATTTTGACAGGGACGGTATCGCGTCCCTCAGGACAAAAAAAGTCATAGAGGGAGTACCGTATATTGAGGGGCTGGAGTTTGACGCTTCGAAAGTGACCATAGGCGGGGCGCTCCCGGTGGAGGACGACAGTATCTTTGAGAAGATCATGGAAACATCCAGATACTTGGGAGAGGCGGAACTCACACCGGACCGCCTGGTGTGTGCTGACAGCGGGATCACGCTTTATTTTGGAAATGTAGAGGTGCTTTTGGGAAACGGCGGCTATGAGGAGCGGATCGCCCAGATCAGCCCGATCCTGGAAAAACTCTCGGAACAATACCCGGATGCGGCAGGGACGCTGCATCTGGAAAATTTTGATGAATCCTCTGACGCGGTCCGGTTTGTGCCGAAGAAACAGTAACTGAATTGTTGCAAAAAATCAGAAAAATAAGAAAAAATCTATTGATTATTTGCTAAAAAGACTTTATTATATACTTATTGGATTATAGCGTTCAATTAAAGGGATGTATAAGAAATTAATAAGACAACAAAGGAGGAAATACTCTTGTTAGAAATTAAAACCAACGAATCGGAAGCGGCTGCAAGAATAATTGTTGTCGGAGTCGGCGGAGGCGGAAACAACGCTGTGAACCGAATGATCGATGAACAGATCGCAGGCGTAGAATTTATCGCAGTGAATACAGATAAACAGGCTCTTCAGCTCTGTAAGGCACCTACTCTGATGCAGATCGGAGAGAAACTCACAAAAGGTCTTGGCGCAGGAGCGCAGCCTGAGGTAGGAGAAAAGGCAGCAGAAGAGAGTTCAGAGGAGATCTCCGCAGCACTCAAGGGCGCCGATATGGTATTTGTTACCTGTGGTATGGGAGGCGGTACAGGAACCGGTGCAGCTCCGGTCATCGCACGTATCGCAAAAGAGCAGGGAGCACTTACTGTCGGCGTTGTCACAAAACCGTTCCGTTTTGAGTCAAAGACAAGGATGCAGAACGCTCTTACCGGAATTGATAAACTGAAAGAAAATGTAGACACGATCATTGTGATCCCGAATGATAAACTTCTGGAGGTTGTTGACAGACGCACGACCATGCCGGAGGCGTTAAAGAAAGCGGATGAGGTTTTACAGCAGGGTATCCAGGGTATCACAGACCTGATCAATGTTCCGTCACTGATCAACCTTGACTTTGCAGATATCCAGACTGTTATGAAGGACAAGGGTATCGCTCACATCGGAATCGGTTCCGGACGTGGAGATGACAAGGCTCTTGAAGCGACAAAAGAGGCTGTTGCCAGCCCGCTGCTCGAGACGACGATCCAGGGTGCATCCAATGTTATCGTCAATGTATCCGGAGATATCACGCTGATGGATGCTTCCGATGCAGCAGATTACGTACAGGAACTTGCCGGAGAAGGCGCAAGTATCATCTTTGGTGCTATGTACGACGATACGAAGTCTGATGAATGTACGATCACTGTTATCGCGACCGGCTTACATAATGTAGGCGGAAGTGCTTCAAAACTGAAAGCAAGACTGGAAGGACAGCAGAAAACTGGTTCTATCCTTTCTTCTGCAGACGGACGTACGAGAACAGCGCAGGATCCTGAGAGAAGAGGAACAGCGGCAAGACCGCAGGGAGGGACCATGCCGACACTTCAGCCCAGGACTCCGTCCAGCAGTGTGAAGGAGCAGTCGATAAAGATCCCGGATTTCTTTAAGAAATAATAAAATAGATGATCTTCTAAACAAGTATGGGGAACCGCCGAGAGGCGGTTCCTTTTCTGTTTTGAGGCATTGCGGTCGATTTGTCGAACGATAATTTCCCTCATATGCCAGTTTCTGACAAATTTCAGTTTTTCCCCGTCTTATAATGGAGCACATACAAAGGAGAAAGAAGGTGGGGCATGTATTATGAACTCTATATAGACGTGTTGTTTCTGGAAAACTTTATGATGGACAGCCTGATCCTTCTGGCTGTCAACAGGATCCTCAGATGCAGCCGTACATATGGCCGGATCTTTGCCGGCGGGGCAGTGGGAAGTCTTCTCACCTGTCTCGTGATCGCGATACCTCTGCCGGAAGCACTCAAACTGTTCCTTTTCCATGCTGTGGTCAACACTGTGATGATCATGGCGGGACTTCGGATCAGCAGTGCATTACAGTTTGTGAAAGCATTTCTACTTCTTTATCTCGCAGCGTTTGCCGCAGGCGGGCTTCTCCAGATGATCCGCCCGTATATGCGCAGTGCAGCATTGCTGTATTCGTCCGCGGTGGCGCTTTATTTTTTGTTCTCCCGGCTGTGGAGGTGGCTTCCGGTGCTGTTTTCCAGGAAGGACAGGGTGTGCAGGGCCGTGGTCTATACAGGAGGGATCAGATACGAGGTAACTGCTCTCTGCGATACAGGGAATGTGCTGACGGACCCGATCACGGGAGATCCGGTCAGCGTCCTGGACCCCGATGTGGCAGAGCAAATTTTTGAACTCTCGGGAAGCCCGGAGAGGTTTCGGTACATTCCATACCGCTGTGTCGGCGGAGAAAGCGTGATGAAAATATTCAGAGCAGAAAAGATGTGTGTTTCTGCCGGGGAGGAAATGTGGATACAGTCTCCGCTCCTCGGCGTGGGGGAAACTGCGCTTTCTGAGAGAGGAGACTATCAGATCATCCTGAATCCGGATATATTTTATTCCGGAGATACAGGAAAGTGAGGATAAAAATGACAGAAGAATGAATACTTGGTTTTAGGAGGGACATGAAATGGTCGTAAAAGTGGCAGTACCGCAGCAGTTTAAATTGAAGGTGATACCGGATTTCCGGTCGATCCTCTTCGGCGGACAGAAGGAGATACATTATATCGGCGGAACCGAGATACTGCCTCCGCCGCTGGAAGGGGAAAGCGAATCAGAAGTGATACGGAAACTGGGCACAGAGTGCGACGAAGAGGCTAAGAAAACGCTGATCGAGCATAATCTGAGACTGGTCGTTTACATAGCAAAGAAATTTGACAACACCGGAGTCGGGGTGGAGGATCTGATCTCCATCGGCACGATCGGGCTGATCAAAGCGATCAACACATTTAATCCGACAAAAAAGATCAAGCTTGCAACCTATGCATCCCGATGTATCGAGAATGAGATCCTGATGTATCTGCGCAGGAACAGCAAGACCCGTATGGAAGTGTCCATAGACGAACCCCTCAATGTGGACTGGGACGGAAATGAACTTCTCCTTTCAGACATACTGGGAACGGAGGAGGACACCATATACCGGGACATGGAAAACGAGGCGGAGCGCAGGCTTCTGATCCGCGCCCTGAACAAGCTCAGCAGCAGAGAAAAGCTGATCGTGAGGATGCGTTTCGGACTGGACGACCCGGAAGGAAAGGAGAAGACGCAGAAAGAAGTGGCAGATCTCCTCGGCATATCGCAGTCGTATATTTCCAGGCTGGAGAAAAAGATCATGCAGAGGCTGAAGAGGGAGATGGTCAGGTACGAGTGAAACGGCTTATGCGCCATTTGTTCACCAGGGAAATATGATGATAGAATATATGGAAAAAATATAATAGATAGATAAATTATCTGAAAAAAGATGTATAATCTGGCCGGAGGTGATACAATAGAAGAAAATGAAAAAAGGGTTGGTGAGGCTATGAAACTGACATTTATCGGAGCAGCCCATGAAGTTACGGGAAGCTGCCATTTTCTTCAGGCGGCCGGGAAAAATATCCTGATCGACTGCGGGATGGAGCAGGGACCGGACCTGTATGAAAATCCGGGGCTTCCGATCCCGGAGAGCGAGATCGACTATGTATTCCTGACACATGCCCATATCGACCATTCCGGGATGCTCCCGGCACTGACAAAGAAAGGCTTCCGGGGGCAGATATTTGCGACATTCGCGACGGCAGACCTGTGCAACATCATGCTCCGCGACAGTGCGCACATCCAGGAATTCGAGGCAGAGTGGAGGAACAGGAAAGGGAGGCGAGCCGGGAAACCCGAGTATGAGCCTGTCTATGTGATGCAGGATGCCCTGGACGCGATCGAACTCCTGGTGCCATGCCAGTACGGTGAAAGGATCACGATCTGCGACGGGATCCAGATCCGATTCACGGACGTGGGACATCTGCTGGGCTCGGCGAGTATCGAAGTGTGGGCGACAGAGGAAGGCATGACGAAGAAGATCGTCTTTTCTGGTGATGTAGGGAATCTGGATCAGCCTATCATCAAAGATCCCAGTTACACGGAAACAGCGGATTATGTGGTGGTGGAATCTACTTACGGCAATCGGATCCATTCCGCAGAGAAACCGGATTACCTGGGAGAATTCACAAGGATCATCAAAGAGACCTTTGACAGAGGCGGCAATGTGGTCATCCCCTCTTTTGCTGTGGGGAGGACCCAGGAGATGCTCTATTTTATCCGGGAGATCAAGGAGCAGGGACTTCTGAAAGAGTATCAGGATTTTGACGTGTATCTGGACAGCCCGCTGGCGATCGAGGCGACGAAAGTGTTTACGAAAAACATGCGGGACTGCTTTGACGAGGAAGCTCTCGCTCTGGTGAATTCCGGTGTGAACCCGCTGGTCTTTCCGGGACTGCATACCTCCACGACGAGCGATGATTCCAAGATGATCAATTTTATCGAAAAGCCGAAAGTGATCATCTCTGCTTCCGGTATGTGCGATGCAGGCAGGATCCGCCATCATCTGAAACACAATCTGTGGCGTCCGGAGTGTACGATCCTTTTTGTGGGATATCAGGCAAACGGAACGCTTGGAAGAAAACTTCTCGAGGGGGAGAAAAATGTGAAGCTCTTCGGGGAGGAGATTGAGGTGCACGCCAGGATCGAGAGCCTTCACGGAGTGAGCGGTCATGCTGACATGAACGGACTTTTGAAATGGATCGCCGGATTCCGGGGCCATGTCGAGAGAGTGTTCGTCGTACACGGCGAGGATACGGTGACCGAAGAGTTTGCGCAGACGGTGGAGGAAAAGTTCGGGTATAAGACCTGGGCGCCCTTCCCCTGCTGTGAGGCAGATCTTATCTCAAACGAGATCATAAATGAAGGGGTGAAAGTCCCTGTCAGACCAAAGAAGGCGGCACAGCGCAGAGCAGATACTGCTTTCGACCGCCTTGTGGAAGCGGGAAAGAGGCTGCTTGATATCATCTACAGGAACGAAGGGCTCTCCAATAAAGATAAGGCGAAATTTGAGAGCCAGATCAATAACCTTGCAGACAAATGGGAAGAATGATGTTTCCTTTGTCAAGGTCTAAAAGTTTATAAAATTTTCTCCGGCATCGAATATCCTGTGCACAGAGTGAGAATCATTCTAAGTAGAAAACAGCTTAGGAGGATTCTTACAATGATGGTGAACAAGGTGGAACTGTGCGGAGTCAATACATCGAAACTCCCGCTTCTGAGGGAAGAAGAGAAGGAGGAATTGTTCGCGCGCGTCCAGGCTGGTGATGAGGAGGCGCGCGAACAGTATATCAAGGGGAATTTAAGGCTGGTGCTCAGCGTGATAAAACGCTTTGACGGGAGCAGTGAGAATGCAGATGACCTTTTTCAGATCGGGTGTGTGGGACTGATGAAAGCTGTGGATCACTTCGATCCGTCAAGGATGGTGAAATTCTCTACCTATGCGGTCCCTATGATCATCGGAGAGATCCGCAGATATTTGAGGGATAACAGTTCGATACGGGTCAGCAGGTCGCTGCGGGATACAGCGTATAAAGCGATCTATGCAAAAGAGGGGTATATCCGGCAGCATATGAAAGAGCCGACAGTCCAGGAGATCGCGGATGAGATCGGGATCGCGAAGGAGGATGTGGTGTTTGCCCTTGACGCGATCCAGGCGCCGATGAGCCTTCATGAACCGGTCTACAGCGACGGGGGCGATGCCCTTTATGTCATGGACCAGGTCAGTGACAAAAAGAACAAAGAGGAGAACTGGATCGAGGAACTCTCCCTTGAGGCGGCGATGGAGAGGCTCAACGAGCGGGAAAGGTATATCATAACTCTCCGCTTTTTTGAGGGAAAGACCCAGATGGAAGTTGCGGATCAGATCAATATCTCCCAGGCACAGGTCAGCCGGCTGGAAAAGAACGCCCTGAAGACCATGCGCCAGTACCTGCTTGGAAAGTGAATTGCCGGCGGCGGTTAAGTGTGAACAGGAACAAAGATGAGGGGCTGTTTCCGGGAAAGTGAAGAAAGTATTGCTATTTTCATGGCTTCATACTATGATATGGATAGCCGGGATCAAAAAGAGGACCGGTACAAAAGAAAAATACGGAGGGAAGCCATGTATAAGGCATGTATATTTGATCTGGACGGGACGCTGACAGATACACTGGACTCTCTTGTCTATTCCGTCAATGAGACGATGAAGGAGCTTGGACTGCCAGGGATCACCACGGAGCAGTGCCGGCAGTTTGTCGGAAACGGAGCGAAGGTGCTGATCGAGAAGACCCTGCGGGCATGCGGGGACGAGAACCTGGAACATTACGAACAGGCGATGAGTGCATACCTGAGAATATTTGATGAGAACTGCACATATCATGTAATACCTTACGGCGGAGTGACCGGACTGCTCGAGGATCTGAAGGCAGGAGGGATGAGGCTCGCCGTATTATCCAATAAACCGGACCGGCAGGCAGTCCACGTGGTCAGAGAGATTTTTGGTGAAGGTGTGTTTGACCGGGTGTACGGACAGAGAGAAGGAGTGCCGCGCAAACCGGACCCTGCAGCGGTGCTTCAGATCGCGTCTGAATTCGGCGCTGCACCGGAGGAGACACTCTATATCGGAGATTCTGAAGTGGATCTGGCGACGGGAAGAGCTGCCGGCATGAAGACGGTATTGGTATCATGGGGATTCCGGGACAGGGAGGACCTGCGTTCGGCAGGGGCGGACCTGATCGTGGATTCCGCAGATGAGATCCTGGAGATCGCAGAAGGAGGAGGTTGTGCATGAACGGATACAGTGAAGAATGCCTGAATGTTTTTCTGAGAGATCAGGGGAAACTCTTTGACGAACCGGTGGCTGAGACACCGGAGGAAGCAGAGGCGTTCCTGGAAGACTGCATGGCAGTGGTCGTGGATTCTCTGAGGGAAGTCAGGGAATATTTTGAGGAGAGCGGAGCTGATGTGGAACATATGTCAGACGAGGAACTGGAGGATGCATCAGAAGTATTTGCGCTCCCGGATGGAAAGTATCTGATCGTCGAAGGATAGGGCACAGAACGATAAGAGTCAACAGGTCATGGAAAAGCCGCAGTCTATTCACGCGTGCAGCGAGCCGGGCAGACATACTTGTATGTCCGTTCGGCGGCTGCTGCGAGGGTCAGATACCCCCGATGCTCTCATCGGGGGTATCTGACTTGACTGCGGCTTTGTTTACGGCTTCTTTGATGGCATCCAGTATCATCTGGGATGTGTAAGGAGTGTCCTCCGGCAGTGAGATGTCTTCCAGGGACTGTGTCTCGCAGATCTGTTCTGCGATGTCCTCGATAGCTGGCTGGACAAGAGGGTACATCGCGGCGACCGTCTCGTCAAGGTTGGAAAACCGGATGGAGTTGATTCGGGATTCGTCTACGGATACCTCCACTTCCAGATTCGTGTTGTTCAGCGTGAGAGAAGAAGTATAGACGCCCGGAGTATACTGCTTTTCTACGCCGGTGCCGGAAGAACTGTCATCCTGCCGGAACATGATGACGAGGAGAACGATGAGCAGTATCCCCAGCGCGGCAAACACAGCAGTGTAGATGATCTCTTTCATATGAAGGACAATGATCTTTGTCTTGGAACCCATAGAGTTACCTCCCAATCTATTTTGCCGCCGCCCTTTGCGGCTTCAGCTTTTTTATAAGTGTATGACGCGAAAAGGGAAAATATTCACGGCTTTTGCGTGACAAACCATGCCTCATGCTGTAAAATAAGATGATTATGAGCTGATTTAGAAAGGATGATCGATATGTTTATCATTGCCGGTCTGGGAAACCCGACAAAAGAGTATGAAGGGACAAGGCATAATGTGGGATTTGATGTAATAGACAGGCTTTCGGAGAAATACAATATAGATGTGGACACAAAAAAGCACCGTGCCCTGATCGGGAAAGGGATGATCGCAGGGCGGAAAGTGATCCTGGTAAAACCTCAGACTTATATGAACTTAAGCGGGGAGAGCATCAGGAGCCTGGTGGATTATTATAAGATCGATCCGGAGGAAGAACTCCTGGTCATCTACGACGATATCAGTCTGGGAACAGGACAGCTGCGGATACGGGCGAAGGGGAGCGCGGGAGGACATAACGGCATCAAGAACATCATCGCGCACCTGGGCAGCCAGGTCTTCCCCCGGATCAAGATCGGGGTTGGAGAAAAGCCGCGGGGATATGACCTGGCGGACTATGTGCTCGGACATTTTTCAAAAGCGGAGCGGGAACAGATGGAGGAAGGATACGGATGTGCGCTCCGGGCTGTGGAGATGATCGTATCCGGAGAGACCGCGGAAGCGATGAACGAGTTTAACCGGAAGAAAAGAGAAGAGTAGAAGAGAGGAAAGAGAGGACGAGATGCAGGCTTTTTTGGCTCCGCTGGAAGAACTGGCGGACTATCAGGAGATTCTCAGAGACAGGAGAAAGGAAACGGGGATCATTCAGATCGCAGGCTGCGTGAACTCCCAGAAGACCCATCTGATGTATGCCCTTGGCGATGGCTGTGAGTACAGAGTCATCGCTTTTTCGAGTGAGGAAAAAGCAAAGAGAGCGTACGAGGAATATCGTTTTCTGACAGAGGATGTATACTTGTATCCGGCCAGAGACCTTCTGTTCTATCATGCCGATATCAAGGGAAAGGTGCTGACCGGGCAGCGGATGGAAGTGCTCCGGGCTCTGATCGAGAAGAACCCCGGGGATACGCTGACTGTGATCACAACGATGGACGCTTTTCTCGACGGGCTCTCGGCGCCGGACGAGATCCGGAAGAGCCGGATCTCTCTGAGAGCAGGGGATGAGATCAGTTTTTCAGAGTTTCAGTCAAGGCTCTCTGCCATGGGTTACGACAGGGAGAGCCAGATAGAGGGACCGGGACAGTTTGCCGTCCGGGGCGGTATCCTGGATGTGTTCCCGCTCACAGAAGAACTGCCTGTCAGGATCGAACTGTGGGGGGATGAGATCGATTCCATACGCAGTTTTGATGTGGAGAGTCAGCGCTCTGTGGAGAACCTGGAGGAAGTGATCATCTATCCTGCTTCTGAAAACTGCGGAGAAGGTTCGGCAAATGTTTCTTTTCTGGAGTATTTCCCGGAAAAAGAGACCCTTCTCTTTTTTGACGAACCTTTCCGCCTCCAGGAAGAAGCGGAGGCAGTGGAGAAGGAATATTTTCACAGCAGGGAAAACCGGGATGAGGCGGGAGTGGCTCTGGAAGAGGAGGAACTGAAAGTCTTTCAGACAAAAGAGATCATTGAAAGGATGAACGGATACAGCGGGATCGGATTCACCACGCTGGAATCAAAGTGCGGGCTCTTCCGCGTGAGGCAGACTGTCAGTATCCAGACGAAAGGCGTCAATCCATACAACAACAGTTTTGAACTCCTGACCAGAGATTTAAAGCGTCTGAAGAGATCGGGGTACCGGGTTGTCCTTCTGTCCGGCTCCAGGACCAGGGCGAAGAGGCTTGCAGAGGATCTGAGGGATTATGACCTGAGCAGTTTTTACAGCGAGGACATGGAGCGGACGGTGAACCCGGGGGAGATCATGGTCTCCTACGGCTATGTGGCGGAAGGGTATGAGTATCCGATGCTGAAATTTACCGTGATCTCCGAGACGGATATCTTCGGGAAAAAGAAAAAAAAGAAGAAACGCCGCAGATATGAAGGCCAGAAGATCCAGGATTTCGCGGAACTTAAACCCGGGGACTATGTGGTCCATGAGAACCACGGTCTGGGGATCTATCAGGGGATAGAGAAGATCGAGGTAGACAAGGTCACGAAGGATTATATGAAGATCTCTTATGCAGAGGGAGGAATCCTCTATATCCCGGTGAGCCAGATGGACCTGATCCAGAAATATGCCGGTTCTGACGCGAAGAAGCCGAAACTCAATAAACTGGGGACGACCCAGTGGGTGAAGACAAAGACCCAGGTGAAAAAAGCGGTCCAGGCTGTGGCGGAGGATCTGGTAAAACTGTACGCTGTGAGACAGAAGACAGAAGGGTTTGTCTACGGTCCTGACACAGTATGGCAGAAAGAATTTGAAGAGATGTTCCCGTTTGAGGAGACGGAGGACCAGATCCAGGCGATCGAAGATACAAAGAAAGACATGGAGAGTACGAAGATCATGGACCGGCTGATCTGCGGCGATGTCGGATACGGAAAGACAGAGGTTGCGATCCGTGCGGCGTTCAAGGCAGTGCAGGAGGGCAAACAGGTGGTGTATCTCGTGCCGACCACGATCCTGGCACAGCAGCATTACAATACTTTTGTCCAGAGGCTGAAAGACTTTCCGGTCCGGATCGACCTGCTCTGCCGGTTCCGCAGTTCCTATCAGCAGAAAAAGACAGTGGAGGATTTAAAGAAGGGTCTTGTGGACATCGTGATCGGGACACATCGTGTCCTGTCGAAGGATGTGGGCTATAAAGACCTGGGGCTTCTTATCATCGATGAGGAGCAGAGGTTTGGAGTGACCCACAAGGAAAAGATCAAAAAACTCCGGGAGAATGTGGATGTTCTCACCCTCACGGCGACGCCCATCCCACGGACGCTGCACATGAGCCTGATCGGGATCCGGGATATGAGTGTGCTCGAGGAGGCGCCCCAGGACCGGATGCCGATCCAGACCTATGTGATGGAATACAATGATGAGATGGTGCGGGAGGCGATCGAAAGAGAATTGTCCCGGGGAGGACAGGTGTACTATGTGTATAACCGTGTGAATGATATCGCGGATGTAGCGGGAAGGGTCCAGCGTCTTGTCCCGGAGGCAACCGTATCTTACGCCCACGGGCAGATGAATGAGCGCCAGCTGGAAGATATCATGTACGATTTTATCAACGGGGATATTGACGTGCTGGTATCCACCACGATCATAGAGACCGGCCTTGACATTCCGAATGCCAACACCATGATCATCCAGGACGCAGACCGGTTCGGGCTTTCCCAGCTCTATCAGCTCCGGGGCAGGGTGGGGCGTTCGAACCGGATGGCTTACGCGTTCCTTTTGTACCGCAGGGACAAACTTTTAAAAGAGGTGGCGGAGAAGAGGCTCGCAGCGATCCGGGAGTTCACGGACCTGGGTTCCGGGATCAAGATCGCAATGCGGGACCTGGAGATCCGGGGGGCCGGAAATCTCCTCGGTGAGGCTCAGAGCGGGCACATGGAGGCGGTCGGATATGATCTTTACTGCAAGATGCTCAACGAGGCAGTGATGCAGCTAAAAGGCGGCGGGGAAGAAGAGATATACACCACCACTGTGGATATCAATATCGACGCCTATATCCCGGATTCATATATTAAGAATGAGTATCAGAAGCTGGATGTCTATAAACGGATCGCGGCCATTGAGACAGAGGAAGAGATGGACGATATGATGGAAGAACTGATCGACCGTTTCGGGGATATCCCGAAGAAGGTGCAGCAGCTCCTCCATATCGCGGCGATCAAGGGGCTTGCCCATTCTGCCTATGTGACTGCGGTGGAGCAGAAAGGACAGGCATATCAGTTTACCATGTATGAGAAGGCAAAGATCGATCCGCAGAAGATCCCGGGGCTTTTGAAGGCTTATGGGAACAGCTTGACCTTCCGGGCGGAGGAGCCTCCTTATTTTCGCTATGAGAAGCGGGGCAGGAGCGGGAAAGAATCCGGTGAGGACGTGCTCCAGCTCCTGCGGAAGATCCTGGAGGATATCAGGGGATTGAGGAGTCCTTCCTGATGAATTCTTTGTGATTTCTACTTGTTAGAACAGTGAAAACGGAGTATAATATTCGGGAATGCTGCGGAGTATCCGCGCAGGAAAACTGCGGGAAGGTCCGGGAAATAGATACTTAGGAGGACATAGATGATGCGATTTGGGAAAAGAGCGGCGGTCCTGGCTATGGCTGGAGTATTTGGCGTATCATGCATGACGGGCTGCAGCGGTTCGATCGATACAGAAGCGGTCGTCGCAACTGTGGGAGGAGAGGATATCACTCTTGGAGTCGCCAACTTCTACGCAAGGATGCAGCAGGGACAGTATGAGACGTACTATGCCAGCATGATGGGGACGACGCCGGAGGAGATGTGGACACAGGAATACACGGAAGGGACAACCCTGGAGCAGGAGACAAAGGACGGTGTCCTTGAGATGCTGGAAGACCTTTACGTGATCTCACAGCACGCTGCGGATTACGAAGTTTCTCTCACCGAAGATGAGACAGATGCGATAGCTGATGCTGCAGCGAAATTTGAGGAGGACAATACCGACGAGGCGAAGGAAGCTGTGTCCGGCTACCGGAAAGATGTGGAGAAGCTGCTGGAACTCCTGACGATCCAGACAAAGATGGACAGCGCTATGAAGGAAGGCGTGGATGAGGAAGTCTCTGATGAAGAGGCAGCCCAGAAGAGCATGCAGTATGTTTACTTCTCATTTACCACAACAGATGATTCGGGGAACAGCACCGAGATGACGGATGAGGAGAAGGAAGAACTCAGGACGACAGCACAGGAGTTTGACGATCAGATAAAGAACGGTGAGGACTTTGCGGGCGCGGCGGAATCAGCCGGTGCAGACGTACAGACCACAACATTCGATTCTGAGAGCACCAGCCCGGATGCTGATCTGATTGCGGCAGTGGATGCGCTGGAGGCAGAGGGAGATGTGACGGATGTGATCGAGACGGACAGCGGACTCTATGTGGCAGAACTGACCAGCCTTCTGGACCGTGACGCCACAGACCAGGAGAAAGAGAATATCGTAGAGCAGCGCCGTCAGGATCAGTATGACTCTCTTCTGGAAGAGTGGAGAGAAGCTGCTGATATCACTGTGAATGAGAAAGTCTGGGACAAAGTGGACTTTGAAGACCAGGGTGTTACGATCATCACATCTGAGGAGGAAGAAAGCAGCACGACAGACGATACCTCAGAGACAGACGAAAGTACAGATTCTTCGGAAGACTCCGCGGCGTCAGATGAAAATGCAGATACATCAGATAATGGGGATGCATCAGGAAGCGAAGATGAGGCTTCCTCAGACGGGAACGCAGAATAGAGAAGATAAGCTGGTCAGAGAAAATTAAAAATATGAGAAAAACCGCTGGAGGGATCGGACCTTCCGGCGGTTTTTGCTTCGTGGAACTGCGGCATGACCGGGCGCGCTCTGTGGGGGCGTACAGACATGCCGCAGTTCTATATGTTCATACGGTGTGCTTTCAGATGTACTCACATTTTTCAAAATAATGCATCAGGATGCCTGCGCAGTTCTCTACGCCCAGCTCTGAGGTATCAAGGATCATGTGATAATCGTTCACATCACCCCATGTCTTTCCTGTATGCTCGTAATAGTAGGAAGCTCTCTCTTCATCAGTTCTCTCGACTTTTTCCTTGGCATCGTCATAGCTCAGATCATCTTTTTCCATGATCCTGTGGATCCGGTCCTCCTTATCGGCGCAGACAAAGATATTGAGGACGTTCATCCGGTCTTTCAGGATGTCGGATGCACAGCGGCCAAGGATGATGCAGGGATTCTCCGCGAGTTTGCGGATCGCCTCTGCCTCGCTCTCATACATGTGATCGTTTACCTTCTCCTCGATATACGCCTTGTCATAGACCGGGATATCAAGCTGTTCGGAAAGTTCTTTCGCGATAATGCTTGCCCCTGTTCCGAACCTGCGGCTCATGGTGATAACTAATTTCATAAGAACTCCTCCTTTGTAGACATAAGATCAAGTGACTTCTATTATAACACTTCTGCGGCGATTTGTCTGCTGAGAGTTTTTAATTCTTCCATCTGCGCATCTTTCAGGGAAGATTTGACGGTGACGCTGTTTTCAAGGAGCGTCATGCCCTTCATCTCTTCGGTCCTGGCAGTCATCAGTTTGGTGGACTGCGGCGCCCAGGTACCGTTCCCGAGAAGGGCGATGGTGCGGTTTTTCAGCGCCAGCGCTTTCATATCCTCCAGGAAATTGTCCATCAGCGGGTAGATCCCGTTGTTGTAGGTGGGTGCCGCCAGGACGATGTGGCTGTATTTAAAGCTGTCTGCGATCAGTTCGGAGACATGGGTTTTGGAGATGTTGTGGACATGGATGTCTTTCACGCCTTCTTCTGCGAGCATCAATGCGAAAGTGTCCACCATATTCTCTGTGTTGCCATACATGGATGCATAGGCGATCAGGACTCCCTTTTCCTCGGGCTCGTATTTGCTCCATGTGTCATATTTCCCGATGATGTAGTCCAGATCTGTGCGCCAGACCGGTCCGTGGAGCGGGCAGATGAACGCGATATCGAGAGAAGCGGCTTTTTTCAGGACATTCTGTACCTGCATCCCGTATTTGCCCACGATATTTGTGTAATAACGGCGCGCCTCATCCAGCCAGTCTCTGTCAAAATTGACCTCATCGTTAAAAATGTTCCCGTTCAGCGCTTTGAATGTCCCGAAGGCATCAGCGGAGAAGAGGACCTTGTCGGTCTCGTCATATGTCATCATGGCTTCCGGCCAGTGGACCATCGGCGCCATCACAAAGTGGAATGTGTGTTTTCCTGATGAGAATGTATCTCCTTCTTTTACAATGATCTTCTTCCCTTCCAGGTCGAGGTCAAAGAACTGGTCGATCATGGGGAATGTCTTGGCGTTCCCGATCAGCTGCATGTCGGGATAGCGCAGGATGAGTTCTTCGATCATGGCACAGTGGTCAGGCTCCATATGGTTTACGACAAGATAGTCCAGTGAGCGGCCGTCCAGTACTGCCTGGATATTCTCAAGGAACTGGCGCCCTACCGCATAGTCCGCGGAATCGAAGAGTATAGTCTTCTCATCCATCAGAAGGTAGGAGTTATAGGAGACCCCGTCAGAGAGCGGGAAAATGTTTTCAAATAACTCCAGCCTGCGGTCGCTTGCGCCGACCCAGTACAGATCTTCGGTTACTTTTCTGAAACAGTGCATAATAAATCCTCCTTTTATCATCTCTATGATTTTATGTCAATGCGGACCTGTCAGATTGTTTGACCGATTCTATTCTATCATAAAAGTCAGATTTGGCAAGACGGGTATTGATTTTCCTGTCAGGATTTCGTATGCTTTTGTAGACAGAACGTTCATGGACAGTCACTGTGTGGACAGTGACATATAAAAGACGGATAAAGGAGGTAAGATACCATGTTATTTGTTTGTTATCCGAAATGCAGTACATGCAAGAAGGCAGAGAAATGGCTTGAGGCGCGCGGGGCAGAGTTTGAGAAACGGGATATAAAGACGGAGAATCCGTCCGCTTTGGAACTGAGGGAATGGCATCAGAAAAGCGGGCTTCCGCTCAAGCGTTTTTTCAATACAAGCGGAAATCTGTATAAGGAGATGAAGTTAAAAGACCGGCTCCCGGAGATGTCCGAGGAGGAACAGATCGAACTGCTCTCCACGGACGGGATGCTGGTAAAGCGCCCCATCCTTGTGGATGGGGACACAGTCCTGGTCGGTTTTAAAGAGAAGGAGTGGGAAGAAAAGTTCTGATGCAGCTTTACGGCTCCGGGACCGTCTACTGCTTTTCTTCCAGCTCGATGTCACCTGATGACGCTTTGAAGGTGATCTGGCGTCCGTCAGATCCTTCCGATGCGTAGGTCCCCTCACTGGATCCGTCGGTGACATAGATCCCGGATGCGCTGTCGGGCAGGATGATATCCCCGAAGTCGGCAGCAAGGTCGCATGTGTAGGAAGAGAGTGGTTCGCTGAGGATGATCTGCGTGTCTCCAAAATCATTGGAGCCGTTCAGAGTCTGAAGCCCCTCTGCTTCCAAAAGGATATCGCCGGACGATGCAGTGGCTTCCGCGGAAACGATCGCGGCATTGCGGAAGGAGGTGTCGCCGAAGTTATTCTCAGAGACGAGGGTATCTGTTTTGATATCCGACGCCTCGATCTCTCCGGAATCAGTGGTGGTCTCAAGTGAGGCGAAAGTACACTGCTCCAGCGTCAGGTCTCCAAAACTGGCGGTGAAGGAAGCCTGACCGGCATGGAGTCCCCGGACCTCGAGATCCCCGGAATCGCTGTATACTGTGATGTACGACAGCTCTTTATCTGAGGGGACATACAGTCTGACGCAGGGAGAAGTCTCCGTTATGCCTGATCCAAAGCCCAGGTTCAGTCCGGAACCGAAAAAGAAGGCTGATCAGATCCTGCCTCCTCGAAATATTCTTCAAAATATTCGATCGCTCTGGCGTAATCCTCTTTTGGGAGGCGGCGGAGTTTCTTTGAAAGTATCTTCATATACTCAGTCTTGTTCATCTGAGATCCCTCCTTTTACAATATCGTCAATGATAAATTTGTACTCATTCCATTCTTTCAGCAGTTTTGCCTGCCGGTCTCGGCCGGCGCCAGTGATCCGATAATATTTTCTGTTGCGTCCCTGGTACGGCTGGTCGTAAGTATCGACATAGCCGTGTTCCTGCAGCCGTTTCAGGACCGGATATAGTGCGGAGTCTTTCATGGGCGCCGCCCGCTTGATGATCTGGCTGATCTGATAGCCGTAGGCGTCCCCTTCCGTGATGACAGACAGGACGAGAAAGTCCAGCAGGGGAGCGGTCAATGGAAATGCCATGTTATCAGTCCTTTCCTTTTGATATATTTATTTAGTATATATACTTTTTATATATATTATATTTCATATAATATATATTGTCAACATATATTTGATCAAAATTAAAAATGCTGAGATCACTGATTTTCACGAAAATAAAGAAAACTTTACAGGCAGGAGGCTGTAATGCATATGAAAATCATGTTAAAATGAGGAAGAAATGCGAAAAAATCGATTTTTTGAGAATATTCGGACGATATTGCTCGATGCGTGCCGTGTACTTTTGAAAAAGTGCACGGTACACATGAAAAAAGATCAAGGAGGGATGAGACAGATGGCGGGAGAAGAACGTTTGGCATGGCGGGTGATCGATGAGGTGGAGAAAGCCGTGGTCGGAAAGAGGGAGATCCTGACAAAGATCATGACGGCGATCCTTGCCGGAGGTCATATTCTGATAGAAGATATCCCGGGGACGGGAAAGACAACGATGGCGGCGGCCTTTTCCCGGGCTATGGGGCTTGAGGTAAAGAGGGTGCAGTTTACGCCGGATGTGCTGCCGTCTGATCTGACGGGCTTTACTGTATATAGAAAAGAGACGGAGGAGTTTGTCTATCAGCCGGGAGCGGTGATGTGCAACCTTCTTCTGGCGGACGAGATCAACCGGACTTCGCCCAAGACCCAGTCAGCTCTGCTGGAAGTGATGGAGGAGCAGCAGGTAACGGTGGACGGCATCACGAGAAAGACCAGGGAACCGTTCATTGTGATCGCGACGGAAAATCCGGCGGGATCAGCGGGAACACAGCTCCTCCCGGAATCCCAGCTGGACCGTTTCATGATCTGCGTCAGCATGGGGTATCCCACTGTGGAAGAGGAAATAGAGATATTGAGAAGGAGTCAGGAAGGTGGGAACAGAGGACGGCTGGCGGAGGCGGAAGTGGAGCCGGTCCTGGATGCGGCTTCCCTGCTCGCTATGCGGAAATCCGCAGGAGAGATCTTTGTGCATGAAAGGATATACCGCTATATTGCAGAACTGGCAAAAGCCACGAGAGAAAATGAATGGACGGAACTGGGGCTCAGCCCCAGAGGAACGGTTGCCCTGACGGCGATGGCAAAGGCATGTGCCTGGCTGAAGGGAAGGGAATATGTTGTCCCGGCAGATGTGACAGAAGTGTTTGACTGTACTGCGGCTCACAGGATCTTTCTGAACATGAAGGCGAGAGTGGGGCATATCCGGAGGGAGGAAGTGATCCGGAGAGTGTCTGAGGAGGTACAGCAGCCTTCTGTCAGGAAAAGGCGGTAGCAGAGTATGATCAGAAGGATTATATCATATCTGATCTTCCTGCTCATCATCCTGTATCTGTTCTTTATGTACAACGATGCGGTACTCTCCGGGATCCTTGTGCTGGCGCTGCTCACACCGGTTTTCTCGGCAGCGTACCTTGTGAGAGCGAGAGGGAGACTGAGCCCGGATCTGGACAGGATCCCCGCGATGGGCGAATGCGATAAACGGATCCGCGCAGCTGTCATGCTTGAGAACCGGTCCAGATTCCAGAGTCTCCATTATATGAGCAGGATATCGGTAAAAAACCAGTTTGCGAAAAAGAAAGCCAGAAGTGATCTCAGGGGTGTCATCCCACCGAGGAAGAAAGAGGTCTGCTGGTGCGAGTTTGAGTCTTCGATGTGTGGAAATGTGGAGATTGAACTGGAATCCGTGAAGATCTTTGATCCGTTCGGTTTCTTCTATATAAAAATACAATGCCATATGAGTTCTGTGATCAAGGTGATGCCGGAGTTTAGTCCGATGCCCTTCGAAGTTACGAGAAGGACAAGAGAGTTCCAGGCGGAAGCGGAAGAATATTCCGGGGAGAGACGGGGAGATGACCCGAACGAGCCCTACCAGATCAGGGAATACCGGATGCAGGATCCTCTGCGGGATATCCACTGGAAACTCAGCGCGAGAGAAGATGACCTGATGGTCCGGGAGAGAGGGTTCCCTCTGGGATGCGTTGTCCTGATCCGGATCGATCTTCCTGAAGGAGAGCAGTCCGCTGAAGGGTTCTCGCGCCTGCTCGGTACGGCAGCCTCTTTATCGGTCACGCTGGCGGAGCAGAAATGTATCCATATGGCAGCGTGGTATGAGGAGAAAAATGAGAGGATCGTGAAGATGAGTATCCGGGACGAAGAGAGTGCGTATGAATTCATCTGGCGGCTGATGGAGATCGTTCCATACAAGGATAAAGAAAAAGCGGAGGTCTGTTTTGAGGAGGCGTTCAAAGGACAGGAGTTCAGCAGCGTTGTGACGATAGACGGAAAAGGAGTTTTGAGGAAAAACGGAGAGATCCCGGAAATCCTCCGCGTGTAAATGAAAAGGGACGGGAAAGGAAAGAAAAGAAGATGAGAAGGGAAGGTTCAGGGATCAGGATATACGGACAGAAGACACTGACATATAGGACCAGACAGAAGTATGCCTCCGTATGGGGGATCCATGCCGTGAGCGTCTGGCTCCTGGCAGCAGCCTGGTGGAATGCCTTCCTCTCTGTATTTCCGGCAGAACTGGGGAGTCCGTGGCTGTATGGAAGTCTGGCGTTCCTTTCCGCAGGGACAGTGCTGATCCACCGAAAAGCCGGGATCAGGGCGGTTCCCGCCGTCCTTCTTATCACGGGGATCTCAGTCTGGGCAGGCAGGACGGTATTCGGACAGTTCTTCGAGAGGATCAGGGAAAGCTGGATGGCAATGATATATCCGGGAACAGTGGAGATGTCAGGATTTCCGGCGGAGTTTGCCTTTGGGCCGAAAAATATGTTTGTGCTGCCGGGAGAAGCCCTTCTGGGGATGGCGGGAGCTGTGGTGACGGTTCCCCTGCTGGAACTGTGGGTCATCGTGCTGGGGAAGGGAAAAGGGAGGACCATGGCAGGGGTCTTCATGGCAGTCCCTCTTCTTGCGGCTGCCGCGGCAGGATATTTTCAGACGGAGCTTCCCGCCTGGCTGCTGATCCTGGCAGCAGGAAGTTATTTCGGAGTGTGCGAGCAGACAGGAGGAGAAAAGAGAGGGCAGAGCCTGCGGATGTGGATTAGGTATCTGGGCAGTGCGGCCCTGCTGTGTGCAGTGGTATTGCTCTCAGCAGATCTGGGAAAGGTACTTGATATCGGCAGACAGGATCCGGAGGGATTTTACCAGGAAACGAGGGCAGGGATACGAAGCGGGATCATCGCGCCGCTGGAAAGTTTTGTGGACAATACCGTGCTGGTCGGGACAGAAGAGGAAGGAGACGGCATCACAGGCCAGGGGAATGCGGATCCTCAGAGGACGGAAGAAGGATTTGGAGCGCAGTCTCTTCAGACGTCTTCTGCGATGAGTGACCTGAAAGGACTGGCTTATTTTCAACCTTCCGGCGCGGTGGAACAGACGGTACGGCTGGAGGAGCCGCCGTCCGGCACAGTCTATATTGCCGAGAGGTATGGGATCACATATACAGGGGACTCGTGGTCAGATATGTCAGAAGAAGGTCTGGAGGGTCAGGCTCTGATGCAGGCATGCACTTCCTGGCCCGATGGGCTGGATGGGCTGGAATCTCTTGTCAGCGGATGGGAGACAGGTTCCCTGGAGGGACTCAGCGGGCAGATCGATGAGGAACTGTCAGGACTTGCGGTCTATGATACCAGCCCGGGTCCGACGCCGGCTGACAGAGACTTTGTGGAGTACTTCCTGTTTGAGAGAGGGAGCGGATTCTGTGTACATTTTGCCTCGGCGGCAGTACTGCTCTACAGGATGAACGGATTTCCGGCAAGGTATGCGGAAGGATATGCGGTGCCGGAGTCAGCCTTCGTTCTCTCAGAAGACGGGGCGTATGAAGCTCGGATCGACGGGACGATGGGGCACGCCTGGTGCCAGGTCTATGACGGGGAATCCGGGGAATGGGTCAATATGGAGCATACGCCGGGGAGCGCTGCGGCAGAGCCCCTGCCTGATGGTCAGGGGCAGGCCGTGACAGAAGAGGAGACATCGGGAGCCGAGAGGCAGAGTGAGGGGGTATCCGGAGATGAAGACCAGAACACAGACTCGGCTGAGGCGGAGAGACAGGGGGTGCTGTCCGGTGAAAATGGTGCTCCGGGAGAGATGTTCCGGGTGTGGGGCTTTCGTGTGATGGCAGCCGCTGCGGCGGTACTGGTGATCTTTTCCGGAGTCTTTCTCCAGGCGGCGGTAAGATGCTCCTGGAACCGGAAAAGATTTCTGGAAGAAAAAGAGGGTGCCGGGATCACAGCGATGTATGAGGGAATAGTGAAAACTGCTGCATTCCTGGGCTGCGAGACCGCCGGACTGACAGAACGGGAAAATGTGGGACTTATATGCGGGATCTGTCCGGAGGTAAAAAGAGAGGAGTGGATCTGGCTCTATGAGACAGTGATGGAGAGCCTTTTCTATCACCTGGATGACGGACGGCGAAAACGGAAGAGAGCAGAGATGCTCTGCCGCAGGTTCCAGAAGGCGGCAATGGAGAGAATGGGACGGGGGAAAAGGTTGATATACAGGTATGTATGCGTGTATACGATGTGGAAATAAATTCTTCCAATCTTCCATTGCCAGATACTGTTCAATGATGCTATAATTCATAGTAGCGTTCTTTTGCCTTTTGGCAGAGATAAGTATTATGAGTAGGTGACGGATTTGAAAAATAAGATCAAACGTTTTGCAAAAGGAGATTTTCATATCCCCCAGCCGGAGATCATTTTTCCGGAAACCCACATTATCATGAGAGTGGGAGAAGGGGAAGAATATAAAGGGAGTTTTTCGCTCCAGAATGAGGGAGAGGGTACGATAAGGGGACTTGTCTACCCGTCTTCTTACCGTGTCCAGTGCCAGGAGGAAGGCTTTGACGGGAACCCGGTAAATATCTATTATACATACGACGGCAGGGGACTTGTGCCCGGACATGTGGAGCACGGAAAGTTTACCATCGTGTGCAACGGAGGAGAGTTTGACATCGCGTTCACGGCGATCATCGAGAAGCCTTTCGTCATGACTCATTACGGGAAGGTGCAGAGCCTGGAAGATTTTAAAAAGCTTGCATTCCGGGATGCGGCGGAGGCTGAGAAGCTGTTCCGTTCCAGGGATTTCTATGAGATCCTGAAATATGAGGATATCCGGATCCAGGCGCTCTATGACAATATGCGCAAGTGGGAACTGGACCAGCATGGTCTCGAAGAGTTCTTGGTGGGCTGCAAACAGAAGGAGAAGATCTTCCTGACCCTGGAGGAGGAAAGCCGGGCGTTCATGTCCCTTGCGGAGGCGCGCAAGGAGACCTTTACAATCAAGAAGAATACATGGGGCTATCTTGAGATCGATGTCAGGACCGAGGGGGATTTCCTCTATGTGGAACACACCCATATCACGACGGAGGAATTTATCGGCAATTCTTACCGCCTGGAATATTTTATCACGACGGAAAACCTGCACTCCGGAAGCAATTTCGGGCGGGTGATCCTGGATACGCCTTACGAGACGCTTACCTATGAGATCGTGGTGGAAAAGAATGTAAAACGGGATGAAGAGCGCAGGGACCGTGAACGGGAATTCGCCGGTATCGTGAAAGGCTACCTGAACTATGAGAGCGGACGGCAGGATCTTGCCGCCTGGACGGATGACGCCATCAAGCGGATCACCCGTCTACGCGATGCGGATCCAAAGAACGAGATATACCTTCTCGTCAATGCCCATATCTGTCTGATCGGAGGAAAGACAGATGACGCGAAGTGGATCCTGGAGTCCTACAATTACAACCGCTTTGCCATCGGAAAAGATGTGGATCTCAGCTCTTATTACCTTTACCTGACCACCCTTCTCAGCAACGATACGATCGGACAGAGGAGAGTGGCAGAAGAACTGTCCAGATCCTTCATGAAACACCCGGATAGCTGGCTGATCCTCTGTATGCTGGTGGAAGTGGATTCGGAGTACAAGATCTACAGCGAGAGGCTGCGTGTCCTGGAACGGCAGTTTTACGAGGAGAGGTCCCACAGCATCTGGTTCTATATGCAGGCGTTCCGGTGCTTCCGTGAGAGGAGCTCTTCCCTGAAAAAGCTGGGGAAATTTGAGGTCAGAGTACTTCTCTTCGCAGTGAAATATAAACTGATGACAAAAGAACTGGCACTGTATACGGCGAACCTTGCCAGTCAGATGAAGACCTTTGACAAACATCTCTACAAAGTGCTGGAGATGGCATATGACATGTATGAGGAGTCCATGATCCTCACGGCGATCTGTACCCTCCTGATCAAAGGAAACTGTATGGACAGCTGTTATTTTAAGTGGTATGAGAAAGCAGTGGAATCTGAGTTGAAGATCGCCCAGCTCTACGAATACTATATGGCGGCGGCAATGCCGGAGAAGTTTCATAAACCGCTGCCTCGTTCGGTATACCTGTATTTTATGCATGGAAATACGCTTGATTACCATAAGTGTGCATTCCTCTATTCCAACCTGATCACCTATGAAGATGAGGCAAGTGAGATCTATGCACATTACCGCGATGAGATGGAGGCATTCGCGTGGAACCAGCTTGAGCGGAGAAATATCGATGAGCAGCTCCGTATCATCTATAAAAGGTTTATCGTGGAATCTTACATGAACACAGAGAGAGTGAAAGCACTCTACGACATCTGCCATGCATACTGGATCACTACAAAGGTGCCGAACATGAAGTATGTCCATGTGATCGCAGAGGACGGTACGATCACTCAGAAGGCGCCGTACCTTGAGAACGGGACAAGGGTGTTCCTGTATTCCAAGACGGACCGCCTTGTGTGGGAGGCAAAGGACGGAAGGCATTATACCGATTCGATCCCCTATGAGAGCAAACGACTCTTTTATGAACTGCGGTACATGGATCTGTGCCGGAAGTATCTCAACGGACTGCTGAGAAACCGGAGAGAGGAAGAGACGGAAGAACTGACCCTGGAGACTGTGCGCGAGAAAGGGCTGGAAAATTTCCCGGAAGAAGAAATCTTCAGCCTGTGCAGCAAGAACATCAGGGAAAACAATTATGAGAACGACGATTTCCTCACCTATGTCTGTTTTGACCTGTTTAAAAAGCGTCAGTATGACAAGGTGATCCTGACCTATCTTGCCAATTACTACTGCGGAGCTACACTGGATATGAAACAGCTCTGGAGGGAAGCAAGGGACTATGAAGTCCATACCCATAAGCTTGCGGAGCGGATCCTCACGCAGATGCTCTTTTCCGAGGAACTGTTCCAGGAGGCGCAGATCTTCGAGGAATACTATGAGGAAGGGGCATACTTCCGCCTGCAGCAGGCGTACCTGGCATATGTCTCAAGGGAATATGTGGTGGAAGAGAGAAGGATCGGAAAGAGTGTCATCGACATCATATGCAGAGAGTATGAGAAGGGTGAGACTACCATTGACATCTGCAAACTGGCGGTCCTGAAATACTACTCGACCAGGGAGTACACTTCCCAGACACGCAGGACGCTGAAAAAATTCCTGCAGGAGCTCTGTGGAAAACAGATCTATTTTCCGTTCTTCCTTGCTTATGAGAAGGACTGGCTGATCGAACTGCAGCTCTGGGATAAAGTGCTGATCGAGTACAAGGGTCAGAAAGGCAGCAGGGTCATGCTTTATTACCAGCTTCAGAAAGGCGGTACGGAGCCTGTGGATTATTCCACGGAAGTGCTCACGCCTATGTATGAGAACCTGTATGTGAAGAAATTTGTGCTGTTCGCCAACGAAAAGCTGAAATACTATTTCAAGGAGACCATTGACGGCAACTCCTACAGAAGCGACAAGGAGACCTGCGTGCGGGAAGTCGTGCCGGGCGAACAGGGAAGATACGGGAGGCTGAACGATATCCTTCTGGAGCAGGATGAGAGAGAACGGGAGAGAAAGATGAAGGCATATGCGCTGGAGGATACAGTGGCTGCACATATGTTTGAACAGTATTAAGGAGGGTGCCTTTCCATGGGACAGGGCAATATAATAGGATACGAGATAAATGAAAAGACATGCCAGATCAGTTACTACAATGATCAGCAGATGGAGCCGGAGACCCTGGAGGTGGATTCTGACAACTATCAGATCCCTCTGATCATCGGGAAACTCAGAGATACCTGGGCTTACGGGAAAGAGGCGAAGCGTCTTGTCTCGATAAAGGAAGGGTTCACTGTGACCCGGCTTTTGAGCCGCAGCCTTGCCGGCGACAAGATCGAATTCGGCGAGGAGACCTACGACGCAGTGTGGCTCCTCTCCCAGTTTATCCAGATGTCGCTCCAGCCGTTCCCTCAGATCGACGGGATCGTGTTCAGTGTCCCGGCGCTGACGGAGGAACTGGCGCAGATGCTGCGGGGGATCGCGGTGCGGATGAACATCGATAAGCGGCATATCTTTATACAGGATTACAAAGAGAGTTTCTGCAACTATCTTTTTTATCAGCCAAAGGAACTGTGGCAGTATGACGCGGCGCTGTTCTGCTGTGACAGAAACGAGATCAAGGCTTATATGCTGCGCCGGCTCAAGCCGGGCCTGGGCGGCGGCAAGACTACCTTTGTGACGGTGGATGAGGTGGCCAGTGCACATATGAAAGAACTTGCCATGGTCTATCCGGTGCTGAACGAAGATAAAGCAAAAGAGGCAGACGCTATGTTCTGCAAGTTTATAGAGAGCGTGTTTGATAAACGGATCGTCTCCTCGGTCTTTCTGACGGGGGAGGGGTTTGAGAACGACTGGTACCCCAAAGCGCTCCGTGTGCTGTGTAACGGGCGGCGCGCGTTTATCGGGAATAACCTGTACAGCAAGGGAGCCTGCTATACGGCGTACCGGAAGCTTTATATGCACATAGAAAATCCGGTCTATCTCTCCGAGGACAAGCTGACAGACCAGATCACGGTCAATATGCGTGTGGACGGGCAGGAAATGTGGTACCCGATCGTTTCCTGGGGAGCCCACTGGTATGAGTCGAACAATCAGTGGGAAGTGATCATGGAAGATGTGGAGGACATTGAGTTCCATATCGAATCCCTGACCCAGGGGACTCTGAAGACGGAGAAGATCTCGCTGGACAAATTCCCGAAACGCGCGGAGTATTCCATGAGGCTCCAGATCGAGACGCTGTTTCTGGATGAGAAGACCTGCAAGATCACCGTGAAAGACGTGGGGTTCGGAGATTTCTTCCTGCCTACGGATTTCCAGGCGGAGAAGATCATACACTTAGGAGGCAATGATGGGAAATTTAATTCTTTGTCATGACAAGCACGCGACGCATCCCTATGAGATCACGCGGATCCACTGCCGGATCTTTACGATCGAAGAGCTCTGCTATTATCTGTGCAATAATCTTTATCTGATCGATTACACGATCATGAACGAGCAGCTCTGTACCTGGATCGAGGAGGAGATCGGGATGCCTGCCCTGGCGGACAGCCTGAGGGATGTCCTGAGGCTGCGCGGGTCAGTGGAGAAATTTGTCCTGACGATACTCAAGGCGTCCCGGATCTACCGTGAACCTCAGATGATACATATCCAGAATGTCCTGGAGCATCTGAAGAACCAGAGGGATATCGAGCGGCAGAAATACAAAGGGGACAACCTTCTCGAGAGCGGTGAGATCGAGGAGGCGATCCTGGTCTATCAGGCGATCCTGAACCAGGAGAAAGATGAGAGCGTGGACGAAAAATTCTACGGGAAGATCTATGCAGGGCTGGGAGCAGCGTACGGACGGCTCTTTCTGTATCAGGAATCGGCAAGGATGTACGACCGGGCTTATCAGATCTGCGAGGACAAGGCGCTCCTCAAGCCTTATCTCTATGCTTCGTATAAATATATGTCGATGGAGGAATATCATATCCTGATCACAAAGCATGAAGAATACATGGAAGTCAACGCGCAGATGAGACAGGAGATCGATGAGATCAAAGAGAACCTTCAGACCGAACCCAATCCGGTCCTTCTGGAAAAATGGAAGAGACAGCACCGCAGGAGCCATAACTGAGATACCTGGAAGAAATAAATTGACACAGCCGGGTCTATATGGTAGAATACAACGGTACTTTATCGTAGTGCAGTGGCTCATTGATAGAGAAAAAAAGTGCCGTTTAAGGGACGGCGGCGGGAGGGTAATATTATGAAAAGAAGGATCTTAAGTGTTTTACTGTGTGCGGCTTTCGCGGTTTCCATGCTTCCGGGATGCGGATCTGACAGTTCCAGTGCTGATTCATCTGCTTCATCCGACAGTGCAGCATCGGAAGATTCCCAGGAAAGCGATATGCAGTATGTAAAAGACAAAGGGACTCTTGTGGTGGGGATCACGAATTTTGAACCCATGGACTACAAGGACGAGAGCGGAGAATGGGTCGGATTCGACGCGGATATGGCGAAAGCATTTGCAGAGAGCCTCGGTGTTGAAGCGGAATTCGTGGAGATCGACTGGGATAATAAGGTGCTCGAACTGGATGGGAAATCCATTGACTGTGTATGGAACGGGATGACCCTCACAGATGAAGTGACAAGTGCCATGGAATGCACCAACGCATACCTGAACAATGCGCAGGTTGTTGTTGTTCCTGCGGATGTGGCAGACCAGTATCAGGATACGGACAGCCTGTCTGACCTGAATTTTGCCGTTGAGGCAGGAAGCGCCGGCGAAGAGCAGGTAAGCGCGCTGGGACTGAATTACACTGCAGTGACTGCCCAGGCGGATGCGCTGATGGAAGTAGAGGGAGGCACCTGCGACGCGGCAGTGATCGATTCTCTGATGGCGTCAGCTATGATCGGGGAAGGGACAAGTTATGAGGACCTGACCTATACGATCGGGCTCAATAGTGAGGAGTACGGCGTTGGTTTCCGGAAAGGTTCTGACCTTGCGGAAGAACTGAACAATTTCTTCGCAGAGAGCTATGCGGATGGAAGCATGCAGGAATGCGCAGAGACATACAAAGTACAGGCTGCCCTGATCGAGCAGTAAGAAAAACAGGTGGAACTTTGAAATGGAACTGATATTAGAACAATTTCCGATTGTCATACAATCGCTGAACATTGGCTTTTTGCAGACGCTGAAGCTGTTTTTTGTAACACTTCTGGGTGCGGTGCCGCTGGGGCTTATCATCTCCTTTGGATCGATGTCCCGGTTCCGCCCCTTAAGCTATCTGACAAAGATCATCGTCTGGATCGTCAGGGGGACCCCCCTGATGATCCAGCTTCTGATCATTTACTATTTCCCCGGGCTTGTGCTGGATAACCCTATCTGGGGCGGCGGCGAGTCGGGGCGTTTTCTTGCCGCTTCTGTGGCATTTATCTTTAACTATGCATGTTATTTCTCGGAGATCTACAGAGGCGGGATCCAGGGAGTGCCCAAAGGCCAGGAAGAAGCCGGCCTTGTGCTTGGTATGACCAGAAGCCAGATCTTTTTTAAAGTCACGCTGCTCCAGATGATCAAGCGGATCGTGCCGCCTATGTCAAACGAGATCATAACCCTTGTAAAAGATACATCCCTGGCGCGGATCATCGCGCTCCAGGAGATCATCTGGGCGGGACAGGCTTTCCTGAAAGGCTCTCAGGGAATTTCGGGCGCGATCTGGCCGCTGTTCTTTACTGCAGTCTACTATCTGATCTTTAACGGGATCCTGACGGTCCTTCTCGGAAGGCTGGAGAAGAAACTGGATTATTTCAGATAGGAGGTGGATGATATGGCGATCTTAGAAGTAGAACATCTGAATAAGAGTTTTGAAAATATCGAGGTTCTCAAGGATATCAGTTTCACCCTTGAAAAAGGGCAGGTGCTGTCCATTATCGGTTCGTCGGGGAGTGGGAAGACAACGCTCCTGCGCTGCCTTAATTTCCTGGAGCGCCCGGGTGGAGGAAAGATACGGGTAAACGGCGAGACCCTGTTTGACGCAGCAGATCCTGCCACGATGCAGGAGTCTCAGATTCGGAAGAAGCGGCTTCATTTTGGTCTGGTATTCCAGTCATTCAACCTGTTCCCACAGTATACGGCACTGGAAAATGTGATGCTCGCCAAGGAACTCCTGGCAAAGGCACAGCCGGATTACAAGGCGCGGAAAAAAGAGATCCACGCAGGGATCGAGGCGGAGGCGAAGGAACTGCTCGTGCAGATGGGGCTGGAAGACAGGATGGGAAATTATCCTCATCAGCTTTCGGGCGGACAGTGCCAGCGTGTGGCGATCGCACGTGCTCTTGCCCTGAAGCCGGACATCCTCTGTTTCGACGAACCTACATCGGCACTCGATCCCGAGCTGACGGGAGAAGTGCTGAAGGTGATCAAGGGACTTGCGGATCAGGAGACGACCATGATCATCGTAACGCATGAGATGGCGTTTGCAAGAGACGTGTCCAGCCAGGTGATCTTCATGGATGACGGACGGATCCTGGAACAGGGAACGCCGGAGAAGGTCTTTGAACATCCGGAGGAGGAGCGTACGAAGCAGTTCTTGTCCCGGTTTACACAGGGATAAGAGGACAAAGGCGCAGCAGAAGATCACATAAGGATCTGTGTATAACGGATGCCTTGTTATAAGAAAGACTTATAAATGTGAAGACGATAAAATAATAAGAACGAAGATACCTGAGGCAGGGGGAATGTTGATTTTCCACCTGCCTTATATTATAATCTTAGCTGACAGCGAAGAAACCTTCAATGTATCGGCATCAAAAGAGAAGGAGTTAATTCTATATGGATCGATTTGACAGAGTTACGACCGGGCTCGGAGAAGAGTGCGGAGTTTTCGGAGCCTATGATATGGACGGGCACAATGTTGCCGCTTCTATTTATTACGGGCTTTTTGCATTGCAGCACAGGGGACAGGAGAGCTGTGGGATCGCAGTGACGGATACTTTCGGAAAGAGGAAGGTCATTTCCAGGAAAGGGCTTGGGCATGTCAATGAAGTGTTTGACGAGGAGACAATTTCCGAACTGAGAGGAAACCTGGGAGTAGGTCATGTCCGCTATTCCACCGCAGGAGGGACCCGTGTGGAGAACGCGCAGCCCCTTGTCATCAACTATGTAAAGGGGACGCTCGCTATCGCGCACAACGGAAATCTTGTCAACGCGCTGGAACTGAGAAAGGAACTGGAATATACCGGTGCGATCTTCCAGACGACCATCGACTCTGAGGTGATCGCGTACCATATAGCCAGAGAGCGCCTGAATACCCCAAACGCTGAATCGGCAGTGAGAAATGCCATGAAGAAGATCCGGGGAGCATACGCCCTGGTCGTCAGCAGCCCGAGGAAGATGATCGGCGCGCGGGATCCGCTGGGACTTCGCCCCCTGTGCATCGGCAGGAGGGACAACACTTACTTCCTGGCTTCCGAGAGCTGTGCCATCGCGGCTGTGGATGGAGAGTTCATCCGCGATGTACTTCCGGGGGAGATCGTTACCATCACGAAGGACGGGATCAGCTCGGACATGAGCATGGCGCTGGGAAAAGAGAAGGAGGCAAGATGTATCTTTGAATACATATATTTTGCCAGGACGGACAGCACTATCGACGGGATCAATGTGTATCATTCGCGCATCACTGCGGGAAAAGCGCTGGCGCAGTCCTATCCGGTGGAGGCAGATCTTGTGGTCGGGGTGCCGGATTCCGGGCTTGTCGCGGCAAAGGGATATTCGGAAGAGTCTGGGATCCCCTACGGTATGGCGTTCCACAAAAACAGCTACGTGGGAAGGACCTTTATCAAGCCGAAGCAGAGCGACAGGGAGTCGAGTGTCAAGGTGAAGCTGAACGTGATCCCGGAGGTCGTAAAGGGAAAACGTATCGTCATGGTAGATGACTCCATTGTCCGTGGGACGACCTGTGCGAACATCATCCGGATGCTGAAGAAAGCGGGAGCGACAGAGGTCCATGTGAGGATCAGTTCCCCGCCGTTTCTCTACCCCTGCTATTTCGGCGTGGATGTGCCGTCCAACGAACAGCTCATTGCCCACTCCCACACGACAGAAGAGATCCGTGAACTGATTGGCGCGGATTCTCTGGGATACATGGAGATCGGGAAACTCAAAGACATGGTGGGAGACCTGCGTTACTGTGACGCATGCTTTACAGGAAAGTACCCGATGGAAGTCCCGGGAAGGGATATCAGTTTTGCATTAGAAGAAGGAGAATATTGATTATGAGTAATGACCGTTATGTAAGCCCGCTCTCAGAGCGGTATGCAAGCAAGGAGATGCAGTATATTTTTTCGCCGGACAAGAAGTTCCGCACCTGGAGACGCCTGTGGATCGCTCTTGCCGAGACGGAGAAAGAGCTTGGGCTTAATATCACAGACGAGCAGATCGAAGAGCTCAAAAGCCATGCGGACGACATCAACTACGATGTGGCAAAAGAGAGGGAAAGAGTGGTACGCCACGACGTGATGTCCCATGTCTATGCCTACGGCGTACAGTGCCCGAAAGCAAAAGGGATCATCCACCTGGGAGCTACATCCTGCTATGTGGGAGATAACACAGATATCATCATCATGGCGGAGGCCCTGAGACTGGTCCGTAAGAAACTGGTCAATGTGATCGCAGAACTGGCAAAATTCGCGGAGGCACAGAAAGCGCAGCCGACACTCGCCTTCACCCACTTCCAGCCTGCGCAGCCCACAACTGTGGGAAAGAGGGCGACACTGTGGATGCAGGAGTTTGAGATGGACCTGGAGGATCTGGAGTATGTACTGGGGAGCCTGAAGCTTCTCGGATCAAAGGGGACGACAGGGACCCAGGCAAGCTTCCTGGAACTCTTTGACGGGGATCAGGAGAAGATCGACAGGATCGATCCCATGATCGCGGAGAAGATGGGATTCAAGGCATGTTACCCGGTTTCCGGACAGACTTATTCCAGAAAAGTAGATACAAGGGTGCTGAACGTCCTCGCAGGGATCGCGGCGAGCGCTCACAAGTTCTCAAACGATATCCGTCTGCTCCAGCATTTAAAAGAAGTGGAAGAGCCTTTTGAAAAGACCCAGATCGGTTCTTCTGCAATGGCGTACAAGAGAAACCCGATGAGGAGCGAGCGTATCGCGTCTCTTTCAAGATATGTGATGATCGATGCGCTGAACCCGGCGGTCACATCCGCTACACAGTGGTTTGAGCGTACGCTGGATGATTCGGCTAACAAGCGCCTGAGCGTACCGGAAGGATTTCTCGCGATCGACGGTATCCTGGACCTGTGCCTGAACGTGGTGGACGGACTCGTGGTCTATCCGAAGGTCATCGAGAAGCATATGATGGCAGAGCTGCCGTTCATGGCGACCGAGAACATCATGATGGATGCAGTGAAGGCAGGCGGAGACAGGCAGGAACTCCACGAGAGGATCCGCGAGCTCTCCATGGAAGCCGGAAAGAATGTGAAAGAAAAAGGGCAGGACAACAACCTGCTGGAGCTGATCGCGGCAGATCCGGCGTTCAACCTGACTCTGGAGGATCTTCAGAAGGCTATGGAGCCGGCGAAGTATGTGGGCCGCGCGAAAGAACAGGTGGAGTCCTATCTGGAGAATGTGGTCGAGCCGCTGCTTGAGAAGAACAAAGACGTGCTGGGAATGACAGCAGAGATCAACGTATAAAAATGCAAAGGAATGTTGCAGAGGATTGCGGCATTCCTTTTTCTCTGGTAATTTATCTTCGTAACCAAATATTTATTCTGTGCTGGTACAGAAAACTTGGGGGAAGTTTGTAGTGGAAAGGAAAGGTGTTCAGAATTGGAATGGTGTGGAGAAATTTACAGGGAGATGGATGTGGAGGAGTTTATCCGCAGAGGAGTGAGCGTCATGCTTGCCATGCTTCTCCTTCTGGCTATGGTCACGGGAGGTGATCCTGCGACGGAGGAAAAGGAACTTCCGTCGATCAGCGTGAGCGATGCCGGGACACTTCCTTCCGGCGTGGGACTGTTTCCGGATGTCTTCAGCCTCATTGAAGGGGATGGGAATCTGGCGTTTCCGGATGACGCGAGGAAGATGCCTGTACTGCCTGTGGATGAACCGGGAGCAGGCACGGTACTTATGGCTGACAGTGCTGTATCCTCAGACGCGGTTCCCGCAGATATGGAGATGACAGAAGTCCTTCTGGTGGAAGAGATCGTGGCGGAAGGCGCAGAAACTGATGGTGCAGGGATCGATATCCCGGCTGTCGTTTTCCCGAAAGAGGAGGTCCCGGACAATGAGATCCCTGCGGCGGATATTCCGGGAACGGATGTGCCGGTCATGGATATCCCGTCTTCCGGCGGAGACGGGGCAGATGTTCCTTCTTCTGACATCCCGGCAGCGGACATCCCACAGGAAGACATACCTGCCGCGGACATTCCGGAGACAGGCGTTTCAGATCCGGACAGCCCCGGGGCCGGGGATGCGCTGACGGATGACAGTGGGTCCGATATTCCGGACTCGGATATCCCCGGGACCGGCGATGCTGTGTCAGATCCTCCGGCTTCAGATATACCTGAAGACAGCGCATCAGCAGGAGATGTTTCTGATGGGACAGCGGAAGCGCCTGCCGAAGATCCGGCGAACGGTTTCATCATCGATGAGTCCGGAATGATATGCGGGATCTCAGATGCCGGCCTTGCTGTGACGGATCTGTGCCTGAACCTTCCCGCTGAGGGATGCACTGGGATCGCCAGAGGAGCATTTGCAGGAGTTGCAGCAGAGATCGTCGAGGTCCATATCCCTTCCGGGATCACATATATCGAAGAAGGTGCTTTTGCCGGTATGTCCCAGGTGTGCAAGTTTGAGGTTGAAGCCGGGAACAGTGTATACTACACGGAAAACGGAGTCCTCTTTTCCGAGGGCGGTTCCTGCATCCTCGCTTTTCCTGCGGGAAGGACAGGGACCTATTCAGTGCCGGCGCAGGTGACACGTTTCGCCTCCGACGCTTTTGAGGGGTCCATGCTTTCAAAGATCGATACGAGAGCCTGCGCCCTGGAAGATCCCGGGAATCTGCCTGAGAGTATCTCGATACTGTGACAGGGCAGTCCCCGGCCGGTCCTGCCGGTGTGAGCGTTCGCTGTGATACAGTCGATTTTGTGCTGTTATGATGCGGTCGATTTTGTTTGTTGAAGATTCTGCGGAGTTGTTCTATAATAAGACAAAGGCAGGTCTGTGAATGGTCTTATGGCGGAAGGAGGAGGGCGTATGAGAGAAAAAAACATACTGCAGATACTCCGGGAGAGCAGGTATACGGTTGTGCTCAGCGGGATCGAGATGATGAGCCAGAGTGGTTATCCGCTGCTCCGGGATGGAGAGGAGTCCTACGATATAGAGAGCAGATATGGTTACTCCTTTGAGGAGATATTCAGCAGCAGCTTCTACTCGGCGCGGAAGGAACTGTTCTTCCGGTTTTACAAAGATGTCATCTTAAAAGCTGCTGAGATCCCGCCGGGACAGGGATTCATCAGTTTGAAGAAACTGCAGGACCACGGGCTGGTCAACTCTATCATCACCAGGCGGATCGCCGGACTGGAGGAGCGCGCCGGCTGTACTGATGTGATCAACCTGAAGGGGACGGTGTTCGAGAACCGGTGTCCGTCCTGTGGAAGAAGTTATCCAATGGAGTATATGAGGGATGCCAAGGGTGTGCCGCTCTGTGAAAAATGTCTTGTCGCGATCCGTCCGGGCGTGTGCCTGTTCGGAGAGATGATCGATAACGGGCTTATGACCCGCGCTGCCGGCGAGGTGGAGAAGGCGGATGTGCTGATCGTCCTGGGGACGAACCTGAATTCTCCGCTGTGCGGCCAGATGATCCAGTATTATACCGGAAGCAGTCTGATCCTGGTGTCAGAGAGAGAACATTATTCTGACCAGAGGGCGGACATCATCATCCATGGGCGAAGCGACGAATTCGTGAACAAACTTGCCGAAGAATTAGAAAAGGAAGAGAAAGGCTGAAAATATGGACAGGAAAATAAGAACAAGATTTGCACCCAGCCCGACAGGCAGGATGCATGTGGGAAATCTGCGCACCGCGCTGTATGCTTATCTGATCGCGAAGCATGAGGGAGGAGATTTTATCCTCCGTGTGGAAGACACGGATCAGGAGCGCTACGTAGAAGGAGCCCTTGATATCATATACAGGACACTGGAAAAGACCGGACTCATACATGACGAGGGCCCGGATAAGGACGGCGGATACGGACCTTATGTCCAGAGCGAGAGGAATGCTTCCGGGCTGTACCTGAAGTATGCAAAGCAGCTTGTGGAGCAGGGAGATGCTTATTACTGTTTCTGTGACAAGGAGAGGCTGGAGTCCCTGAAGACATCCGTATCGGATGACGGGACGGATATCGTGGTATATGACAAGCACTGTCTGGGGCTGAGCAAAGAAGAGGTGGAGGCGAACCTTGCTGCGAGGAAACCCTGGGTCATCCGCCTGAATGTGCCTAACGAGGGAGAGACGACCTTCCACGACGAGATCTATGGTGATATCACGGTCCCTAACAATGAACTGGATGATATGATCCTGATCAAATCGGATGGATTCCCCACATACAACTTTGCCAATGTAGTGGACGACCATCTGATGGGGATCACTCATGTGGTGAGGGGAAATGAGTATCTTTCTTCTGCGCCGAAATATAACCGTCTCTACGAGGCGTTTGGCTGGGATATCCCGGTGTATGTACACTGTCCGCTGATCACGGATGAAAACCACAAGAAACTGAGCAAGCGCTGCGGACACTCTTCATACGAGGATCTGATCGAGCAGGGCTTCGTATCTGAGGCTGTGGTCAATTTTGTGGCGCTGCTGGGATGGTGCCCTTCAGATAACAGGGAGATCTTCTCACTGGAAGAACTGGTGGAGGCGTTTGATTACCGCCATATGAGCAAATCTCCGGCCGTGTTTGATACGACGAAGCTGAAATGGATGAACGGAGAGTACCTCAAGGCGATGGATCCTGACAAGTTCTACGAACTTGCGGAGCCGTACATCAGGAAAGCGGTGACAAAAGACTACGACCTGAAGAAGATCGCGGCGCTGGTGAAGACCAGGATCGAGATCTTCCCGGATATCCTGGATCAGATCGATTTCGTTGAGGAACTTCCGGATTATGACACAGCGCTGTATAATCACAAGAAGATGAAGACCGATCCGGAAAAGTCCCTGGAACTTTTGAGAGAAGTACTTCCTGTTCTGGAAGCTCAGGAGGACTACAGCAATGACGCCCTCTTTGAGACACTCAAAGGCTTTGCGGGAGAGAAGGGTTACAAGATCGGCTATGTGATGTGGCCGATCCGTACGGCTGTCTCCGGAAAGCAGAGTACTCCGGGCGGAGCGACAGAACTTATGGAAGTGTTTGGAAAAGAAGAATCCTTAAAAAGGATCCGGCTTGGGATCGAGAAACTCAGCTAGAAAGGAACGACATGGGATTTAACCAGGCTCAGAAAGACGCGGTCACACACGGGACCGGACCCTGCCTCGTGCTGGCGGGTCCGGGGTCCGGAAAGACCCTGACGATCGTGAACAGAATTAAATATCTGATCGAAGAATACAAAGTAAGGCCAGAAGAGATTCTGGTCGTTACTTTTACCAGATTTGCGGCGGCAGAGATGAAGGAAAGGCTGTGCGCCCTCATGGGAAAGGCGCAGGTGCCTGTTACCATGGGGACATTCCACGGGATCTATTACGGGATCCTGAAGTGGGCATACCGGTTTGGCAGTCAGAATATCCTCTCAGAAACAGAGAAATATCAGATCCTGAGGGGCGTGATCGCCCAGCAGAAGATGGAAGTGTTTGATGAGGAGGACTTTATCCGGGATATCGCGGCAGAGATCGGGCGCATCAAGAACAACCGGATCGATACGGATGGATTTGTCTCGGAGAAGTGCAGCGCGGATGCGTTCCGGGAAATATACAGAGAGTATGAGACACAGCGGAAGAAACTGAGAAAGATCGATTTTGATGATATGCTGGTACTCTGCTATGAGCTGTTCAGCAGCCGGCCGGATGTGCTGGCGCAGTGGCAGAAGAAATTCCGGTATATCCTGATCGATGAGTTCCAGGACATCAACCGGATCCAGTATGATGTGATCTGTATGCTCGCCCGTCCGGAGAACAATCTCTTTGTCGTGGGGGACGACGATCAGGCGATCTACGGGTTCCGCGGCGCAGATCCCTCCCTGATGTTCCGGTTCCGGGAAGATTTTCCGGAATCAAAGCAGTTTCTTCTGGGTATCAATTACCGTTCTACTTCAAATATTGTAAGAAATTCCCTGAAAGTGATCGAAAATAATGTGCACCGGTATGAAAAGGATCTGACTGCGGTGAAAGAGAAAGGTGCTTCGCTACATGTCCAGGAGGTGAAAGATCCCAACGAAGAGGCGGAGTATGTCGTCGGGGAGATCGAGAAACGCTGTGATGAAGGAGTACGTGCGGAGGATATCGCCGTGCTTTTCCGGACCCATACGGACGCCCGTCCTGTGGCGGAGATGCTGATGGAGCGGAGGATCCCGTTCCAGATGAGGGAACATCTTCCGAACATATACGATCATTTTATCGCGAAAGACATACAGGCATATTTCCGGCTTGCCCTGGGGGAAAGGAAAAGGCAGGACTTCCTTCAGGTCATGAACAGGCCTAAAAGATATATCGGGAGGGACAGCATATCAGGCGCCTCACCGTCGTTTGAGGATATCAGGAAATTTTATGCTGACAGGGAATGGATGATGGACCGGGTAGACCAGTTTGAGTGGGATGTTAAGATGCTCGTGAAGATGGCGCCCTACGCAGCGATCCAGTACATCCGGAAGCGGATCGGGTATGATGACTTCCTGAAAGACTATGCGCTGACACATAAGACAGACAAGTCGGATCTGTTTGAGGTCCTGGCGGAACTCTCCGAGGCGGCAAAGCCGTTCTCCACTATCGAAGAGTGGTTCGGACATGTGGAGGAATACACAGAGATGCTGAGGATGAAAGAAAAGCAGAAAAACCTGGAACAGGAAGGCGTCAGGCTGATGACGATCCATGCAGCGAAAGGGCTGGAATTCGACTCCGTTTTTCTCATAGAGGCGAATGAAGGGAGCATCCCTTATAAAAAAGCAAAGACGGAGGAAGAGACAGAGGAGGAACGCCGCCTGTTTTATGTGGCGATGACAAGGGCGAAAGAACTGCTGAAGATATGCTATGCAAAGACAAAAAACGGAAAGGAGGCATCTCCTTCCCGCTTTGTTGAAGAACTGCTTGAGGATTAGTCAAGCTCGTCCAGGTCGACGTCGGCAAATTCCTGTTCCTGTGCCCAGTCATTGAACGCTTCGGATGCAAGGGAGAATTCGCTGTCTTCCGTGATGTTCTCCAGATCCGGTTCTGCGTCACCGTGCTCTATGAGGCGGTACAGATAGACCTGGCCGGCCTCACTGTCCGGGCCTTCCAGGGGAAAAAGAGCGATATATTTTCTCCCCCCGGCTTCCAGAGTGGTGATGACTTCGCACTCCAGTTCTTTATCGTCGTCCAGTGTCAATGTTACGGTCATCGATCCGTTTTCATCCATATACATAATGGGGATCCTCCTTGGAATATAGTATTAAGTCCGGATGGATTTCATTACAGATGTTATCAAAAAGAACAGGAAAAAGCAAGAAAGACTTCATGATCCTCTTATTGACTTTCCCCTGAAACCAGGTAGAATGAAAGTAAGAGTGTTCACAGGATAGTGCAGCAGAAGGAGTATGGCAGATGAAAAAAAGAGTGTTGTTGCTGTTCCTCACGGCTGCCGTCACGGGGATCTCCGTGACGGGATGCAAGCAAAATGTGGGGACGCCGGAAGATAATGCGGTCGTGGAGGAGGAAGGAGGAGAAGAGTCAGAAGCGGAGACAGAGCCGGGAAGGCTTTTGGGATACAGTTCCGCCGATATGTCTGATCCGTTCTATGAGACGCTGAAAGAGTCTATACGGACTTCACTTGAGGAGCAGGGTGACCGGATCATGGTCAAAGACGCTGAGAACAGTGCAGATACGCAGATCGCCCAGATCAGTGAGATGATCGATGCCGGGGTTGATGCGGTATTCCTGTGTCCCGCAGACTGGGAAAAGATCACGCCTGCCCTGGAAGAACTGGATGAGGCGGATATTCCGGTCATTAATCTGGGCACAATGGTAAAGGAGACGGAATATATCGATGCGTTTATCGGAGCGGATAACCGCAATGCAGGATATGTCTGCGGCGAGGATCTTGTGGAACAGAGACCGGACGGCGGAAGGATCGTGATCGTTGAGAAGCCGTCAGTGAATTCTCTGAATGAGAGGATCACCGGTTTTGAAGAGGCGATCTACAACGACGGTTTTGAAGTCGCGGCAAGGATAGACGCGAGTTCAGGAAAGGAAGCGGTTCAGGCTTCCCTGAAAGAAGTTTTGGATCAGGATACCCATATTGACGCAGTGATGTGCGGAAATGACCAGATGGCTGTGCAGGTGCTCACAGTGCTGGAAGAGATACAGTACGAGGATATCCTTGTATACAGTGTGGATGGATCTCCTGAGATCAAGTCTGCGATAGCGGATCTGGAAAGCCCTATGCAGGCGGTGGGCGCCCTGTCTCCGATCAATATAGGAAAGAGAGCTGCTGAGACTGCAGTAGTTCTGCTGGATGGCGGAGCCTACGAGGAAGAGGTGTATGAAGAGACGTTTCTGATCGATCAGAAAAATGTGGATATGTACGGGACAGACGGCTGGCAATAGGAAAGGACTGAAATGATGATAAAAAGAGAAGGAATCCCGCAGCCTTTCGGGGCACACGCAGAGAAGGACAAAGTGAATTTTGCAGTACAGGTTCCCCGGGGACAGAAATGTGAACTGCTCCTGTACAGGGCAGGGAAGAACATTCCGGAGATTGTGTTCGAGATGCCCGAGGAAGAGGGAATCGGCGAAGTGAGATATCTTGCTGTTGAAGGAAAGAACATCAGCAGATATGAATATAATTACAGGATCAACAAAAAAGTATGCATGGATCCCTATGTGAAGGAGATCGCGGGCAAAAAGGCGTTCGGGATCAGACAGAACCTCCAGGAACATGAGATCCGGGGAAAGATCGTTCCGTCAGGATATGACTGGAATGGAGATAAACGGCTCCATATCCCCTGGAATGAGGTGGTGGCATACAGCCTCCATGTCCGGGGGTTCACGAAACACAGTTCTTCGAAAGTAGCGCATAAGGGAACATTTCTGGGAGTGACAGAGAAGATCCCGTATCTGAAGGAACTGGGGATCAACCAGATCCAGTGCATGCCTGTCTATGAGTTTGAAGAGTATGTAAACGGACAGATCAATTACTGGGGATACGGGGAAGGATACTATTTCGCGCCGAAACATTCCTATGCGGCGGGGAAGAACGCGTCCACAGAGCTTAAAGATATGGTCAGGGCGTGCCATGAAGCAGGGATCGAAGTAGTGCTGGAGATGCCTTTCGGGGAGAAAACATCTGTCCAGACAGCCCTGGAATGTTTGAAATTTTATATGATGGAGTATCATATAGACGGATTTGTCGTCAATCCCTATAGTGTTCCGTGGGACATTTTAAATGCAGATCCGTTTCTTAAAGATATCAAGCTGATGCGCAAGGACGACGGGTATCAGAATGTGATGCGCCGGTTCCTCAAAGGGGACGAGAATATGGTGAACGATGTCATGTGGGCTCTGGAACATAATTCGGCGGAGGACGGAAAGTGTAACTATATAACAGGACATACCGGCTTTACGCTCTGGGACCTGGTCTCCTACGACGGAAAGCACAATGAAGGAAACGGTGAGAGAAATCAGGACGGGCCGGAGTTTAATTACAGCTGGAACTGCGGCGCGGAGGGACCGAGCCGGAAAAAAGCGGTCATGGCGCTCCGGAAGAATCAGGCGGAGAATGCATTCACTCTCCTGCTCACTTCCCAGGGGACGCCGTGTCTTCTGGCAGGGGATGAGTTTTATAACTCACAGAAGGGGAACAACAATGTCTACTGCCAGGATAATGAGACGGCATGGGTGAACTGGAGCCGCCTTAAGACGGACGATTCTCTGTTCCGTCATGTGAAAAGCCTGATCGGATTCCGGAAAGAGCACGGCTGTCTTCACAGGAGAGACGGGCTCAAAGGAATGGACCGGAACGGATGCGGCATGCCTGATGTCTCATTCCACGGAGAGTATGCGTGGAGAGCGATGACCGATGTGGCAAGCCGCCAGCTGGGAGCGATGTACGCGGCAGAGGGCGAGAAGGACGAGGCATGTTTTATCGCATATAATATGCACTGGATCCCTCATCCGTTTGCCCTCCCGTCTCCGGGAAAAGGGAAAAAGTGGATGCTCGCCGGGACGACGGCGGACGGGCTCCTTGAGAAGCCTGAGCCTCTCGAGGAGCAGAAGATCATTGAATTGAAGGAGAGAAGCATTTCCCTGCTCGTCAGCAGGAAGAAATCAGAGATAGATGAAGGCATTTAAACATTTCTGTACTATCACGAAACATAAGATACTTGTCATGAAAGAATGCTTTCGCGTGGGGCTCTACCGGCAGGGGATCTGCCATGATCTGTCCAAGTACAGCTGGACGGAATTCCGCGTGGGATGCAGATATTACCAGGGGACGAGAAGCCCCAACAATGCGGAGAGGGAGGAGCGGGGATATTCTTCGGCATGGCTCCATCACAAAGGGCGCAACCGCCATCATTATGAATACTGGATCGACTACAGCCTGGATGGGAGCGGGACACTGACTGGCATGAAGATGCCGGTGAGATATGTGGTCGAGATGTTCCTGGACCGCATTGCGGCGAGCAAGGTCTACAGGGGCAGTGAATATACGGACAGAGATCCGCTGGAATACTATGAGAAGGGAAAGGCGGGTGCCCTGATGCATCCGGAGACGAGAAAACTTCTGGAAAAGCTTCTTTTCATGCTTGCGGAGGAAGGGGAAGAAAAGACTTACATCTACATCAGAAAAGAAGTCCTTTCCAGAACGAAACGCAGAGGTTAAGGTTATTCGGGGTAATAGAGCTGGCTGTCCTGGATATCTGTCAGCACATCGCGGAGATAGCGTTTTGCCATATACCTCGCCATGGGAAGGTTCATGTCAAGATAGTTGCCGCAGTCCTTTGCGGAAGCTCCGGGGACCTCGCCGTCAAATCCGGCTATAAATGTGAACATTTCTCTCATGAGGGGCACGATGTCGGCTGAGGAATAGTCTCCGGCAAGGAGAAGGTAAAAGCCTGTCCGGCAGCCCATAGGTCCGAAGTACAGGACAGAATCCCCATATGTTTCATGGTTCCTCAAAAAGGTGGCGCCAAGGTGTTCGATCGTATGCACCTCTGCCGTGTTCATCACCGGTTCGTCGTTGGGGCTTGTCATGCGGATGTCGAAGGTGGTGATGACCGCATCGCCTGCCCTGTCTTTTCTGGATACATAGAGACCGGGGACCAGACGGATGTGGTCCACGGTAAAGCTTGTGATCTTTTTCATTTCCATTAAATATCTTCCTTTCTTTTTCTGAGGATCTCTCAGGTTTTCCTTTGATCTTACAGACAGGATCCGGCAGCACCGGAACGGTCGCTGCCGGTTTTATTATACTGCCCGGGATGTCCGCTGGCAAGCGCATCCTCAGTTGTGGCGTTGACGTTTTTCAGAGAAATGCGTATACTTAGTATCAGTTTAACGGGAAGGAGAAAACAAAGATGATGCTGTATATTGTAAGGCACGGAGAGACCGACTGGAACCGCCGGAGAAAGGTGCAGGGACACACAGATATCCCGCTGAACGATCACGGGCGCCATCTGGCGGAAGAGACGGCGGAAGGGATGAAGGAGATCCCGATCGATATGGGATATACCAGCCCGTTAAGGAGAGCGAGGGAGACGGCAGAGATCATCCTTGGGGAAAGGAAAGTCCCCCTGCAGGATGATGACAGAATCAAAGAGATCGGATTCGGTGTTTATGAAGGGATGTGCAGCGGAGGAGAAGACCCGGAACCGGAAAGCGCAGCTTTTAACCTGTTTTTTACGGATACGGCGTCTTACGTCCCGCCGGAGGGGGCGGAGAGCGTAGAAGAACTCTATGAGCGGACCGGAAGTTTCCTGGAAGAACTCTGCAGCCGGCAGGACCTTGCGGAGAAAAATATCCTCGTCTCCACTCACGGCGCCGCAATGACAGCGCTGCTCAACCGGATCAAGGGAAAAACGGATATTGCCGGGTTCTGGCAGGATGAAGTCCCGCCGAACTGTTCCGTCACTATGGTGGAGGTGCGGGACGGATGCGCCGCTATCGTAAAGGAAGGCGTGATCTATTACCGGGAAAAAGTGAGAAAGTGGAAAACGGTGTGAAGACCGGGAAAATGGAGGCGTGATCACCGGAAACGCCGGCTTGCATTCTCCCCTGTCCTGTGTTACTCTGTAACTGTCGATACCGGCGGCGTTCCTGCCGCCGCGTTCTACACGCCGAACGGCGTGCCGATCTATTCTGAGCTCCGGTATCGGAGCAGGATCCGCAGAGATGTAACAGATAATGTGAAAATGGAAATAGGACAGGGGGAATGCCTATGAAAAGCGGCTGAAACGAGTAGAAAATGTGGTTGACATTTTAGGATAAGTATAATAGTATAATAATACACGAACAACTGTTCGATATCTGAGAAGGAGAAATCATATCATGGCAAATAATAATGAAGAAAAGAAAAAAGCCCTTGACGCGGCGATCGCGAAGCTGGAAAAGGATTTTGGAAAAGGAACAGTCATGAGGCTGGGAGAGTCCGGAGCTCATGTGGCGGTGGAGACTGTGCCGACAGGGTGTCTCAGCCTGGATCTGGCGCTGGGACTTGGCGGAGTGCCGAAAGGCCGTGTGATAGAAGTATATGGACCGGAGTCCAGCGGTAAGACGACGGTGGCACTGCATATGATCGCGGAAGTCCAGAAGAGAGGCGGGATCGCCGGATTTATCGATGCGGAGCATGCCCTGGACCCGGTCTACGCGAAGAACATCGGCGTGGATATCGATGAACTTTATATCTCCCAGCCTGACAGCGGTGACCAGGCACTGGAGATCGCGGAGACGATGGTACGTTCCGGAGCTATCGATATTATCGTTATCGACTCTGTGGCAGCACTTGTTCCCCGACAGGAGATCGAGGGAGACATGGGAGACAGCCATGTGGGACTGCAGGCGAGGCTGATGTCCCAGGCGCTGAGAAAACTGACACCGGTGATCAGCAAGTCCAACTGTATCGTGATCTTTATCAACCAGCTCAGGGAGAAGGTAGGAGTCATGTTTGGAAATCCGGAGACGACTACCGGAGGGCGTGCCCTGAAGTTCTATGCCTCTGTGCGTATGGATGTCAGAAGGATCGAGACGCTCAAACAGAGCGGTGAGATGGTGGGGAACAGGACCAGGATCAAGATCGTGAAGAACAAGATCGCTCCGCCTTTTAAAGAAGCTGAATTTGATATCATGTTCGGAAAAGGCATTTCCAGAGCCGGTGATATCCTGGATCTTGCCGCGGGGATCGACGTGGTAAAGAAGAGCGGTGCGTGGTATGCCTATGAAGGAGAGAAGATCGGACAGGGCCGCGAGAACGCGAAAGCCTATCTGGAATCACACCCGGAAGTGATGGAGGAACTTGACAGAAAGGTGAGGGCGCACTACCATCTCGCGGACGAAGAAGAGACGGGAGAAGATGCGAAGAGCAAAGCAGAGAGCGATCTGAAACTGAAGCCGGAGAAAGCGCCGAAGGGAGAAGCATGATCCGGATATCAGGTGCCCGGGCAGGAAAGGGGTACAGAGGATGATCGTCACGAAAACGGAAGCATGCACCAGGACAAAGTACAGAGTCTGGCTTGACGGAGAGTTTGCATTTGTACTCTATAAAGGAGAACTTTCCAGATACGGTGTCCGGGAGGGGGAGGACCTCCCGCCGGAGACTGTGGATAAGATCGAGAAGGAAGTGGTCCTGAAACGGGCAAAGCTGTATGCGATGCATCTGCTGGAAGATATGGACCGGACAGAGTCCGGGCTCCGGGAAAAACTCCGAAGGGCGATGTATCCGGAAAAGGCAGTTGACCAGGCTGTGGAGTATGTCCGCTCTTTCGGTTATCTGGATGACAGCCGTTTCGCGGAAAACTTTGTCAGGAGCAGAAAAAACTCAAAGAGCAGGAAAGAGATCCGTGCCCTTCTGGCACAGAAGGGGGTATCCTCTGAACGGATCGATGAAGCCTTTGAGATATGTTACGGAGAAGGCGGAGAAGAGGAAGCCGTGAGGGGGCTTTTGAGGAAAAAACGGTTCGATCCCGGGGAAGAAGACGAGCAGAAACTGCGGAAGATCTACGCCTATCTGGGGCGGAAAGGATTCGGATATGAGACTGTCCGTCAAGTGATACAAAATTATAGTGAGGATGCTTGACATTGTTGTGAAAACAGTATAAAATTTAACTGTTGTATTTAAATAATATGTACAATGAAAATTTAATAAGGAGGTGCTCCTGTGCAATTAAGTCTAGGTGTATGTATAGGCATTGCTGTAGCCCTCGCGTTGATAGTCGGTATCATTACCCACTTTGCGACGATCTCCAATCTCAGGAAGAATGCAGAGAGTAAGATTGGAAATGCGGAGAGCAGAGCGCGGGAAATTATCGACGATGCTGTGAAAACTGCGGAGACAACGAAGAAAGAAGCTCTTCTCGAAGTGAAGGAAGAATCGATCCGGACGAAGAACGATCTTGAGAAGGAAACGAAAGAAAGAAGAGCTGAACTGCAGCGCTATGAGAAAAGAGTGCTTGCAAAGGAAGAAGCTGTCGAAAAGAGATCGGATGCTCTCGAACACAGAGAGAACAAGATGTCATCCAAAGAAGAGCAGCTGCGTCAGCGCGAAGCTAAAGTAGAAGAACTTAGTCAGAAACGTGTACAGGAACTGGAACGAATCTCAGGACTGACCTCCGAACAGGCAAAAGAATATCTGTTGAAAACTGTTGAAGAAGATGTTAAGCATGACACTGCAAAGATGATCAGGGAACTGGAGTCTCAGGCAAAGGAAGATGCAGACAAAAAGGCGAAAGAGTTTGTTGTCAACGCGATCCAGCGCTGTGCCGCAGACCATGTGGCAGAGACCACGATCTCTGTCGTGCAGCTCCCGAGCGATGAGATGAAAGGAAGGATCATCGGAAGGGAAGGCAGGAATATCCGGACACTTGAGACGCTTACGGGTGTGGAACTTATCATTGATGACACTCCGGAAGCGGTCGTGCTCTCCGGTTTTGATCCGATCCGCCGTGAAGTGGCGAGGATCGCTCTTGAGCGGCTGATCGTGGACGGAAGGATCCATCCGGCAAGGATCGAGGAGATGGTTGAGAAGGCACAGAAAGAAGTCGATACCATGATCCGCGAGGAAGGCGAGGCTGCTGCCCTTGAAGTGGGTGTGACAGGGATCCATCCGGAACTGATCCGTCTCCTTGGACGTATGAAATTCAGAACGAGCTACGGACAGAATGCACTTAAACATTCTATCGAAGTGGCACAGCTTGCAGGACTCCTGGCAGGCGAGATCGGACTGGATGTGAGAGTCGCGAAGCGGGCAGGGCTTCTGCATGATATAGGAAAATCTATAGATCATGATGTGGAAGGTTCACATATTCAGATCGGTGCAGACCTTTGTAGAAAATATAAGGAATCTGCAACGGTGATCAATGCTGTGGAATCACATCACGGGGATGTTGAGCCGCAGAGCCTGATCGCCTGTGTGGTCCAGGCAGCTGATACGATCTCAGCAGCAAGACCGGGTGCGAGAAGGGAAACGATCGAAACATATACAAACAGATTAAAACAGTTAGAAGAGATAACCAACCAGTTTAAAGGTGTGGATAAGTCTTTTGCCATTCAGGCAGGTAGAGAGATTCGTGTTATGGTAGTTCCAGAGCA